>JAYQEA010000015.1:19238-26527 GCA_038138625.1 Roseivivax sp.
GTATTGTTGGAGCGGATTATTCAGACCGACGCCTGTGTTGCAGAGGGCGCTGCGTGGCTGGCGCGTACCGAGCCGCGCTTTGATCATGCGCTAAGGCTGACGGGTCCGCTTGCTTTGCGCAGAAAGCCAGACGGGTTCGCCGAGGTCTTGAGCGCAATTATCAGCCAACAGGTGAGCGTTGCGTCAGCCAGGGCGATATGGGGGCGTTTGCAGTCTGCGGGAATGGTAACACCGGAGGCCATTCTGTCCTCTGATGATCAGATTTTGCGCGGTCTGGGTCTAAGCCGACAAAAGGTTCGCTATGCATTTGCGCTGGCCGAGGCCGGGATAGACTACGATGGCTTGCGGGACCTTCCTACATCTGACGTGGTCAAGGTGCTCACCGGTGTAAAGGGGATCGGTGTTTGGACGGCAGAGATTTATGCCATGTTCTGCCTTGGGAGGGCGGATGTTTTTGCTCCGGGCGATCTGGCCTTGCAGGAATCTGCGCGTCTTCTGTTTGAGCTGGAGCATCGCCCGAAAGAAAAAGAGCTGCGACAGATGGCCAGAGCCTGGAGTCCATGGAGATCGGTTGCCGCGCGAACGCTGTGGGCGTACTACCATGTTGCAAAGGATCGAGAGGGGATCGCATGACACGGATTTTGCAAGCAGGCCGCAAAGGCCCAGTTTCGGGCGAGATGCGTTCCGCCGTGGTGTTTTTACATGGGTATGGGGCAAATGGGGCGGACCTCTTGGGATTGGCAGATCCCTTGGGCGAACATTTGCCGGATACTTTGTTTGTGGCGCCAGATGCGCCCGAGGCCTGCGCTGGTGCACCCATGGGATTTCAATGGTTTCCGATACCTTGGATTGATGGATCCAGTCAGGAAGAAAGCGAAACCGGTATGCGTGCGGCTGCCGAGGATTTGAATGCCTTTCTGGATGCACTTATGGTGGATGAAGATCTGTTGCCGGAACAGGTTGCACTGGTGGGCTTTAGTCAGGGTACCATGATGAGCCTGCACATTGCCCCGCGCCGCGAAGACGCTTTGGCCGGGGTTGTTGGATTTTCCGGACGGCTTCTATCGCCCGACTTGCTGGTGGATGACGTGGTCAGTCGGCCTCCGATGTTGCTGGTACACGGCGATGCTGATGATGTGGTTCCCCCGCAGAGCCTGCCAGAAGCGGTTGAGGCGCTGCAAGAGGCGGGTTGGCAAGATGTATTTGCGCATATCATGAAAGGTACAGGCCACGGAATAGCACCGGATGGACTTGGCGTGGCGTTGGCATTCTTAAGGGACAAATGTGGGTTTTGAGCGCTGGCCTGCCAATATCAAACAGAGCGCTTTCGCGCGCTTTTGATCTGATAATTGCTATGTGACGAACCCATCTGCCGCGGTGTTGCGTGCGCAAAAAAAATCGCGTAAAGATCGCATAGGCCGCAGGCATCAAGGTCTGCGCATCAACCGTTTCAACCACACGGTAGATCAGTGGTGATATGGCTTTTGTGCGTCTGAAGCACTTTGCGTTCGTTTATGCAGCGCAGAGTGCTTCAACAATTGGCACGAAATCTTCAGCCTTGAGGCTGGCCCCTCCGACCAAAGCGCCATCCACGTCGGCTGTGGCAAAGATCTCGGCGGCGTTGCTTGCTTTGACACTGCCACCGTAGAGAAGCCGAATAGCGTCGCCTTCGGCTCCGAAACGGTCACAAAGGGATCTTCGGAGGCTGGTGTGCACTTCGGCAATTTGATCGATTGTGGGGACGAGGCCGGTACCGATTGCCCAAACCGGTTCATAGGCCACAACCAGATTTGCCCCGGTTTGGCCCTCAGGGAGTGATCCGGCAAGTTGACGGGTCACAACGGCGAGGGTTTCGCCAGCATTGCGTTCCTCGAGGGTCTCGCCAATACATACGATGGCCACCAATCCTGATGCTTGAGCCGCCTTGGTCTTGGCACAGACCAGTGTATCAGTTTCCCCATGATCCGCACGACGTTCGGAGTGTCCCAGAATGACATGCGTCGCGCCCGCCTCGGACAGCATCTCAGCAGACAGATCCCCCGTATGGGCACCACCGGCTTTTTCATGGCAATCTTGCGCGCCAATTTTTACGCTGGCCGGCGCACGATCCGCGGCTGTGCTGATCAATGAAGCCGGAGGGCAGATCAACACTTCGGCAGATCCGTCTGCGACCGGTGCCATCGCGTCCAGTTCACCCAAAGCCGCACGAGTGCCATTCATTTTCCAATTGCCTGCTGCAAGTTTCTGACGCATGTCCTAGGCCCTTTATTTTGTTTGCGCTATCCTTGCCGATTGGCGGATGGCGTCAAGTTATTTACTGTTGTGTGTTTGTTGCGTGTGCCGCGGCCGATTGATCCTGCCATGGCACTTGCGTAGTGAACCGTTCCCGAAAGATGGCTTTCGATGTCCAGTTATGATTTGGTCAACGAGACTGCGCTACGCCTTTTGGATGTGCGATGCGACAGGTGTCAGCCCTTGGCAGCTGCATCACGTTCCGCCTGCAGTTCGGAGACATCTTTGAAATTAATCGACTCTCCACAGCCACACGAATCAGAGACGTTGGGATTTCGAAATTTAAACCCGGATTCCAAAAGGCCGGTCTCGTAATCGATCTCAGTCCCGAACAGAAACATCTGCGCCATCGGAGCAATCATGACCCGCGCGCCATCTTGTTCGACAACCTCGTCGTTAGCATCGGCTGTGTCCACGTACTCCATGGTGTATTCCATGCCAGCACAGCCTCCCTTTTTCAATCCGATGCGCAGACCGGCGCGGCCATCTTGCGACATCAGACGCGCGATTTGCGCAGAGGCCGATGGGGTCAGCGTTACCGCTTGTTTTCCTGGAATGGCAAACATTATCTGAGCCTCTTTTGAATAGCACACAAATGGGGTTTTGATGGCGACTGCACAAGGTCTTCCGTATCACATGAACCCAAGTTCCAGCCGGGCTTCGTCCGACATCATGTCCATGCCCCAGGGGGGCTCCCACGTTAATTCTACATCAACCTGTTTCACACCGGGCAGTGGCTCAATAGCTTCTGCGATCCATCCCGGCATATCACCGGCAACCGGACATCCCGGTGCAGTGAGGGTCATGATCACGCGCACTTCATTCTCTTCGGAAATGGTCACAGTGTAGATGAGTCCCAAATCATATATATTGACAGGGATTTCGGGGTCATAAACCGTTCGGCACGCATCGATGATCTGATCGAACATCGGGTGATCAGCGGTCGATGGAGCGATCAGCGGTGCGCCCTCCATCTGAGTTGAGGCATCAGTCATACCCAGTCCTTTGTCGGTTCCGGAATGTACACATAGTGGTGGCTCTTGCCGACGTAAAGTGCCGCACGCCCGAGGTCATATATGAATAACCACGGACGGCCCCACCCGGCGACGCCATTCCGAGCGTTCCTGTCAGACATAACGTTACCGAAGGCCCAGCAAGCCATCAACAGAAATTCATACAGATCCCTCAACCAGACAATAAAAAATGTCTGAAGCATTGCATTTGACGCAAGTGTGAAGGTTCAAGAACCGTTGCGGTGAATTTTGTGTCACGAAGATTTGTGGTCCCCGAGAACCGTTGATTGCCGTGTCAACCAATCCAAAAATGCACCGCCGTGCCGCGCATTTTGTGAGTTTGACGGTTTTGCAAGGTTCGCCGACATTGTCGGTTATCAGCTGGGCTGGACCTTCGGATCATGTTGAGTCACATAAACAGCCATGACGCATGCCTCATTTTCTCTCACTAAAACGGATGGCCGAGCACGCGCGGGGGTTATAGATACTCCGCGCGGTCAAATCCGGACACCTGCTTTCATGCCCGTAGGCACTGCCGCAACCGTTAAGGCGATGCTGCCGCAAAGCGTTGCACAAACGGGTGCGGATATCCTGTTAGGCAACACGTATCACTTGATGCTACGGCCGACCGCCGAACGGATCGCACAGCTTGGTGGCTTGCACCGCTTTATGAATTGGGAAAAGCCTATTTTGACCGATTCTGGCGGGTTCCAAGTGATGAGCCTTGCTGGGCTTCGTAAATTGACCGAACAGGGTGTCACCTTTCGCAGCCATATAGATGGATCGCGTCACCATCTGACGCCGGAACGATCAATGGAAATCCAGCGGCTTTTGGGATCTGATATAGTAATGGCGTTTGACGAATGCCCGGCTTTACCGGCCGATCGGGATCGGATCGCCTCTAGTATGCGGTTGTCCATGCGCTGGGCGGCGCGGTCGCGTGACGCTTTTGGGGATCGCCCGGGGCATATGTTGTTCGGTATCCAGCAAGGTGGTCTGGATGCCGACCTGCGCGAAGAAAGCGCAAAAAGCCTGATGGAGATCGGGTTTGATGGGTATGCGGTTGGTGGTTTGGCCGTTGGCGAAGGTCAGGAGGCGATGTTTGCATGTCTGGATCACGCGCCTGAACATCTTCCAATCGACAAGCCCCGCTATTTGATGGGGGTGGGTAAGCCTGATGACATCGTTGGCGCCGTCGCGCGTGGTATTGATATGATGGATTGCGTTTTGCCGTCGCGGTCTGGCAGGACCGGGCAGGCCTTTACCCGTAACGGGGTGGTGAATATCAAAAATGCCCGCCATCAGGATGATCCGCGTCCACTTGATGAAGACTGCTCCTGTCCTGCGTGTACCGGTTACAGTCGTGCCTATTTGCACCATGTTTTTCGGTCAAAAGAGATGATCAGCGGCATGTTGCTCACATGGCACAACCTGCATTACTTTCAGGATCTCTTGCAAGGTATGCGAGACGCCATAGCCCAAGGGCAATTTGCCCAGTTTGAGGCGGCCTTTCATGCCAGCCGCGCGCAGGGTGATATAGATCCGCTTTAGTCTGGGCCGCGTACCACTGGCTTGGTATCGGGTCAAAGGTTTGATTTGATCGGTTTTGTAAAGAAATTTGGCGAATTGTGCCCTTGCGTCCTTGCGGGTGTAGGGTCATGTTCCGTGTGAATATCAAGTTAACGGTTGAATTGGGTGGCAGACACCCCACGTTAACAGTCCTGTAACCGGAGACGGGAAGGGTTGCCGCCAAGCGGGACCACGCCGTCTTGCTAAAAACAAGGAACTGAGCATGCAAGAGCCTTTGAACGCCTCTTACCCCGTGCTGCCACTGCGAGATATCGTGGTATTCCCGCACATGATTGTCCCTTTGTTCGTAGGGCGGCCGAAATCCGTGCGCGCGTTGGAAGAGGTCATGTCTGAAGACAAGCAGATCTTGCTTACCAGCCAGATAGACCCATCAGATGACGACCCAGATACAGACGGTATTTATCGCATGGGCGTGTTGGCCAATGTATTGCAACTGCTGAAGCTGCCCGACGGCACGGTCAAAGTTCTGGTCGAAGGGCAGTCGCGTGTGACCCTCAAGGAATTCTTGGACAACGACGCCTATTTTGAAGCCCGTGCCGAGCAATTGACCGAAATGCCGGGTGATGTATCGGCGATTGAGGCGCTTGTGCGCACGGTTGGCGAGGAGTTTGAACGCTACGCCAAAGTGAAAAAGAATGTCCCGGACGAGGCGCTCAGCGCTGTATCTGACGCCAAGGACGCTGCCAAGCTAGCGGATCTGGTATCTGGCCACCTTGGGATTGAGGTCGACAAAAAGCAGGATCTTCTTGAGACATTGGCCGTCAGTGAACGTCTGGAAAAAGTCTACGGTCTTATGCAAGGCGAGCTGTCTGTTTTGCAGGTCGAGAAAAAGATCAAGACCCGTGTGAAGTCGCAAATGGAGCGCACGCAGCGTGAATACTATTTGAATGAGCAGATGAAAGCCATTCAGAAAGAATTGGGCGATAGCGAAGATGGCGGCAACGAACTGACCGAACTTGAAGACAGGATCGAAGACACCAAACTGTCCAAAGAGGCGCGGGAAAAAGCTGACGCAGAGCTGAAGAAGCTGAAGAATATGTCCCCGATGAGCGCTGAGGCGACTGTTGTGCGCAACTATCTTGATTGGATGTTGTCGATCCCATGGGGCGTACGCAGCCGGGTCAAGAAGGATCTGCACCGCGCCGAGACGGTGTTGGACAACGACCATTACGGTTTGGAAAAGGTCAAGGAACGTATTGTCGAGTATCTGGCCGTGCAACAACGCTCCAGAAAGCTGAAAGGTCCGATCATGTGCCTTGTTGGCCCTCCGGGTGTTGGTAAGACATCCTTGGGCAAGTCGGTCGCCAAGGCCACGGGACGCGAATTCATCCGAATCTCTTTGGGTGGGGTACGTGACGAATCCGAAATTCGCGGCCACAGACGAACATACATTGGCTCTATGCCTGGGAAAATTATTCAGGCTCTGAAAAAGGCAAAAACCACCAATCCACTGATTTTGCTGGATGAAATAGACAAGATGGGGCAGGACTTTCGCGGGGATCCGGCGTCGGCAATGCTCGAGGTTCTGGACCCAGAGCAGAATTCGACATTTGTGGATCACTATCTTGAGGTCGAATATGATCTGTCCGACGTGATGTTCCTGACAACTGCGAACTCCTACAATATGCCCGGACCGCTTTTGGACCGGATGGAGATCATTCCCCTTGCAGGCTACACTGAAGATGAAAAATCAGAGATCGCGCGGCGTCACCTTTTGTCCAAGCAGATCAAGAACCACGGTCTGAAAGACGGGGAATTCTCTGTCACGGATGAAGCATTGACCGATGTCATCAGGTACTACACCCGCGAGGCAGGCGTGCGGAATCTCGAACGTGAACTTGCAAAGCTGGCACGTAAGGCTGTAACGCAAATCGTGAAAAAGGAAGCAGAAACGGTCGAAATCACCTCTGACAGTTTGTCGGACATGTTGGGTGTGCGGCGGTTCAGATATGGGCTTGCAGAGGATGACCATCAGGTCGGCGTGGTCACCGGTTTGGCCTATACCAGTGTGGGCGGCGACCTGTTGCAGATCGAGGCTCTGCGCTTGCCGGGCAAAGGCCGGATGAAGACGACCGGCAAGCTCGGTGATGTGATGAAAGAATCCATCGATGCCGCGAGCAGCTATGTGCGGTCGATCGCACCGTCGATTGGTGTCAAGCCACCCAAATTTGACAAGATGGACATCCATGTGCACGTGCCGGACGGGGCAACGCCCAAAGATGGTCCATCGGCTGGTTTGGCGATGGTCACAGCGATCGTGTCCGTGCTGACCGGACTGCCGGTCCGCAAGGATATTGCAATGACGGGCGAGGTCACGCTTCGGGGCAATGCCAGTGCTATCGGTGGGCTCAAGGAAAAGCTGCTGGCTGCATTGCGTGGGGGGATCACCACCGT
>JAYQEA010000015.1:26537-49175 GCA_038138625.1 Roseivivax sp.
GTCCTGATCCCTGAAGAAAACGAAAAGGATCTGGCCGAACTGCCGGACAATGTCAAAGAAGGCCTGAAATTGATCCCCGTTCGACACGTGTCCGAAGTGCTCGAGCATGCTTTGGTCGGCAGTCCCGAAGCGATCGAATGGGACGAAGCTGCAGAAGAGGCCGCTGCCGCCGCGCTCAAGGGTGACAACGGCGCGTCGTCGACATTGGCGCACTGAGAAACAGGGCAGGTCCAAAATATACTTGGACCTGCTCGAAATGCATCTTGCGCCAGACATCGCTTGGCGGTAGGCGGGCTTTGCATGATACCGGCGGTGTATTACCGATAATAAATGCGCCGGTATTGCGAAACTACAGGGTCACATGATGGATGGCTGGGTCGTTAGACACGCGCACACATTCGTGGGGACCTTTGTTTTAGGATTGGGCCGGTAGCTCAGGGGTAGAGCATTCCGTTCACATCGGAAATGTCGGGGGTTCAAATCCCTCTCGGCCCACCATCCCAAAACCAAGTGGCTTCTTAGGATTCTTTGGAAGCCTTGGTTCATCTGGTGTGTTTTCATTGAGCTTCCTTACCCGCACAAACGCGGTCAGACGTAACGGTCGGCTGCGCACGCCTGATTGGCTTGTATGGGAATGTAACGCTGGACGCGCAGCCAGATCTCAGGCGTCCGCATGTCGCATGTCATGGTCGTCAGACAGGATTGCAAGAGCTTGGGATAAATCCAGAGCACCGTCATAAAGTGCGCGTCCCGAAATGGCTCCGTTCAGAGTGACACCACAATCCCGCAGGGCGATGAGGTCTTCGAGCGAAGAGACGCCGCCAGAGGCAATCACAGGCACGGATACCGCGCGTGCAAGACCGGCTGTTGCGTCAATATTGGGACCCTGCATCGCGCCGTCGCGGTTAATATCTGTATAGATAATCGCAGCAACACCGGCGTCCTCAAAAGAACGCGCCAAGTCTGCTGCATCCACGTCTGTTTCCTTGGCCCAGCCTTTGGTTGCAACCTTACCGCCGCGTGCGTCTATCCCAACAGCAATGTGACCGGGAAAGCTGCGCGCGGCCTCGCGGACCAATTCGGGATTCTCAACGGCAACGGTGCCAAGAATGACGCGCGCCAAACCGCGCTCCAGCCACATTTCGATTGTGGCCATGTCCCGGATGCCTCCGCCAAGCTGGGCGGGGACCTTGCAACGGTCCAAAATGGCGCGGACGGCTTCTCCGTTGACGGGTTGCCCGGCAAAGGCGCCATTCAAGTCGACCAGATGCAGCCAGTCACAACCGGCGCTGACAAATGCCTCGGCCTGAGCTGCCGGATCATCATTGAAAACGGTTGATTTGTTCATATCACCACGTAGCAGGCGCACGGCCTGACCGTCTTTCAGATCGATTGCGGGGTATAGGATCATCGCAGCAGCTCTCCAAGGCGGTTTCGTTTTGCTTTGCTGCGCATTGCCATGCTCTGGCGACGGATGCAACGCGACCTCACGTTACGCTTGAACCACTGAGGCGCATTGACGACAATACGCCATGTTTTGGGAGGATATATGATGAACAAAATCTGGGCAGGTCTGTTTGGAGGGGTGATGGCAGCGAGTGCGGCCGTGGCCGACCCTGTTACCGGCACATGGAAAACGCAGCCCGGTGATGATGGCAACTATGCTTTTGTCGAAATTACCACCTGCGGCAGTAACATCTGTGGCACCATGGCGCAGGCCTATGATGCGAAGGGCAAGGCTGTTGATAGCGCGGCGGACGGTAAGCCCATGATTTGGGATATGAAGGCCCAAGGAGACGGTACATATCGTGGTGGAAAAATCTGGGCGCCGGATCGCGACAAGACATACAATTCGCGCATGACGCTAAGTGGCAGCAAGCTTGAGGTTGAAGGTTGCGTCTTGTTTATTTGCCGTGGTCAAACTTGGACGCGGGTCAATTAAACGGGGGAGGGGCGCATTTTAGGACCCCATGCGCCCTAACCTTTACCCGACACTTGTCCCAGGCAGGTTTGTTGAGGGCCAACTGTCGACTGCCCTTACATAAAAGGGCACAGACTTGCGTCTTGAACAGAATGCGACAGGCGGGCTCTCAAGGCCGCCAAGCCAAAAAGTTTGAAATTATTTTCAGTCCTGCCTGACTGGATTTTTCGGGATGAAACTGAAGACCTATAATGCTGTCTCGTGCCACGACAGCTGTAACAGCAGCGCCATAGTCTACATGCGCGATCAGTTGATCTGGTTGGCAAACAGCCATGTGATAACTGTGCACGAAATAGGCGTGCTCGCCTGATGCTATTCCCTCCAATACGGGATGGGTGCGATCGATCACCAGATCGTTCCAGCCCATATGTGGCACCTTCAGCGCAGGGTTTTCGGAAGTGATTTCTTGGACCGTTCCGTCTATCCAGCCCAGTCCCGGCGTCGCTGTGTATTCCAGCCCCTCGCGCGCCAGCAGTTGCATGCCGACGCAAATCCCCATGAACGGCACACCTCGCCTTTCGACGGCGTCTGATATCGCTTCTCCCAAACCACTGGCATCCAGAGCAGCTCTGCACGCGGGAAAGGCACCGTCCCCGGGTAAGACCAGCCTGTCAGCGCGCGCCACAACATCCGCATCAGAGGTCACGATGACCTCTCCGCCGTTACTCTCTTGCGCCATTTTTTGAAATGCCTTGTGAGCGGAATGCAGATTGCCTGAGTCATAATCTATGATGGCGGTATGCATGGGGCAGGGCTCCTTCGTGATGGTCGTCTGGTCGCGCGTAATTCATTTGGGGTCAAGAGTATATCTTTCCCAACGCACTATGCGATTTGATCTTTCCGATTACACGCGCAGTTATTCTTGCCGCTTTAACGACAAAGTCATGGTTGCGCGGGGGCATTCCGACAGGCTGAACGGTGTCAGGCGGAGCCCCTGTGCCGGCACGGATCAGGACCTGTAATACCGAATTTTCAAAGCCACGAGGTCAGGGCACAATTCGTGTGTATTTAACCCCGTCAAGCGTTGCCCCGATTCGCAATCCGGCGTGGCCAAAGATCACTGCAATCACCGGCGAGAGGCTTGTTGTTGTCTCGGCGGCAAGTGTTCGTCCTTCGTTCGGTGTGGCATATCCCACATCCGCCCCTGCGGCCCATCCACCACTGCGCCGGAAGTCAGAAAGAGCGTCATTTGTCATAAAGAACAATACGCTGGCATATTGCTGTGCGCCGATCTGGAATCCAACGTTGGCCTTGATGGCAGAATAGTAGTCAACAGTGCTGCCGCCTACCAGCAGCGCGCCGCGCGCATAGCTGCCTCCGACGCCCAGTCCTGCCTCTGTCACAACGGGCATTACCAGAATGCCTGCCGCCACATCTGCGAGGTTCAGCGTATCGGGATAGCGCGTGTATAGTTCGTTTAGGGTGGCGTTGACGCGTGCGTCGATCTTGGCGGCACCGCTGGATCCAACACCGTTGCTACAGGCGGCCAATGGCAGCGCACCAAGAGCCAGAAGGGTGGCTCTGCGGGTCATTTTTGTCATGTGTCTGCTCGTTTTTGTTGATCCGGATCCAGATTTTCAATCTGGTTGCAACCTGTATACGTCAGACGGTCGGCTCTGTCACGCTTGACAATGATCCATCGGCAGGGCTTAGCCGTTCAGAATGCGCGCGGCGGCAGGAGCGAAATAGGTCAATATCCCGTCACAGCCCGCTCTTCGAAAGGCTGTCAGACTTTCTAACATGACCTTTTCACCGTCGATCCAGCCGCGTTCTGCGGCGCCCGCGATCATCGCATACTCTCCCGAGACCTGATATGCGTAGGTCGGTGCGCCGAACGTGTCTTTGGCCCTGCGGCAGATATCCAGATAGGGCATGCCCGGTTTGACCATCACCATGTCAGCGCCTTCGGATAAATCACGCGCAATCAACCGCAGGGCTTCATCGCTATTTGCAGGATCCATCTGATAGGTCTTCTTGTCGCCCTTTAACGCGCCAGAGGCGCCCACCGCGTCGCGGAAGGGACCATAGAATGCGCTGGCATATTTGGCTGCATAGCTAAGAAGGGTGACGTTTTGATGTCCCTCACCTTCGAGTGCCTGCCGTAATGCGCCGATGCGGCCATCCATCATATCCGACGGACCAATAATATCGGATCCGGCCCTTGCCTGGCTTAGCGCCTGTTTGACCAGTGCCTCAACCGTGCGGTCGTTGACAACATAGCCGTCTTCGACAAATCCATCGTGGCCATTGATATTGTAGGGGTCAAGCGCCACATCCGTCATCACGGCGATGTCCGGCACCGCGTCCTTGATGGCACGAGTGGCACGATTCGACAGGTTTTCGGGGTTCCATGCTTCGGCGCAATCTTCGGTTTTCAGGGCCGGGTCGGTGTAAGGGAACAGGCAAATCGCGGGAATACCTAAAGCCTGCGCCTCGCGGGCGGCATCAACAATTTTATCTACCGATCTGCGCACAACGCCCGGCATGGACGTGATAGGTTCTTCGATGCCGGTCCCGTCGCGCACAAATACAGGCCAGATAAAGTCGCCGGGGCTCAGTGTTGTTTCGCGTACAAGATCGCGAAGCGCGGGGGTTTGGCGCAGTCGGCGAAAGCGAGAGGCAGGAAAGGCTGCAGCAAGCGGCGTCTTCATAGCATCGGTCCTTGTCTTTGTCCCTGTTGGGTGGCATTCAGTTCTTGTTTTCTTCTTTGTGTCTATACGTGGGCTCCCTGACTGACCACCCCCGCGTCGTGGGCCGTCCCAGATCGCGCCGCGCGATGCTAACAAAAAGGCCGATGCTTCTTTGGACCTGTCAACTGTAATCAGCGAAACTTTGAGCCTGCGGGCCTTTGACAGCTTGTGGTTCTGGTTGATCTTGGGCTGTGGCTGGACGTTTGCGACGTCGCGTGTCCTTGGCGTGCCTTGGGATCTTGTGCAGCGTGGATGGACCTCGGATGTGGATGGCATGGCCGAACTGGACGCTTTGGTCCATATATTTGCCAACCGGGTATTGGCCTTGTTCGATCGTGCGGGTGTTTGGATTCTTGGCCTTGTCTCTTTTATCTATACCGTGCTGGGTGTGGCCGGGTTTATGTACCAAGTGCAATTCGCGCAGGCTGTTTTGATTTTGGCATTTCCGATGTCCTTGATGGTGCCGCTGAATGTATCCACGGCGGGCCGCATCATCACACAAAACCTTTATGGTGACGCTCTTTGTGTTATTTTGCGCCGGCATCGGTTCTTGCAGCATATTCTTGCGGGGGTAAGTATCTTGATCTCTGCGCTTTGGGGCGTCTGGCAAATGTTGCTAGGCTATGGACCCATCTAGTGCTGCACCGTCATAGCCCTTGACCGGACCCTCCATTCGCGCCATCTGACAACGCTACGCCCACAGATTAACAGAGCCACCATGACCCCAGCTTCGCATATTCTAAAAGGTGGCACGCCCGAGGGCTTTGACGCGTGTGTTGTTTTGGAAGAAGCTGCAAAGGCGCCCGTTCTTCACATCGTGCGAGATGACAAACGCTTGCAGCGAACGGTCGAGGCCCTGCGCTTTTTTGCGCCAGACATGCCGGTCTTTGTTTTCCCGGCTTGGGATTGCCTCCCCTATGACCGGGTTTCGCCCAACGCTGATATTTCAGCCATGCGGATGTCCACGCTTGCGGCTTTGGTGCATGAGATGCCCAAACGCTACATCGTGCTGACCACGATTGGTGCCGCTATGCAACGGGTTCCCGCGCGCGAAACCCTGAAAAAGGCTGCATTTTCTGCGTCAGTCGGGACGCGTGTTGACGAAGACGCTCTGCGTCATTTTCTCGTACGCATGGGCTTTAGCCAAGCTCCTACGGTTACCGAGCCCGGCGATTATGCCATTCGCGGCGGCATAATCGATATCTATCCGCCCGGAGAAAGCGGTCCGGTCCGGCTGGATTTGTTTGGGGATGTTCTGGATGGGGTTCGCCGTTTTGATCCTGCCACGCAACGCACGACGGAAAAGCTGACCCAGATCGAACTGGCACCAGTGTCTGAGGTGATACTGGACGAGGCTGCAATCACCCGCTTTCGCCAGAATTACCGCGTGGAATTCGGCGCCGCCGGAAGCGATGATCCTCTGTATGAGGCGGTCAGCGCGGGCAGAAAACATCAGGGGATGGAACATTGGCTGGGCTTTTTCCACGAAAGCCTTGAGACGGTTTTTGATTATCTTCCCTCTGCGACGGTGACGCTGGATGATCAGATTGCTGCGACACGCATATCGCGATGGGACGGTATTGCGGATCAATATGAAACCCGTCGTCTGGCGGCCGCGGAACGCAACCGTATGGGCACGGTTTATAAACCGGCGCCCGCAGATCTGTTGTATTTGGACGAAGCCGCATGGCAGGCCGCACTTGCACCGCATCGTGTGGTCGGCTTTCATCCCTTGCCGCAGGCCAGCGGTCCGGGTGTTGTGGATGCGGGCGCGCGTATCGGGCGCAACTTTGCGCCGGAACGGCAGCGCGAACAGGTCAGTCTGTTTGGCGCTTTGGCAACCCATGTAAAGACGTGTCTTGCTGATGGTCCGGTCTTGATCGCGAGTTATTCCGAAGGCGCACGGGAACGTCTGAACGGTCTGATCGAAGACGAAGGTCTTGCAGGCGCTGTGCTGGTTGAAAACGCAACCCGCATTGGCAAGCAGGGTTTGCACCTGGCCGTCTGGGGGCTTGATCAAGGGTTTGTGGCGCCATGGGGGCAGGGGCAACTCACGGTTATTTCGGAGCAGGATGTTCTGGGCGACCGCTTGATCCGGAAACCGCAAAAGCGCCGCAAAGCCGAGAATTTTCTGACCGAAACGCAATCTCTGACTCCGGGTGATCTGGTCGTACATGTTGATCACGGGATCGGTCGCTATATGGGCATGGACGTGATCTCTGCTGCGGGGGCTGCGCACGAGTGCCTGTTGTTGCATTATGCAGAAGACAGCAAGTTATATCTTCCGGTTGAAAATATCGAACTGCTGTCCAAATACGGCCACGAACAGGGTCTTTTGGATCGTTTGGGGGGTGGGGCATGGCAGGCGAAAAAGGCCCGTCTGAAGGAACGTATCCGTGAAATAGCAGACCGTCTGATCCGGATTGCCGCCGAAAGGGCCCTGCGCAAGGCTCCGATGATAGATCCACCGCCGGGCGCTTGGGATACGTTTTCCGCGCGGTTCCCCTACACCGAGACCGACGATCAGCTGAGCGCTATCAAAGATGTTCTGAGCGATATGCAATCCGGCCAGCCTATGGACCGTCTGATCTGTGGCGATGTGGGGTTTGGTAAGACCGAAGTTGCGATGCGCGCGGCGTTTATTGCCGCAATGTCTGGGTTGCAGGTTGCTGTGATCGCTCCGACGACGCTTTTGGCGCGCCAGCATCTGAAGAGTTTTGCCGAACGGTTCCGGGGGTTTCCGCTAGAAGTGCATGGTCTATCGCGTTTCACCTCTGCCAAGGACGCAGCGCGCGCGCGCGAGGGCCTGTCGCGCGGGACTGTGGATATCGTGGTGGGCACCCATGCTTTGCTTGCCAAGGGGCTGCGGTTTCAAAATCTCGGCTTGCTGATTATTGATGAAGAGCAGCATTTTGGCGTTGCGCATAAAGAGCAGCTCAAACAATTGCGCAGTGACATTCATGTTTTGACCCTGACGGCGACACCCATCCCTCGGACGCTGCAACTCAGCCTGACAGGGGTGCGCGATCTATCGATCATTGGGACACCGCCGGTGGATCGTCTGGCCATTCGAACCTATGTCAGCGAATTTGACCCGGTCACGATCCGAGAGGCTTTGCTGCGCGAACATTACCGTGGCGGGCAATCCTTTTTTGTTGTGCCGCGCATTAAGGATCTGCCCGAGATCGAAACCTTTCTGCGCGAACAAGTGCCCGAGGTGTCTTTTGTTGTGGCCAATGGCCAGATGGCGGCCGGTGACTTGGATGACCGTATGAACGCCTTCTACGATGGTAAGTTTGATGTGCTGGTGGCGACAACCATTGTTGAATCGGGACTGGATATCCCGACCGCCAACACCATGATCGTCCATCGATCGGATATGTTCGGATTGTCACAGCTATACCAGATCCGCGGTCGTGTGGGGCGGTCCAAGACGCGGGCCTATGCCTATCTGACCACCAAACCACGCGCCAAACTGACGCCACAGGCACAAAAAAGACTTCGTGTGCTGGGCAGTCTGGACACGCTTGGCGCCGGATTTACACTGGCCAGTCAGGATCTTGATATCCGCGGTGCAGGTAATCTTTTGGGCGAAGAACAGTCAGGCCAGATGCGTGATGTGGGGTATGAACTGTACCAATCCATGTTGGAAGAGGCGATTGCAAAAATCAAATCAGGCGAACTGGAAGGTCTGTCAGATATGAATGATCAATGGGCACCACAGATAAATCTGGGCGTGTCCGTGTTGATACCAGACACATTTGTGCCTGATCTGGATGTGCGCCTTGGCCTGTACCGGCGACTGTCATCATTGACCAAAAAGGTCGAACTGGAAGGCTTTGCCGCAGAACTTATTGACCGCTTTGGCAAGTTGCCACGCGAGGTGAACACCTTGTTGCTGGTTGTCCGGATCAAGGCCATGTGCAAGCGGGCAGGCATTGCCCGGCTGGATGGTGGACCCAAAGGTGCGACAGTCCAGTTTCACAATGACAAGTTTCCCAACCCCGAGGGGTTGGCGCAATTCCTGCAAGACCCACGCAATCTTGCAAAAATCCGCGATAACAAGATCGTTGTCCGTCGGGATTGGAAAAGCGATGCGGACAAGATCAAGGGCGCCTTTGCCATCGCCCGCGATCTGGCGGAAAAGGCGCGGGCGCCCAAATCAGCCAAGACATCATAAAATTCCATCGGTACGGTCTGCTGATCAAAAAACCGTAGACCAGTCACAGCAGGTACTGTTCACAGGGCCGCCGTCTTGCGGGTCGCTTCTGGTGCGCACTCTTTCCGTAGGGGATGGTCATTCAAAGACGTTTGCCATGTCCTCAATACCCAAACCCTCTTTCAGTTCGCGTAGTCGTGCATAAACCAGCGCCGCAACAACTCCGCCAAAGCCGTAGAAAATGGCGTTCGCCAGTGTTTGTGAAATGGTCATCAGAAATATGTTGGAATCGTCCGTTGAGACAAAAAGGACGTTCAATCCCCCGCTGATGATGCTGGTCGAGATGATTGAGATCATAAAAACGACGATCGTAAGCCCGACCAACGGCCAGCGATAGCTTTTGGTTAATGCAAGGCTTCGCGCAAGCGGGGATACACCCGGTTCCATCAAGATCACGGGAGAGACCACATAAAACATTGCAGCGATATACAGACCCGGCAGGACAAGAAAGACGGCCCCGATGCCTACAAGAATTGAGACGAGGATTCCAAAGAGAACCAGCTTTATCAGAACCCTGAAAGCATTTGAAAAATACGCACCAAGCGTATTGTGCCGTCCTGAAAATTTATCATAGGTTAGTTGAACAACCATGCCGATAGCTAAAAAATTACCAATGACAGACAGTAAAACCGAAAATCCGCTGATGATGTCGCCATCAGTCGATGTGCCCGTTTGCAGCATGGCGATGGGGGCTGTGCTGAACAAAGCGGGGATCATACAAAGCGTCAGGATCGCCAAGAAATTATCAAAGTAAATTGAAAAGGACCGTGCAAGAATTTGCCCGACGCCTAGCGATGGGATGTTATCGAAGTTTGAATTGTGGGTCATTGCAGAAGCCTTCAGTCACTGGCGTTGCATCCAAGAATGGCAAAAAGTTTCACCGGATCATGCACGAACGGATTTCCTTTCACAAGGCAAAGCCCATCGGATTGTGTGGTCCAATAGGTTATTGCCTTTTGTCATCCGAGTTTTCAGCATGATATTTGTCAGCCCGACGGTCACCAAAAAGCTGCTTGTTTTCAAGGTGTTTTCGTTGTGCAGCATAGAATGCACGTAAAAACGCTTCTTGCTTATTTTCAGGAATGGCCTCGGCATAGCCGATCTTGGTACGGATTTTTCGAGTGACGATCGCACGTGTGTCTGTATAGCGTTTTCTTTGTTTGTGCGAGATCGGGGGACTGGCCCTTAACAATGTTTCAAGCGTTTGAAGCTCATACGCCCCGTAATGGTCCAGTTGATCGCTGCGAAACACAAAATCGGGACTGAATTTTTCTGATGTTGCATGCGATTTGGCCAGTTCCGGCAAAAAAACGGGCTGGGGCAGGTGCACGACATGTGTGTCTGCCAATATATCGCCCAACCTGCGTGCATAGATATCGCGGAGCGGCACCATCAGGCAAATTGCGATCCAACCGATCGCCAGCCAAGCCTGCCATCCGCTCAACACACTGAACGTCAGCAATAAAGTCGCCGGCAAAAAGACCTCTGCCTCTTTAGTAAGATTGCGCAAAACAATGGCATGGGTGGTCAAGGGCCCCCCATCATGAGCCACCACTTTGATCTTTAACAACCGTTTGCCAAAGGTTTGGCCGTTCCAGGCCAATTCGGTCAGCGCGTAATAGGGAATGCGTGTGAAAAAGAACAACAAGGCGATCACGGCGCTGATTGTCGTATCATCAAAAAGTCCGAGCCATGACAGAATAATAACGATGGCAATCAGCGTGATCAGAGTAAGGATCAGATCTACGATTTGCGCGCTCAAACGTACACCGGTGCGCGCGACTGGCAATGTCAGTGGGACGCCTTCGGGAGGATGGATCTGATCGCTTGCGATAATGCGGGATGCGCGTGCCGCCTTGCGTCGCTGTCTGCTGTGCGTTCCGGGTGTCATGAGATGCGCTCTTTTCCGGTGGTAATGGCCCATGAGAGCCACAGCGCTCCAACCCCCCATCCAAATACGTAGCGCCATACCATGTCTTGGACCATTTGCCTTGCGAACCCTTCAAGGATCGCGGCAACGATCAACATAAAGGCAGCCACAATCGCCAGTTTTGCAGCATCATGTCCGGCATGGCGCAGGCTGTCTGCGCGGCTGCGCATTCCGGGGAACATCGCGGCTGAACCCAGTTTCAGACCACCGGCACAGGCCACACAAATCGCCCCGATCTCGGTGACCCCGTGAATGGACAACCACCCGCCCAGATCCCAGCCGATGCCGCGTTCGACATGCAAGGCCAAAAACGCACCCAGTGTCAGCCCGTTCAAAAACGTCAATATCAGCGCAGGCGCGCATAGAAACAGGCCCAATCCAAAGATTAAAAACGCAATTCGGGTATTGTGGGAAAACAAATAAGACGCAAACGCCCCTAACGCGCCTGTTTCAACGGAGGTGTCGCTATAAATCGCATCAAGAAGGTCGCCTGTCGTGGCCTCTGGCGTGCGCCCGCCAGCAAGCTCTGCAGGCATAAAGACGTAAAACCAATCTGCATTTTCGAAATAGAGCAAATACCCGGCAAGCACCCCTAGTCCCATGCACACCACGCCCAACAGAATAAAAACTCCAGACCGTCTTAGCGCTTGTGGTGCACCTTTTGAGAAAAATTGCCAGATGACGCCGCCTGCCGGGGTTTGTGGCGCGTAAACGGTTAGGTAGGCCCGTGCCGTCAGGGCCTCGAGATAGGCCAGCAAGGCCTTATCCAGGGAAATCTCGCGCGCAATTGCCAAAGATGTCGTTGCTTGGCGGTACAAATCCGCCAAATTGCGAACATCGTGGTAGCTCATGCGTCGGGTGCCGCGGGTTTCAGCCTGACTGACCAAGGCTTCCAAATTACGCCATTGAGCTTCTCGTTCTGCTCTGAATCGCGCAGATCGCAGCGCGTCATCATTTTGAGACATCAGATCAGTTCTCGCGTTTTGATTTCTAGATAGGTGCTGACAAGCCGGGTCGTGATGGTTCCGGGGCGGGCATCGATCACCGTCACACCCAAACGGTTCAAACGTTCAATAACCAAACGCCTTTCGGCCAATAACTGATGGGCCGAGACAATCTGTGCCGCCATGTCCATCGTCTTGGGAGATGACGCAACAAGGCAGTCCAGATCAGGATCACGGATTGCAACAAAGACGATCAGATGTCGCCGCGCCAGAACTGCGAGTGTGTCCAGCAAAAGTTCGGCTGATGTGGTGTCAATAAATTCCGTGAACACCACGATCAGGCTGCGTTTTGGCGTATGTGCGTTTAGCGCCGACATGGCAAGCGTATGATTGGTCTCGCGCGGTTCAGGGAAAAGTTCTGCTGACCAACTGCGCATCCGGCTAAAGCTGCGCCGCCCGGGTCCCGGAGATTCCAAGTGATGCGGGCGCACATCATATGAAAAATATCCAACGCGGTCCCCGCCTATCGCAGCGGCCCATGCCATTGCCAAGGCGGCCGTAACAGCATGATCAAGACGCGACAGCCCAGCCACATCCTGCTGCATCAAATAGCCTGTATCCAGACATAGAATGACATTGTGATTGCGTTCTGCATGCATGTCCTTTGCCACTAACGATCGTCGCCGCGCAGATCGTTTCCAGTCAATGGATTTTACATTCATCCCGGGAGTAAAATCCTGCAACTGGTGAAACTCTGTCCCATCGCCAAGGGACTGATTGGCCTTGCTGCCATACAGCGACGACCGCACAAGTGTATCAATTTCGCCCGATTGGACACGCCGGATATTTGGGACGACGCGAAATGTTTGATTGGTCCGCAAACGGGGCGCAAACTCCCAAAGATGCAAACGCGATGGCCAAAGAAGCCAGATATCCGTCAATCTCCACGCGCCGCGTCGCAGGGCACGTATTTGTATATGCGCTTGCGTCTGTTCGGTGGATTTAGATGGAAAGGGTGCCTCGGCAGGTCCAGCCACACCCTCGGGCCAGTCCAGTCTGACGCGCAACTGTCGTGCAGGGCGCTCTGCTGTCAAGGCAACATCTATTGTGTCGCCCACGAATATTTCTGCCGGAATGGCTAAATCAAGAGCAGGGGGGCGCCTGAACGACACCAATGCATCCAATAGCAAAGCTGCAAGCAAACCGAACCACGGCAAAAGCACCAATGCCGGATAATCGGGACTGAGACCCAGTGCAGCAATTGAGAGAACCAGCGCAGCAAGACCCGCCCCAAGGGCTATTTGAGACGGACGGATCAGCGCGGGGCCCCAATCTGGTTAAGCAAAGATGTCAGGACCAAATCTGGATTGCGGCCTTCGATCTCGGCGGTTGGGCCCAGCACGATACGATGGCGCATGGCCGGCACAAAAAGCCGTTTTACATCGTCGGGAATTGCGTAATCACGTCCGTCCATAGCGGCCGCTGCGCGCACAGCGGTCGCCAATGAGTCTGCAGCCCGCGTCGATGCACCATGAGCGATCTCTGCGTGGGTGCGCGTGGCTCTGACCAAATGCAAAATATACGACAGGATGTCTTTCTTGATGATAACGGTGTCAATCGCATCTCGACAGATGGCCAAGTCCTTGGCATTGAGCACTTGGTTCAGCCCTGTCGTTTCCAAGCCAGCCTCTAATGGTTTTTCGGCATGCTCGAGCAGAATTTGCAACTCGATCTCTTTGGCTGGAAAATCAATCTCCAATTTGAACAGGAAGCGGTCAAGTTGGGCTTCGGGAAGTGGATATGTGCCTTGCTGTTCGATCGGGTTTTGTGTTGCAACAACGATGAATTCCCGACCAAGATCATAATCCGCGCCATCGATTGTCACCGCACGCTCGTTCATGGCCTGAAGCAGGGCAGCTTGTGTTTTTGGCGGCGCCCGATTGATCTCATCGGCTAGCAAAACCTGACTGAAAACCGGCCCCTTGGTAAGAGTGAACTGGCTGGTGGAAAAGTCAAAAATTGATGTACCGAGGACATCGCCCGGCATCAGATCCGGCGTGAATTGTATTCTGCCAAAGTCCAGATCCATCGACGCGGCAAAGCTTCGCGCCAGCAGCGTTTTGGCGGTGCCCGGTGGGCCTTCGATCAGGACATGGCCGCGTGCAAACAATGCAATCAACAGCATTTCGACAACATCATCTTGCCCCAGCACGGTGCGGGCAATTTCAGTTCGTAAATCAGAGGCACGTTGGCGCAGGATTTCAAGCGTCATGCAGGATGTCTTTCATTAAACGGTCTAAATCACGAATGATCCGAGCGGCATGGGCTGGAGGGATCGTGTCAGATAAACCGTCGATTTCAGTCAGAAGTATATTCAGGGGATTGCTGTATTCTGGGCGATTGCGTTCGGTGAAATCCAGTAAGACAGCGCGGTCACCGCCGCTAGGTGCCCGTTGGGGGCCAAACAAAGCCGTGGCACAAACCGTCAGGCGCGCGCGCGCGTAATCGGCGACCAAAGCCCCGTTTTGGGCTGAATTGCGTATCAGTCTTGCCTGTGCCGTCAGGGATGCGCGATGCCGCAAGCTGGTTTTTGAGGGCTCCTTTTGGATGGGGGCCGCGCGCCATGCGCTGCGCCAAACGAAAAGAAGCAGGCACATAGCTGATCCGAGCCATATTGCTGCGAATGGCGGACGAAAATAGTACATGATGTCCGCCCAGGTGCGTTCGCGTTGCGCGCCGGATGTTTGTCCGGAGACAAGCCCGACCTGTGTGCCATAGTCGATCCAGACGGACTTTTGGGGTATAGCTTTTCCTACAGGTGCAAGCTGTTGCAGTTCGTCACGCAAAATTTGTGAGGTGATCACCGCATTGTCACCCAAATGCAAACCATGGTTCGAAATCAGATCAGGATCGGACAGGATCAGAACACTGGATTGCGCGGTTTGATGTTCTGATTTCAGCTTGATCGGGGATGTATTCAGAGTGCATCTCGCCAAGACCATGGCATGGGCGGTCCCTATCACAGGCGTGCATTGGTCTGGTGACGCCTGGAACGTCTGCGGTAAATAGATATGTGCGCTCAAATCTTCCGGACCATCAAACCTGTCGAAGTTTCCGGTGTTCTGAGACAATGATGTGGTCAGTCCAAGTGCGCTCAATACGCTGGCCGGACCTTTTGGATCCACCAGTAAATCAGGATGTGCCACACCCAAGCGCCGTATTCCTGCACGCCATTTTGGCAAGACGATCATCGTGGGAACACGGTTGGCTTTTGCGAGCAAGAGATTCCTCGACAGATCATACTCTGTTTCAGATTGGATCTGCTCCATAGGTGTTTTTGGAACGGAACGGGGCGCATTCAAAACCGTGTCGTGGACAGGCACCACCAACACGCCAACACTGTCTGACCGGATGGTATGGTTCGTCAGGCGGGTGCGAACTGGAATATTTTGATCGTTAAGCCAATAATACAAACCTGCCAAGCCGATAGGAGAGCGATATACCCCCTCTGGCGAGGTGCGAAGCATCCCAAAAGCCGCAACGCCGATCAGCACCAAAAGTAGGCCCATGATTGGAAAGACTGCGCTTTGTCTGATCATAGACGCACCTGTTGGAGCAAGGACTGAGCAGTGTCCACGTGCGTACGAAATTCGGATTCACTGATGGGGTAGTTGCCGAATTGAACAGCTTCGCAATCGCGTATCATCCCGTACAGCTTGGACGTGATTGGTTCATGGTCAGACAAGCGGTGTAAGGCCTCGCGGGCGGTCCAACTTGATTGCCGCAATATCCCGTAATGTGTCAGTGTTGCGTCCAGGATTTTCCATGTGAGCATTGCCAATGCCGCGCGACGGTCCGTGGTGGACAGGATTTCTGACAGGTCCTTGTGTTGCAATGACGGTCTTGGGGTTTGCGGCTGCCTGTTGTCACTTGTACCGCTGATTTGTGTGTTTTTCGCTCTTTTGTGAAACAGCCCAAAGGCTAGGGGGCGTCGGACCAAAAATATGACAAGTCCGATGACAACCGCACAGGCCACGACTCTCAAAAGGCTGACGATGTTTATTTCGCTCCATGGTAAGGGGCTCTGGATTGGCGGGTCGTCTTGCTGGGGTTGGATGCTCAATTTTAAGGCTTCATCCGGGTTCAGATACACAATCCCATCGTTTATGATTCTGTAACGAATGACACGCGCATACGCTTTGGCACCTTCGGTGTTTGGAGCTTCAGTCAATTGCTCCTGTGCACTGAAGTCCACAGTTTGCGCCTGCAAAGTTGGGCCAATTGCAAAGATGCACAAAAGCAGGACAAAAAAATAAGCTCGAACCATGGGCCGACACTAGGTGTTGTTTGTTGAAATTTCAAACAAACGGACCCTTCGTTGGGCGTGTCGAAAACCAGTCAACGGAACTGGCTACATTCAGTCAAAGTGCAAAAGCCATCGTCATGGCCCAGTGAACAAAAAAAACCTCCCGTTTAACCGGGAGGCTAGTCATCCGGAGCACCCGGAGAAGTCAACGAGAAAACACGTTAGGTCACGCAACACAGTTCCAGATCGCAAAAGATCTCTGCCCGTTGCTGAAGGACTGGACGTTTGCTGTATTCCGTCTCTTATCCCAAGGCAGCCTGATACGCGTTGCAGCTGCTGTCCCTAAAATCGAAGCGATATAACGTTGATTGGGCATGATGCCGTATCCTGTGATTGCGTGTGCGGACCATTTCTTGCCACATTCATAACACACTATGCTTTTGGATATATATCACTATTCGTTCGCGTTTTCGTGAACGCGCCATGAGGTAGGCTAAATTTCATTAAGAACAGTATATTAGTTATTGATAATATTAGAGAAATTTAATTATACAGTTTTTAACGCGTTAAGATTTGGATTTCTGATCGTTTGCTGTTTTTCGTCTTTTCGATGCTTGGATCAGATATTTTTCAACGTAAAGTGATGGAGGGCCTCGGCCTGGTAGCGTCATTTGTGTCTAAATTAAGCCTCAAAAAGAATCAGCTGATATCCGTTTCGAAAATTTTGACAAAGCCCATCCAGCTCATTTGCATACACCCTTGTGATCCACGCAGGGCCCCAGACAAACCAATCGGGGGAAAACATCAAAGGCCATGATATCCTGCCTTTGAAAGAACGTATGTTAAAGGATGCAGTCAACACCAGTGGCCGCGCTGGCATTATCCATTGTTTCGCCAGTGTCCGATCGTGTTTGGTTTAACTGACGCCTTCATTTTGAAGTCATCTCCAAAATCGGCAGTGTTATGAAAATGTAATGTCTCGGTTGTCGCCGCCTCCAGCAGCTTCCGAGCGTAGCTGTTGTGATAGTCGAGGCAACGCTCGTCACCAGCGCGTACTGGTGCCCATGCAACAAACGGTGGCAAAACGTCAAAGCCGGTGTAATGAAGCATGCCATGCTGTACGTGCCACAGCGCGGCATTCATATCCCCCAATAATCCGTCTGCAGAGAACATTGTATCGAAGCCACCGGTTGAGGTGCAAACCATGGCACGCTTGCCTTTGAAGCCGCCGGTTTCAAATCGCATGCCTGCGCCATAGGCCAGTGAATTCAAAAAGACGCGGTCCACCCAGCCTTTCATAATCGCTGGCATTGAAAACCAGTACAATGGAAACTGCATGACCAGCACATCGCACCAGAACAGATTGTCTAATTCTGCCGCGACATCGGACGGAATTTCTTTGTTCTGAACTGCAAATTTCTGTTCTCGATCGTATTGCAGACGATCTGGGAAACGACGGGTCTTGAAGTCTTTTGCAGATGCAACAGGCTCGAACTCCATTGCATACAGGTCTGATACCCTCGCGCCATGTCCTGCTGCGCGCAACTCTGCAAGCGCGTGATCCAGCAATGATCTTTGAAAGCTATGTTCGTTTTCCGGATGTGCGAAAACAAAAAAATAGTTCATGCGCGATCCCTTTTTTTGCAGGCTTTTAGATCAGCAGGGCGGTCCGGCGACGGTGGCTTTCGCTGCATTGCAAATAGTTCATTCGCGCGTGACCGCAGGTTGATTGTGCCGCGACTTGGTATCAAGCAGCGGCTTGGCATCTTTTTATTTCTGAAAAGCTCTGCCCCGGGTATTTGTAAATCCCGCACCAAGAGACCAAAACCTTGGTGCGGGAAGTTATTATGCAAACATTACGCCATTTTCGCTCATCGGCAATTCAGCGACCACAAGTTGCAGGCCTGCAATCGCATTTGCCAATGCGGGCGCAGATGGAGGCGTGCCCGGCTCGCCAATTCCGGTAGGCGCTTCGGCAGAGGCGACGATATGGGTTTCGATGCTCTTGATATCCGAAATCCGCAAGGGTTCGTAATCGGGGAAATTGGATTGTTCGACAGTCCCACCATCAAGCGTGATTTGATCGCGCATCACGTGGCCAATGCCGTAGCCTACAGCCCCCTCGATCTGTGCCTTGATAATATCGGGGTTCACTGCAATGCCGCAATCGACAGCGGCCGTGATCTTTTCGATTTTGACGCCATCTTCCAAATTTCCGGATATCTCAACCACTTCTGCGACATATGATCCAAAGGACTTGTGCACAGCCACACCCTGCATATTGCCAACTGCCGGTTTGCCCCAGTTGCCTTTTTCTGCGGCCAGTTTCAGAACCGCAGCTTTTCGCTGCTGATCTTGCCCTCCGCCGGAAAGATAGGACAAACGAAAGGCTACGGGGTCTTGGCCCGTGGCCCGCGCGGCCATATCCATCATGACCTCCATCGCGTAGGCGGTGTGGGTGTGCCCGACGGACCGCCACCAAAGGACCGACGTCGCCTTTTGGGTGTCGGTCAGACCAACAGCCATGCCCGGAATCTCGTAAGGGCTATCAGCAAGACCCTCGACCGAGGAATGATCGACGCCGTCTCTGACCATCATCGGCTCGAATGGCGTGCCCTTGATAATGGACTGACCGGCCACTTGGTGGTCCCAGCCCACGATGGCCCCCTGCGCATCAAGACCCACGCGGACCTTATGCCCCACGGCAGGACGGTAGTACCCGCCGCGAATGTCATCCTCACGATCCCAGACCAGTTTGACCGGGCGCGACCGGTCCGTCATGACAAAGGCCAGACCCGCTTCGACCTGATAATCGGCGTCGGGCGTCGTCCGACGGCCAAAGGAGCCACCAGCGAGCATCGTCTTAATGTGGATTTTTTCAGCTGGCAGACCAAAGATTTGCTGGTAGGCCATATGGGGCCCGGTTGGCGATTGTGCCCCATCATGCAAAATGATGTCACCCTCGGCTGTCTGCTCGATTGTGCAATTTAATGGCTCCATAGGAGCATGAGCCAAAAGCGGGAAGTAGAACGTCTTTTCAACAACGGTATGCGCGTTATCGACCGCCACTGCAACGGCGTCACGATCGGCTTTATTCACGTTGTAGGTTGGGGGAGTGTCCAGCGCAGTCATGATTTCTGCCCGAATTTCGGCCGATGACCGAACCTCGGCAGCAGAAAGATCCCATTCGACCTCAATGGCGGACCTAGCTTGCATCGCGGCCCATGTGTTTTCCGCGTAAATCGCGACACCGTGCCGAGTAGGAAGCGTTTGGGCCATGATAAAACCCTTTACGTCCTGAGCAGCAGAGGCGTCAAAGCTGGCAACAGTACCGCCACGTTGTGGTGTACGTTTTATCATCACAACCATCTGATTGGGCAAATGCAAATCCATCGCGAACATTGCCTGTCCGTTCACCTTGCCAGGGCTGTCCTTGCGTCGGGTGGCGGCGTTGCCGATGATTTTCCACTCCGAAGGGTCACGCAGTGGTGGCGTATCTGAGGGAGAAAATGCGCCGGCAGCAGCAACAAATTGCCCGATAGGGGCGGTCCTGCCCAAGCCCACAATCTGTCCGTTCTGAATGTCCAGCGACGTGGCATCCACGTCCCAGGATGCAGCAGCTGCCTTGATCAGTATGTCGCGCGCATTCGCACCTGCTGCACGATACTGCATCCATGAATTGGCCATTGCTGTGGAGCCGCCTGTGCCCTGAAAAGGCCCGAAGAAAAGGTTGTTATAAACCTGGGGGTTCGATGGCGCGAAGTCAAAGCCGATCTGGTCCATTGTCACGCCAAGTTCTTCGGCAATCAGGGTCGCCAAGCCGGTGGCCGTGCCTTGGCCCATTTCGACATGTTTTATAATTGCGATAACGTTGCCATCACCATCAATTTTTACAAAAGGGTTCAGCATGGCGTCGCTGGCGCCAGAAGCCGCTTTTGCGCCATCGGCCGTGACGCCGACATACAACATTACCGATGCGGCGGCCGCGCTTTTCAAAAATCCGCGACGAGAAAGATCAAGTGTCATCGTATCAAGCCTCCAAAATATCGGATGCGCGCTGGACCGCGGCACGAATGCGTTGATACGCAGCGCAGCGGCAGGCGTTGCCATACATGTAGTCGTCGATTTCATCGGCCGTCGGCTTTTCGTTTTCGCGTAGCAATCCAACTGCGCTCATGATCTGGCCTGACTGGCAGTATCCGCATTGAACCACGTCCAATTCGATCCAAGCCTGTTGAACGGCGGCCCCGATCTTATCATTCTCTATCGTCTCGATGGTGGTGATTTCGGCATCCTGAACATCTTCGATATAGGTTTGGCATGAACGCGTCGGCTCACCGTCGATATGGACCGTGCATGCTCCGCAAGATGCGACACCGCACCCAAACTTTGTTCCGGTCAATTTAAGTTCATCGCGAATGACCCAGAGCAATGGTGTCCCGGGTTCGGCCTCGATTTCGTGTATCTTCCCGTTTAACTTTAGCGATAGTGACATTGTGAGATAGCTTCCCTTTGTGGCGAAAGAAATTTTAACAGTTAAAGTCCTAATTGAACCTTCATACCATTGATGAAGGTTTCGTCATCCTGCAATTTACGTTTGTACAGCAGCTCGTTTGCATCGTCGCCCGCGCGGTACCGCAAGGTATCGGTTCCGTCTGTGACTGCGGTGTAGATCACCTCTGCGACGACGCTTGGGGGGGATGCGCGGCTCGCTGCGCCGTTACCGCTCCAACCGGCAAACAATGTCTGTACGACCGGCTGATATTCCGACATCGTCTCATCGTTGACAAAGTCAAATGAACGGCCGCTGAAATCTGTTGCAATCATGCCCAGCTCGACGATTTTTACCTTTATGCCCGCGGTCGCAAGCTCGAAGTGCAATGACTCTGAAATCCCTTCAACAGCAAATTTGCTGCCGTGATACAGAGCGCCAAGAGGAAAAGTCATCTGTCCGCCAATCGACGAAATATTAACAATCGTCCCGTGCCTCTGTTTGCGGAAATGGGGCAGGACGGCCTTTGTGGTCTCTGGTAACCCTATGACATTGGTGTCGAACTGCCGCCGGATGCGGTCCATTGGAGAGGCTTCCAGAGGACCATAGGCGCCATACCCGGCATTGTTGAGCAAAACGTCGATCTTTCCAAACTCTTTCAGCCCAGAAGCGATGGCACCAGCGATCGATTGAGATTGCGTGACATCCAACCCGGTGACAAGAATGTCCTTGCGTCCGCAGAGCTCGGCCTCCTTTTGAGGCGCGCGCATGGTTGCGACCACCTGCCATCCTTTCGAGGCAAAGAGTTTGGCGGTCTCTTTCCCAATTCCGCATGATGCACCTGTGATCAATATGGTCTTGGGCATACCTTGGGGGCTCCGATCTTTCGCCTTAAACTAGCACTGGACGGCGCATTCAAATAGCCTGATCCTCCAAATAATCTGCCTATTACTCCGAAAGTCGCGAATTCACCTTTTTCAACAAAATATTTTTATTCATATGATCAGGCAGGAGGGCCACCTGATGATACCTGAAGATTTGGTCGCTGATGTTTACAGTTATGTGGCTGCAAACGGTGGTCTGGAAAAAGGCTGTGGCACGAATGTGGAGGGATTTTTCGCGTTCTCGAACTCAAGCAGGACGGAATGCACGTCGTCCATTTACGATCCGATGATGTGTTTGGTTTTGCAAGGCGCCAAAGAGGCCCATATTGGGGGGCGTGTTCTTCAATACGGGGCAGGGGACACCCTTATTGTTAGTCATTCCGTCCCGCTTGAAGCATCTGTTATTCAAGCAACCCCGGAAAAGCCGTATGTTGCGCTTATTTTGCGTTTGGATCTCGCTTTGGCCCGTAGCCTATATGATGACCTCGACGGGCTGGAGCTGACCGAAAGCGACGTCTATGCACTAAACGTGGCGACGTCGGATTCCATGTTGTTGGATGCTATGTCGCGTCTGTTTCGTATCGCACAAGATCCGATAGAATCACGTGCGCTGGCACCTTTGGTTTTGAAGGAAATTCACTTCCGATTGCTGCGGTCGGACCACGGTGGCATGTTGCGTCAGCTGCTCAGGCATGACAGTCCTGCCAACCGAATTTCAAAATCCATTGCCACGATCCGGGCGCATTACACCAAGGCATTGTCCGTATCGCAGCTGGCGGCGGACGCCGGCATGAGTTTGTCGGCGTTTCATGAACACTTTAAGTCGGTGACGTCCACAACACCCTTGCAGTACCAAAAAGAACTGCGGTTGCTGGAAGCGCAGCGACTTTTGCAGAGTGGAAATGCGACTGTCGCATCGGCTGCTTTTGACGTGGGTTATGAAAGTCCGACACAGTTCAGCCGTGAGTTCTCTCGGAAGTTCGGCTTGTCACCCAGCGTTCAGAAATTGGCCTCTGTAGGGGCTGGTGATTAGGTCTGGCGATCTTGAGGGTGTATTCCTTCGGAAACCCTACAAGGACGCTATCTAGACTAAACAGACCCCGGGGGCAGGGTGAAAAAGGCCGCTCTGATAACCGATAATTGTTCGTTTAGTACCCGTTCCGGCAGTGCCACAGCTTTTTTCCGGAGTATC
>JAYQEA010000016.1:0-18936 GCA_038138625.1 Roseivivax sp.
GCCGCTCGCCCAAAATTCTAGCGCCTCTCATCCTCGGCCAAAACTGTCTGTATTGCGTTCAAAGGACGCTCACCTGCGATTGGCGGGCCCAATCATGGGGCAGGAGCGATAGAGAAGATTCAAATATAGACCTGAATATGGGACAGGGGTCGAGGGAGATGAAAAAAATGGCCCACCTGTTTTATTGTATCCCGAGAATATTGGAATTACTTGGCGTGGCGGCAATGTTCCAAGATTTTTCCAACTGCAAAATGAAATCTATCGTCGGTATAAAACGCATTCCCATAAATCAGCTACGACGAGGCGCGGTGAAAAGCGGGAATGTGTGAACATAAAGGAGCGACAATCCCGCATCCAAATCTCCGCTACGAAAATCCTTTAACGCAGAACGTGGAACAGCGTGATCCGTAGTCGAAAAGCGTGGTGTATTATATAGACCGCCGATATGTGGCAAAGGTACTGCGATTAAACAGATCGTGCCTCAAAAATTACCAAGTTCAATGCGGGTTCTCTGCCGCTGTAGGATTATCCCCGCTATACGGTTTGAACAAGTGTGAGTTCCTGTAAATACGAAGAATAATTCAAGAAAAGACATCCTAGGACCATTCGAAAAACGACGAGACAAGATCGGGCGCGTGATACGATCAGCCGAGGTTAAACCATACGGCTGACCACCACGCTGACTTCTGGTTTCTTGCCAATCTCGGCTAATGCCGTGTTGCGCGCCACGCGGCGCAAGGCCTCTTCCAGCTTGCCATCATCAGCAAGAATCTTGTCTCCGGCTCTTCCTAAATACTGCCCCAGATCGGCTTCTAACACCTCGACCAGTGACGCATCACTCATACCGGTTTCCGGCAATCCCATCAGATCGCACCAGGGGTCCCCAAGTGGTTCATCATTTTCATCCAGAATGATTGTCACAATTACATGGCCATTCAAAGCCATCCGAATGCGATCCCGAACAATGCCGTCTAACGCCCCTACTTGCACCTTTCCGTCCAGATAAAGGCGCCCGGTATCCACGTAATCAACCACCCGAGGGGTGTTCCCGGCCAAATCGACCATGGTGCCGTTAACGGCCAGAACAGAGGCACGGCCCAAGCCCTGGGACAGCTTAACATGTTGGCGAAGATGACGGTGTTCACCGTGCATAGGCACGACAACTTGCGGATTCACAATGTTCTGAAGCCGCTCCAGATCTGGTCGGTTTGCATGGCCCGACACATGATAATTACCGGACGTATCATCCGCGATATCAACACCCTTTTCGGACAGTTGATTCATAATGCGAATAACACCCCGCTCGTTTCCAGGGATGGTTTTAGATGAAAACAGAAACAGATCACCCTCTTTCAACTCCATACCACGGTATTTACCACGGGCAAGTTGCGCGCTCGCGGCCCGTCGCTCGCCCTGGCTGCCTGTCACAATCAACATCAAATTGTCACGGGGAATACCTCCTGCATCCTCAGAACTGACAATCGGAGGGAAATCAGTCAACACTCCGGTCGCAACGGATGCATCAATCATGCGATGCATCGCCCGCCCCATCAAACACACCGAACGTCCTGCCGCTTGCGCGGCATCAGCCAAGGTTTTCAGACGCGCTACATTAGAGGCAAAGGTTGTCGCAACCACCATGCCTTTGGCCTTGGCGACAAGTGCGGCAATATCGTCCCCCAAAGTGCTTTCTGATCTACCGGGATGGACCGAAAATACATTTGTACTGTCACACACCAACGCGCGAACACCCTGAGCCGACGCCTCGGCCCATAAATCGGGATCAAAAGCTTCGCCAACCACAGGGTTCATATCCAGTTTGAAATCGCCAGAATGCATCACCCGTCCCGCCGGGGTTTCAATGACCAACCCGCTGCTTTCCGGAATCGAATGCGAAATGGGCAAAAATCCAACGCGGAACGGTCCAGCTGTGATCATGTCAGGCCAGATGTTTGCGGTTTGAACCACTGTTTCATCTAGACCATGTTCGGACATCTTGCCCCGTGCGATATGTGCGGTAAAGGCACGCGCATAGATCGGAGCTCTAAGACGTTGCCACAAATGTCCAATAGCACCGACATGGTCTTCATGGGCATGGGTGATGAAAATACCATCAATGCGATCTCGCCGCTCTTCCAGCCAGGTAACATCTGGAAAGATCAGATCTACCCCCGGCGTGCCATCCATATCCGGAAAGGTAACCCCAAGGTCAACGATGATCAGGCGTTCGGCATCCGCCGGGCCATAGCCATAGACATAGCAATTCATGCCGATTTCACCAGCCCCACCAAGGGGCAGGTAAATCAAACGTTCAGACATGGGTCACCCCTGTTTTCTATTATGTGCGTGGATCACGGTGAGTCCATGCATGGTAAGATCGTCCTCAAACTGATCAAAAAGATCAGCACTTTGCTGGAACAGTGGCGCCAGACCGCCTGTCGCAATAACCTGCATCGGGCAATCCCGTTCGTTGCGGATGCGGGAACATATTTCCCTCACGAGGCCAATATACCCCCAAAACACACCTGACTGCATGCATGCGACTGTGTTGGTTCCTACAACAGCCTGCGGACGGGAGATGTCAACATGTGGTAGCGCCGCAGCGGCGTGGTGCAAAGCCTCTAGGCTTAGATTGACCCCTGGAGCGATGACGCCGCCGACATAAGCGCCATCCTCTGCCACGACATCAAATGTCGTTGCTGTCCCAAAATCAACGACAATAAGATCACCACCATACAGACTATAACCCGCCACCGTGTTGACCAACCGATCCGGCCCCACCGCAGTCCCCTGATCAACCCTTACGGCGACCGGTAACAGGCAATCGGGCTTACCAACAACCAACGGGCGTGTATTAAAATAACGATCTGCAAGCACCCGCAAATTGAACACAACGCGGGGAACCGTTGAAGAGATAATCACATCGGTGATTGTCAAATCCAGCCCCTGCATCTGCATCAACGTCGACAGCCAGACATAATATTGATCCGCAGTACGCTGATGTTCGGTCGCAGTACGCCAGGTTGCAACGAAATCCTTTCCGTTCCAAATCGAAAAAACTGTGTTGGTGTTTCCACAATCGATGGCCAAAAGCATGGGTTGTGATCCTAGAAAAAAACGTCAGCTGCAGAAATCACCTGCGTGTCATGTGCAGTCTTTAAGACAAGAGCACCGGTGTCGTCCACCGTTTGAAAGGTGCCTGTGATATCCGTTGTGCCTGTGCGTGCGGTCACGACCTGTCCCAATTTCGCAGCCCTCTTTAACCAAATAACGCGAATGGGCGCAAAGCCGTAGGTGGTAAACTGATCTTCTAGACGGGCGTAAGCACTGGCGAGATGTTCAAGGAATTCTTCTGGCGTTACCAATGCACCCGTCATTGAAGCAAGATCAACTGGCAGTAATGCGCCTTCTTCAACCTCGTCCCCGCCCGGTGCCGCAATCAGGTTCACACCCACTCCAATGGCCAGATGCCCGACGCCAGCCCCCACCCCGACGCTTTCCAAAAGAATTCCGGCAACCTTACCGCCATTCAGCAAAACGTCATTGGGCCACTTGAGGCTAAAGCCCGAAGCGCGCCCCGTTACAGCGACCAGTGCATCATAAAGTGCGACCGACGCCACGAAACTGCGCAAGGCCACATGTGAAGGCGGGCCATTGGGACGAAGAGCCAAAGTCGCGGCAAAGTTGCCGCGAGGCATATGCCAAACCCTGCCCCGCCGTCCTCGGCCTGATGCTTGATGATGCGCCAAAATCCAACATGGCCCGGACAATTGCCCCGCTTGACGCATGGCTTCTGCATTTGTGCTGTCAACACTGTCAAGCACCTGACGGCCATATCCATCAGGCCAGCTCATAAGCCGTCCGGCATTTCAGATCTGACTCGTCCCAAAATCCTACTGCACCAGTGACATCGCAGCGGCAAGCGCGGGGATTTCCACGAAATAGAGCACCAGAACACCACCCAGCATTGCGATACCGCATCCTGCCACAAGACCTTGGTTCACCAAGGTGCCGCCACTGGGGATCGGATCATCCTGCTCTTTTCCAAAATACATGAAATAGACGATCCGCAAATAATAATACGCACCAATAACCGACGCGATCACGCCAGCGATTGCAAGCCACGCCAATCCTCCGTCATACGCGGCGCGCAGAACGTACAGTTTTCCAAAGAACCCCAAAAATGGCGGCACCCCTGCAAGAGAGAAAAACAATGCAAGAACCGCAAGCGCTTTCCCCGGTGCCTGTGCGGCATACATGTGTAATGCACTGATATCTGTCACCAGTTGGCCGTCACGCTCCAACAACATGACGAAGGCGAACGTGCCCACGTTCATGGTCACATAAATCGCCATATAAATCAGCATCGCCGAGACACCAAACTCAGTGCCCGCAGCGAGCCCCATCAAGGCAAAGCCCATATGCGCGATGGAACTGTAGGCTAAAAGTCGTTTTATGTTGGATTGGCCAATTGCGGCGATCGCCCCAAGGAACATCGATAACAACGACAACAACGCGACGATTTGCTGCCAGTCGCCGACAATACCTCCGAACGCGTCGTGCATGACCCTGGCGAATAATGCAACCGCCGCCACCTTGGGCGCAGTGGCAAAGAACGCTGTCACCGGCGCGGGCGATCCTTCGTAGACATCCGGCGTCCACATGTGAAACGGCACCGCTGACACTTTGAACGCCAGACCCGAGGTTACAAAAACCAACCCAAACAGCAGCCCAATGGGTGCCTGTCCCTGCGCGGCTGCAATGATGCCGTCAAACTGTGTGGTTCCGGCAAACCCGTAGACCAAAGACGATCCGTACAAAAGCAAGCCAGAGCTTAACGCACCAAGCACGAAATATTTCATGCCAGCTTCGGTGGAACGCAAACTGTCGCGCCGCATCGCCGCCACCACATAAAGCGCAAGCGATTGCAATTCCAAACCCATGTAAAGTGTCATGAGGTTCTTGGCAGAGACCATCACCATCATGCCTACAACTGACAAAGCAATAAGCGCGGGGTATTCGAACCGCAGCAATCCGCGGCGTGCAAGATATCCCTGCCCCATAACCAAAACGGCGGCCGCAGATAAAAGAATGATCACCTTGGCAAAGCGGGCGAAGCTGTCGTCAACAACAAGTCCTCCGAATGCTGCGGTTGTCGTGTCTCGGCCAGCTCCAAGATACATCGCAACCGCCACAAAAACCGCAGCGGTGATCCATAAAAGCGAGCCTGCCAGTGCGTCTTTTCGCGTGTAGACCGCAAAGACAAGCGCCGCCATCGCATAGAGCGTAATGACAATTTCCGGGGCCAGTGTGGCAAGATCGGCTGACATCATCTGTTCCGCCCTCACTTAGTGATCTGCGGCAAGGCGCACATCGCCTGTACCATGTCCGGCTGCATCAAGCGCCATGTTTACGTGTCCCAACAGCGCCTCGACCGATGGGCCGATAACATCAAGGATCAATGCTGGGTAGACACCAAGCAGCAAGGTCATAACCACCAAAGGCGCGAAAATAGCACGCTCCCTTAGGGACATATCCGAGATCGTGCGCAGGCTTTCCTTGATCAGATCGCCCATTACAACGCGCCGGTACAGCCACAACGCGTAGGCGGCGGACAGGATAACACCCGACGTGGCAATGACCGCCACCCAAGTGTTGACCTGAAAGATACCGACCAAAGTCAAGAATTCACCAATGAACCCACTGGTTCCCGGCAGCCCCACATTGGCCATTGTGAACAACAAAAAGATCAATGCATAGGCGGGCATCCGGTTAACCAGTCCGCCATAAGCGTCGATATCACGTGTATGCATTCGATCGTAGATCACGCCTACGCACAAAAACAACGCCGCCGAGATAAAGCCGTGGCTCAGCATCTGGAATATGGCACCATCCAGACCTTGCTGGTTGACCGAAAAAATTCCCATCGTGACATAGCCCATGTGCGCGACAGAACTGTAGGCAATCAGCTTTTTCATATCGTCCTGAACGAGGGCGACCAAAGAGGTGTAGACAATGGCGATGGCCGATAACCAAAGCACGAGGGGGCCGATCACCTCTGATCCGATAGGGAACATCGGAAGACTGAACCGCAAAAATCCGTAGCCGCCCAACTTCAACAAGATTGCCGCCAGCACAACAGATCCCGCCGTCGGCGCCTGAACATGCGCATCCGGCAGCCATGTATGCACCGGCCACATTGGCATCTTGACCGCAAAACTTGCGAAAAAAGCCAAGAACATAAGCGTCTGCGCGCCACCAACAATGTGGATGCCCAATAAATCAAAGCCCGCATAGCTAAAGGGATGGGTCAGCATGACCTCAATATCCGAAGTCTGTGCATCTGCAATCATGGCGACCATGGCCACCAACATTAGTACCGAGCCTAGGAAGGTGTACAAAAAGAATTTAAAGCTCGCATAAATCCGGTTCGCGCCCCCCCAAATCCCGATAATGAGGAACATCGGAATCAGGCCGGCTTCGAAAAAGACATAAAAAAGCACCAAATCCAACGACATAAACACGCCGAGGATGAGCGTTTCCAAGATCAAAAACGCAATCATATACTCTTTGACGCGCGTCTCGACGGTCCAAGAGGCCGCAATCACCAAAGGCATGATAAACGTCGTCAGCATAACAAAAAGCACGCTGATCCCGTCGACGCCCAGTTTATACTGAAGCCCCAGCATCCACGGGCGTGTTTCGACCATTTGAAATCCCGTATCACTGGGATCGAACTGCACCAAAATGACCAACGAGATCAGAAAGGTTGCACTGGTTGCAAAAAGCGCCAGCCATTTTGCATTACGGTTCGCGGCCGCGTCGTCGCCTCTTAGCAAAACCGCAAGAATTAACGCGGCCAGTGCGGGCAGGAATGTGACAATGGAAAGAAGGTTGGCCATGTCAGATCGTGGCTCCCTGATCTTGAGCGGCAAAAGGTTTGGTGGGTTGTGATCGTGTGTCTGTCATTCTCATGCCACCAAGGTCATCCATGTGATCAAGGCCGCTATGCCAAGCACCATGGCCAGCGCGTAGCTAAAGATATAGCCGGTCTGAGCCCGCCCCGCGAGACGCGTGAAAAACGGTATAACACCCATTGCCAAACCGTTGATAAGGCCATCTATTGTGGCGCCATCCCCGCGCTTCCATAAAAACCGTCCAAGCATCTTGGCCGGTTTTACAAAGACGGCATCATATATTTCATCCACATACCATTTGTTGAGCAAAAATTCATAAAGCGGCTTGTTTGCCGTCGCCAAGCGCTTGGGCAGGGACGGGGACCAAACATAAAACCATAAGGCAAAAAGAAGCCCCCCGATCATTGCAAAGAAGGGGCTTACCTTCACCCATTTCGGGGCGTAGTGCGCCTCGTCCATCACGTGATTGTCCGGATGATGGAATATTGCCCCCTCTGGTACTTGGCCGTGATGCTTGTCTGTTTGCGCATGGTCGGCAGCGTGTCCGCCCTGCTCAGATGTGACAGAGTGCGCGCTTGATGCATGTCCGTCGTCTGCCTTGTGCTCACCGCCAGCCTTGTGATCGGCACCATAACCGTTCGCAACGTGATGATCGGGAATGCCAAAAAATTTGTTGACCTGACTATGGTCCCCAAAGAAACTGCCGAACCAGATCATGCCTGCGAAAATTGCCCCGACAGCCAGCACGCCAAGCGGCACCAGCATTACCATCGGACTTTCATGCGCATGTTCATGCGTCTGCCGATTGCCGCGTGGTGTTCCGAAAAAGGTCAAAAACATCAGACGCCAGCTGTAGAAACTGGTGAAAGCCGCCGCAACGACCAACATCCAGAATGCGTAGCCACCCAGACCACCACCCTGCCCGGCCCAAGCACTCTCGATCACGGCATCCTTGGAAAGAAACCCTGCAAAGCCAAAGTGCGTCAGCGGAATACCGACCCCTGTGATGGCCAGTGTTCCAATCATCATGGCAGCAAAGGTGTAGGGCATTTTCTTGCGCAGACCTCCATAGTTGCGCATGTCCTGTTCATGATGCATCCCGTGGATCACAGACCCCGCACCGAGAAACAGCATTGCTTTGAAAAAAGCGTGCGTGAAAAGATGGAACATCGCCACACTGTAGACACCAACACCTGCGGCTACGAACATATAGCCCAATTGCGAGCAGGTCGAATACGCAATCACGCGTTTGATGTCGTTCTGCACCAAGCCAACGGTGGCGGCAAAAAATGCAGTCGTGGCCCCCAAGAATGTCACAAACATCATCGCCTCTGGCGCATATTCCATCAACGGTGACATCCGGCACACCAGAAACACTCCGGCTGTAACCATGGTTGCCGCATGGATCAGGGCTGACACCGGCGTGGGTCCTTCCATCGCATCTGGCAACCAGGTGTGCAGGATAAACTGCGCAGATTTGCCCATGGCGCCAATAAACAGCAGAAAGGCAAGCAAATTGGCCGCATTCCAGTCCGTCCAAAGAAACGAGATCTGCGTGTCGGCCAGCGCTGGCGCCTGGGCAAAGACGTCATCGAACTTGATCGAGTCGGTCAGATAGAACAGGCCAAAAATACCCAGTGCAAACCCAAAGTCGCCAACCCGGTTCACCACAAAGGCTTTGATCGCCGCAGCATTTGCAGATGGTTTGCGATAGTAAAACCCGATCAGCAGGTAGGATGCGACACCCACCCCTTCCCAACCAAAAAACATCTGAACGAGGTTATCGGCTGTCACCAAAGCAAGCATCGTAAAGGTAAAAAAGGACAGGTATGCGAAAAACCGGGCTTTGTAGCTCTCTTCTCCGGGCCGGAAATTTTCATCATGTGCCATGTAGCCGAAGCTATATAAATGGACCAGCGCCGATACCGTTGTCACCACGACCAGCATAATCGCCGTCAACCGGTCCAGTCGAATCCCCCATGACGTGTCAAGCAACCCGCTTTGGATAAACGTCAGTATTTTGATATGCTGGGTTTCAGGCCCCAAGGTCAGAAACACGATCCACGAAAAGGCGGCTGCCAAGAATAACAGAACCGTTGTGATCCACTGGGCAGCGCGAATACCAGTAATCCGCCATCCAAAACCAGCGATAAGCGCGCCAATCAGCGGCAAAAACAGAATAAGCTGTGTCATGTGCGTCAACCCTTCATCATGTTGACGTCTTCCACCGCAATCGTGCCACGGTTGCGGAAGAAGGTCACCAAAATGGCCAGACCAATGGCGGCCTCTGCCGCGGCAACTGTCAGGACGAACATCGTAAACACCTGCCCGCCCAAGTCACCGTGATAAGAGGAGAAGGCAACCAAATTGATATTGACCGCAAGCAGCATCAGCTCGATCGACATCAGCAGAATGATGATGTTTTTACGATTTAAAAACAGCCCAAATATACCAATGACAAACAAAATTGCTGCCACGGTCAAATAGTGGGTCAATTCAATCATAGCGTCCCTCGTACTGGCGCGGGGCTGGCCCGGTGCGGTCTGCTTTGTCCAATCCCAAGGGATCTGAACGGCTTCGTGTTAAGCCGGTCGCGCGCCAGCCGCAATGGCCGAAACACACAAGACCTGGCACTTGATATTTTTATCGACGCAAATTCGCCATATGGCGCCCCCGTCGGGCGCGGGTCTGTGCGCGAATAGGCTGCATGTCAACAGGCCTGGCAAAAAAGCGGTTGGCCAAGACCAGCGATCCAATGATCATTACAGTACCGGCGAACAAGCAAGCTGAATTCAACATGGCGTCCCAGTGCAGTGTCATTCCCAGCCCTCCGTTTTGGTGCACGGCACCTGTTTTCCCGTCATAGTCCTTGTCCCGGTTTCACGTCACGCAGCTCCATTGCCTTGGCGGGGTCACGATACATCTGTGCCAGCACATCCTGTCGCTTTACATCGGTCCTGTGCCGCAGCGTCAGGACAATTGCCCCGACCATGGCAACCAACAATATCAGGCCTGCAAGCTGAAACAGCAGAAAATACTGGTCATACAACAGATACCCCAATGCAGCCGTGTTGTGGATTTCGTCCATGGCCGGCGTCGGGGCCGCCAACTGCGAGGCGGCTATTTCGGCAGTGTCCCATGCCCCATAGGCCAAAGCCAACTGCATCAGAATGACAACCCCTATCATCACAGCAAGCGGTACATACCGCGCCATCTCGGCTTTGAGGGCGACAAAATCAACATCCAGCATCATCACAACAAACAAGAACAAGACCGCGACTGCACCGACGTAGACAATGATCAATAGCATCGCGACGAATTCTGCACCCAACATGACAAATAGCCCGGCAGAGCTGAGAAACGCCAAAATCAACCATAAAACAGAATGCACCGGATTGCGGCTGACGACTGTAAAAAAGCCGCCCGCAACTGCCGACAATGCAAAAAGGTAAAAGGCAAAGACGATCATGTGTCGCTCTCCTTATCATCATCCATGGCCTCACGGGCCAGTTCCATAGCGCGGGTCATCGCAGGGATTCCAGCAAACATCGACATTTGAGCAATAGTTTCTGCAATTTCATCGGTAGTAGCTCCTGCACCCAATGCATGACGAACTGTCATCCGTACAGCCGTATCAGCCTGCGCACCCTGCATCGTCAACCCTGCAAGGGTGATCAACAACCGCGTTTTTGCATCCAACCCGTCTTTCGACAGGCCGCGACCAAAGGACATTTCCATGAACTCCTTTGGCATAGTAGGCCACAACTTTTCAAATTGGCGCGGATTAAAGGTTTCAAGCGCCGGATTGAACGATTTCGCCATCTGTTGCGCTTGTTCCATCATCAATTGAAATGGGGTTTTCTGATCAGTCATGGGCAAGCCTTACCTGTGCAACACGAAACAGCCCCATCATCCCAACATCAGGCTGTTGGTGATTTTGAGTGCTTTCATGTTCAAAAGCATCACCGTCCGTTCCTGTCTGTGTCCGTAATCGGTGCGACATGTCAACGGTATGGTGCATCAAGCTCGAGGTTACGGGCAATCTCTGCCTCCCAACGTTCTCCATTCGACAGAAGCTTTTCCTTGTCATAGAACAGCTCTTCGCGAGTCTCTGTCGAAAATTCAAAATTCGGACCCTCGACGATAGCATCGACGGGGCATGCTTCTTGGCAGAACCCACAATAGATACATTTTGTCATGTCAATATCGTAACGCGTGGTTCGACGTGATCCGTCATCGCGAGGTTCTGCATCAATCGTGATCGCCTGCGCCGGACAGACTGCCTCGCACAACTTGCAAGCGATGCATCGTTCCTCGCCGTTGGGATAGCGCCGCAGGGCGTGTTCCCCACGAAACCGTGGCGACAAGGGGCCCTTTTCGTGAGGATAGTTCAAGGTAGCCTTTGGCGCGAAAAAATATTTCAGCCCCAAAGCAAAACCTTTTACGAAGTCAGCCAAAAGAAAATACTTGGCTGCGCGGTTATAATCGATCTGGGTCATGGATCAGCCTCCGATCGTCCAACGGGCGTAAGCACCCCAAAAAAGCTCGAACTTGGCAAAAAACGAAACCAACACAACCCAAGCCAGCGACATTGGCAAAAAGACCTTCCAGCCCAAACGCATCAGCTGATCGTAGCGGTAGCGCGGTGTGATCGCTTTGACCATAGCGAAGAGGAAAAAGAAAAAGCCCATTTTTGCGATCATCCAAAGCGGACTATCACCAATCAGCCAAGGTATGGGGCTGAGCCACCCGCCGAAAAACAAAAGGGTTGTCAGCGCGCACATCAAGAAAATCGCAATGTATTCGCCGGCCATGAACAACAAAAACGGGGTCGAGCTATATTCAACCTGATAGCCTGCCACCAATTCGGACTCTGCTTCCGGCAGATCAAAAGGAGGCCGGTTTGTCTCTGCAAGCGCGGAGATAAAGAATAAAAACACCATCGGGAAGTGCGGCAACCAGTACCATGCAAACACGCCACCCTCTTGTGCGGCAACAATGCTGCCAAAGTTCATAGAACCGGTGGAGATGATGACACCCACAATAATCAACCCGATCGACACCTCGTAGCTGATCATCTGCGCCGCAGACCGTAGCGATCCGAGGAAGGGGTATTTGGAATTTGACGCCCATCCCCCCATGATCACGCCGTAAACCTCTAAAGAGGACACCGCAAAGACGTATAAAATCGCCACATTCAGGTCGGCCAGCACCCAACTGTCATTGAACGGAATAACGGCCCAGGCAAGAACGGCCAAAACGAAACTGACTAGTGGCGCCAATATGAACACGGGCTTATCCGCACCGGCCGGGATCACGACCTCTTTGACGATATATTTCAGCGCATCAGCGACCGTTTGCAAAAGACCAAAGGCACCAACCACATTGGGTCCGCGTCGCATTTGTACGGCAGCCCAGATCTTTCGGTCACCATAGACCAAGAACAAAAGTGATATCATGACAAACGCAATCACAGCGAGGCATTGCGCCAGAATGATAACGAACGTGGTGAAGAATTCGGCCATTTGCCCTCACACCATTGGAATATTGTTGTTGCTACATGCGACAACCAAGGTCGCTGCATCAATTACCTGACCGCGTGGGCGGCCTTCACTCAGGCTATAAACAGCATCTGCTCTCCATAGACCATCCTTTTCATAAGCATTTGTGCGTAGATGTCGCGCAAACCGGCGTCCCGCCTGCAGCGCGTAAGACGCAAGATTACAATTTGCCATCTCGGTGATATGATTCTCGGCAGTCTCGGTTGTCATGGACAATTTGACCTGCACCAAATTCTCGGCCAGTTCTGCAATGACCACAGGCCCGTAAGTCGGAGGCTCAGGCGGCTCTTCCAGCCGCGCGCTCTCTGAACAGGCAGTCAGAACCAATGGGAACACCACAAGGGCGCTGACCTTTGAGCCCATGCAAGCTCTCATTCAGCGGCCTCCACCGGGTTGGAGCGTGCGACTGAGGCCGCGCTCAGCTCGGCCATCAAGCTGCTGGACCGGGCCACAGGGTTGGTCAGGTAGAAATCCTGTATCGCCAACAAAAATGCAGCCTCGCCCATGGCACCAGCTTTGACGCCGTTCCATGGGTTTTGCGGAACAGTGTCGATTTGCGCCAAATGTGGGACCTCTTCGACAAGCCCGCGACGCAGCGCCGCGAGAGAATCAAACGGCAGTTTTGAACCGGTGTCGGCAGACAGAGCCCGCAGCACTGCCCAGTTCTCTTTTGCCTGACCCGGGGCAAAGCCTGCGCGCAGGGCCATCTGCGGACGCCCCTCTGTATTAACAAACAGACCGTCTTCTTCGGTATAGGCGGCTCCGGGCAGGATAACATCTGCACGATGGGCCCCCCGGTCCCCATGACTTCCCTGATAGATGACAAACGGACCTTCGGCGATCTCGACTTCATCAGCCCCCAACGAATAGACAACGTCAGCACCGTCCATGGCGCTAGCAAGGCCACCTTCGGTGACAGCACCAATATCCATGGCGCCAACGCGTGCGGCGGCAGTGTGCAACACCATCAGTTTGGATTGCGTCTCTTCGGCCAACTGCATGGCAGCTGCCAGAACCGCATCACCGTCTGCCTCTTGTAATGCACCCTGTCCAATAATGATCACCGACGGCTGATCAAGAACTGCATCATGTTCGCGACCTAGTAGAGCCTGTAGTGCGGCACGATCCTGTCCGGCGTTCTGCACAGGATAGGTCAGATCCATCTGTGGACCAATCTGCCCAATTTGCGCCCCTGACGCCCATGCTTTGCGAATTCGCGCATTCAAAACCGGTGCCTCGGTCCGCGGGTTTGTCCCGATCAGCATAATATAGGCTGCCGTATCGATGTCTTCGATACATGCAGTTCCAACATACCCGCTGCGATTACCGGCTGGCAGCTTGGCATAATCTGTGCGGCATTCCACCGTTCCGCCCAAACCCGTGATCAGACCTTTCAGGGCATATGACGCCTCAACCGACACCAGATCTCCGATAAGACCGACCGGCTTTGAGGCACTGTTCAATGCTTTTGCCGCAACTGCCAGCGCCTCTGGCCAATCCGCCGGACGCAAACGACCGTTTTCGCGCAAATAGGGCCGATCCAGCCGCTGTCGACGCAGACCATCCCAGACGAAGCGTGTTTTGTCCGATATCCATTCTTCGTTCACGCCATCATGGTTACGCGGCAAAATACGCATGACTTCGCGACCTTTGGTATCCACGCGGATGTTCGAGCCAAGCGCGTCCATAACATCTATCGTCTCGGTTTTGGTCAACTCCCAAGGGCGCGCCGTAAAGGCATAGGGTTTGCTGACAAGGGCCCCAACCGGACAAAGGTCAATGATGTTACCTTGCAGATTGGACCCAAGTGTTTCCCCAAGGTAGCTTGTGATTTCGGAATCCTCACCCCGCCCCGTTTGTCCCATCTGAGTGATGCCGGCAACCTCGGTTGTGAAACGCACGCAGCGCGTGCAACTGATGCACCGCGTCATATGCGTCTCTACCAAGGGTCCAAGGTCAAGGTCGTCCACGGCGCGCTTTGGCTCTCGGAACCGGCTGAAATCCACTCCATATGCCATGGCCTGATCCTGCAAATCACATTCGCCACCCTGGTCACAAATCGGACAGTCCAGCGGATGGTTGATCAAGAGGAATTCCATCACGCCTTCGCGGGCTTTTTTGACCATCGGGCTGTTTGTCTTGATTTCGGGCAGCTCACCGTTGCGGCCACCGCGGACATCGCGGACCTGCATGGCACAACTGGCTGCGGGCTTTGGCGGACCGCCTACAACCTCGACCAGACACATGCGGCAGTTTCCAGCAATAGACAGCCGTTCGTGATAGCAGAACCTTGGCACCTCTACGCCCGCCTGTTCACAGGCTTGTATCAAGGTCAAAGCCCCTTCGACTTCGATTTCCTCACCGTCGATAATAATCTTGCGCAGGTCAGTCATGCGTTTGCTTCGTCCATATACTCGGGCGCGTTCGGGCCAGAGCACCCATCACGCCAGATCTGTTTCCGTTGCTGTTACCTCAAACCAGAGGCGGCTGCCACACAGCCAGTATTCCGTTTTATTTTTGCCGTAGAAGACGACCAATTGTCGTCCCCTGCAACACCTCTTGCGCACCAAGTGCACAATATTGTTCGTAATCCCCGATGGCGACACCACGATCCTTGAACCATGACTCACCACGAGCCCTCATCCGCGCCTTTTCCTCGGCGCTCGACACATAGGCCTCGATTTCTTCCGATGTGTACCCCAGTTCTTTTGCGCGCTGTTTAAGATTCTGCAACATGGCAAAGGCTCTAAACAGACGCGCGTCAAGAGTGTCGCAGTTTTTGCGCATTTCATCGGCAATGGCGACAGCCAACAAACCGTCATCAATTTCGCCAACGTCGCGCAGAGGCGTTTTGGCATACGTTGGCAGAGCGGTCAAAGCGCTCAGACAAATAACAAGAATAAATGCGGTCATCATGCGACCTCCACTGGCAGAGAAATTTCCGCCATTGCGCCGCGCATCTTGCCTGCTAGGCAATATCAACCGATCTTGCAGTGCAGATCTTAGCACAGATCCGCTCACGGGTCGCATTTCCCCGAAAACACAAGCGCGCCCGAGACAATTTGAAGCTGCTCGCGGTCACTGTCCGGGCCAATGGACCACGTGGCATCGGACGATCCCAGGTAATTGATGCAATGTTTGGTCGCCTCATACCGCGCAGCCTCTCGCGCGCCATCGAGACCCTGTTCAAAGCCTCTCACAGTTACGGTGAATGTGCTGCGGTCATTGCGGTCAACGCTGATTTTGGCTGCGTAATAGGCATTTTCGTACCGAAAAAGGTTATCGTTTCGCGACGGATCACATCCAGCCAGCGTCGCCAGCGCAAATCCAACGAATATAAAGTTGCGCATGTTATCCCATGCTCTCCTTTTTAGGCCCAAAGACAGAACGGACCTGTTTCATACCAAAGCACCTGCGACGCCCTTGTCTCGCAGGAGAAGCTGCTTGGCAAGCAGCTTAGTTAACCAACCCACGATACTCTTTTAACGCGGAGCATATCACAGCATGCGCCCAACGCACAAACTGCGTTTGCGGCGCAATATGTTGGCTTCGTTCTATCCCTGCACAAAACATTGACCCTATGCAAAACATGAGCAGACCCCGATCGCGCTGGCGAAATATCCTTCGCGGCGCAAAACCTGGCTCATCTCCGCACAAGAAATGCGCCAGGACCCACGTTCTGGTGGGCCAGCTGCCGTGCCAAACGACACACGCCATCAGATTCATCAACCTTGTACTGGGCGAGCAGCTTTACAAAGCGCGCGCTTTCAAACCCATTTGAGTGTTGCATGTCCTGCGAATGATACCGGTGCAGGGCAATCCGAATATCTGCCAAAGAAAATCCGTTTTGAAGCAGATCCGCCACGATAAGGATCCTTTCCGCCTCGGGATCATCACGCGCAAGACCGACCTGGTTCGAACACGCCACGACGAACATTACCGCAACCCCGAGGTCCCCAAAACGCGTATTCACAGTGTCTTGCAAAAGCGGGTCGACCGCCACAGCGTTTTCATCAACCGTATGCGTACACGACGCCAGACAACCGGTAACCATCGCCATAACAACGACGCGTAAAACAGACAAGTTTGTCCCCTCTCAGGGTTCTGTCATCGCCCGACTGCGGCACAACGACAAGCCTCGTTGGTTTCTATGACCCTTCGGCGACGCCTAGCCCTGACCTTCAGGCACTATTCAGCCGCAACGCCCAATCCACCGTTCTGGGTTTTGATACGGTCTTCAATCTCATCGCGAAAATTCCGGATAAGTCCCTGTATCGGCCAGGCAGCGGCATCACCCAAGGCACAGATCGTATGACCTTCAACCTGTTTTGTGACATCCCACAACATGTCAATCTCGTCGGGTTCAGCTTCGCCTTTGACGAGGCGATCCATCACGCGCATCATCCAGCCCGTACCCTCGCGGCAGGGCGTGCACTGCCCGCAACTTTCATGCTTGTAAAATTTGGACAGCCTCCAGATCGCCTTGATGATATCGGTGTTTTTATCCATCACGATCACCGCTGCCGTCCCGAGACCAGAGCCCAATTCACCCCGCAGATAATCAAAATCCATGATTGCGTCGCGCATGTTCTCGCCGCGAACGCAAGGCACCGACGATCCCCCTGGAATGACAGCTTTGAGGTTGTCCCATCCCCCGCGAATGCCGCCGCAGTGCTTTTCTATCAGCTCTTCGAAAGTAATCGACATCTCTTCTTCAACGACGCAGGGTGTGTTGACATGACCCGACACGGCAAAAAGCTTGGTGCCTGCATTGTTTGGTCGACCAAAGCCCGCAAACCAAGATGCGCCACGGCGCAGGATCGTTGGAACAACAGCGATACTTTCCACATTGTTCACAGTCGTCGGACAACCGTAAAGACCCGCCCCCGCAGGAAACGGCGGCTTCATCCGCGGCATACCCTTTTTACCTTCGAGACTTTCGATCAGTGCGGTTTCTTCTCCGCAGATGTAGGCGCCCGCACCATGGTGCAGATAAAGGTCGAAATCCCAACCCGAGCCTGCGGCGTTTTTGCCCAGAAGTCCAGCATCGTAGGCCTCGTCTATTGCGGCCTGTAAAGCTTCGCGTTCGCGGATATATTCACCGCGAATGTAGATATAACAGGTGTTTGCGTTCATTGCGAAGCTGGCGATCAGGCACCCTTCGACCAAGGTATGCGGGTCATGACGCATGATTTCGCGATCCTTGCACGTACCTGGCTCGGATTCGTCGGCATTCACGACCAAATACGCCGGACGACCATCGCTTTCCTTGGGCATAAACGACCATTTCAAGCCAGTGGGAAACCCAGCCCCACCGCGTCCGCGAAGGCCACTGTCCTTCATTTCCTGCACAATCCAGTCACGGCCCTTGGCGATCAATCCCGCCGTGCCATCCCAATGTCCCCGTGCGCGCGCACCGCGCAGGGTTCGGTCGTGCATCCCGTAGATATTGGTAAAGATCCGATCCTGATCCGCCAGCATGGCTTATTCCTTTTCGTCTCGTCCAGCGCGCAAAAGTGCCACGAGTTTCCAAACAGCAACCCCAAACCCTGTCAGAGCCATAAGGTCAAAGAGAGCGCGTGTGCGCTGGCTCCAATTCATTTCAGCACCCAAGGCGGTCAACACAATCCAGAACACGCCGACGCCAGCAATCAAAATTGCAATGCGGCGGCGTTCCTTGGCCTGAGTGATGTCTTTTCGCATAATGGGTTTCGTCACTCCGCTTATGGTTCGTAGCGCCAACTACCTTTGCGCCCGGCCAGTTCAGCTTCGCCAGCAAGAGGCGTAGATGGTTTGACCAGACCCTCCTCTTGCGCCTCTTCGTGGGGCTCGTCTGCTGCCGGTGCGGGATCCGCAGGCGCTTCGGCCACGGGTTCATCCTGAACGTCGGGTGTGGGCGCGGGTGCAGGGGCTTCGGGTGCGGGCGCTGCGACGGGTTCAGGCGTGGGTTGCACAGGTTTTGGCGCTGCCACAGGCGGTGTTTGTGCCTCAGACGATTTGCGCGGCGCCAGTTCGCGCGCTGCGTACGCCACGATGATCCCGCCAATCAACGACAAAAGCATGGATAGGCCCAACGCCCAATGCAAGATTGCGGCTGCGACCAACCCTATCATCGCCGCCACAGTCCAGCTCATCTTACCCGAAGTATTGTCACTCATAGCGTATTCCTCTCGCGATATACCGTTGCAAGCCCCACCTTAGCCTGTTTCTTCCGAATTATCGACGCTGCTCTTTGCATCGACATCCATAAGTGTTTTCACCTGTTCAACCCAATTATCGCGGCTTGCACGTCCTTTGAAACCAGTCAGCTCGGTATCCATCCACAAAACTTCCTGTGGTGTCCATTCTGCGATCTGGTGAAAGTGAAAGATACCAAGGCCATTCAAAACCGATGACAGCTTTGGACCAACACCATTGATACGTTTCAGATCATCCGCATCGCCCTCTGGACCAGCCAA
>JAYQEA010000016.1:19036-46480 GCA_038138625.1 Roseivivax sp.
TCCGACGCGTACCGACCGTTCTGAGGCCCGGGCACAGGCACCTCTCCCTTACCCAAGTCTTTAATCAGCTGGGCAAAGCTTTCTGTGGTGAGGTCTTCATAGTAATCCTTGCCAATTTGCGCCATGGGCGCATTCGCGCAGGCCCCAAGGCATTCAACTTCTTCCCAAGACAGTTTGCCATCTTCAGAGAGCTGATGCGGTTCAGGGGAAATGTTTTCACGGCAGACCCGGATAAGGTCCTCGGCACCGCATATCATGCACGAGGTCGTCCCACACACCTGAATATGCGCGACGCTGCCAACGGGCTGCAATTGAAACATGAAATAGAAGGTCGCAACCTCAAGCACCCGGATATGGGCCATGCCCAGCATATCGCCGACAGTCTCGATTATTTTGCGGGTGACCCACCCCTCTTGTTCCTGCGCGCGCCAAAGAAGCGGTATCACCGCGCTTGCCTGTCGTCCCTCAGGGTATTTCGTAATCTGAGCCTCGGCCCATGCCTGATTTTCAGGTGTGAAAGCAAAATTATCCGGCTGATCATGATACAGGCGTCTTAGCATGGCAAAGCCCTTTGGGCAGAGGGGCACTGGGCCCGGTCTTTTTGGTCAGGGGTCACAGTTCGCATTCCCCGCTATAGAGCCGCATCCCGCCACCCACAATTGGCAGGCCTGCGTCTGTGGCAATTCGGTAGCGACCCATTTCGATCAACTGTTCACGGCTAAAGCCTGTTTGCAATTCCAGAGGGAGATACTGCCGATCTGTAATTATATCGCACCCAATAGAGGCAACAGCCGCGTCATAGGTCGCCATCATCTCTTTCGTCACACCATCCGGTAGAGGCGTGCAACCAACCGCCAAAAAAGACGCCACAACGAAAAACACCCTAGGTGATTTCATCGATCGACCTCACCGAACACGATGTCCATAGTCCCGATTATGGCGGCAACATCGGCCAACTGGTGCCCAGAGGCCACATGATCCATCGACTGCAGGTGCAGATAGCCCGGTGCGCGCAGTTTGGCGCGATAGGGTTTGTTTGATCCATCTGCCACCAAATATACACCAAACTCGCCTTTGGGCGCTTCGACCGCTGCGTAAACCTCGCCAGCAGGGACGTGAAAGCCTTCGGTGTAGAGCTTGAAGTGATGAATCAAGGCTTCCATGGATGTCTTCATCTCACCGCGCTTGGGTGGCGTGACCTTACCACGCGCCAGAATATCGCCTTGACCATCCGGCGCACGCAGCTTGGCGATCGCCTGAAGGATAATCGACAAAGACTGACGCATTTCCTCCATCCGGCACAGATAACGGTCGTAACAGTCACCATTCTTTCCAACAGGCACCTGAAAGTCGAATTCGTCATAACACTCGTAGGGTTGGGCCCGACGCAGATCCCAGGCAAGACCTGACCCCCGCACCATCACGCCAGAGTAGCCCCATTGCTGAATTTCTTCTTCCGAGATAACGCCAATGTCGCAATTTCGTTGCTTGAAAATGCGGTTTTCCGTCAATAGTCCGTCAATATCTTCCAAAACCGTTGGAAACTCTTTCGCCCAAGTTTCGATATCATCCAGCAGATCCGGTGGCAGGTCCTGATGCACACCACCGGGACGAAAATAGGCCGCATGCAAACGCGCCCCGCAGGCGCGTTCGTAAAACACCATAAGCTTTTCGCGTTCTTCAAAACCCCACAGCGGAGGCGTCAGCGCCCCCACATCCATGGCCTGGGTCGTGACGTTCAGGATATGGTTCAGAATGCGGCCAATCTCCGAGTAGAGCACCCGGATGAGGCTGGCGCGACGCGGCACCACGGTTCCGGTCAGTTTTTCGATCGCCAGACACCATGCGTGTTCTTGGTTCATCGGCGCCACATAATCTAGCCGGTCAAAATACGGCAGATTTTGCAGGTAGGTCCGGCTTTCCATCAGTTTTTCGGTACCACGATGCAACAGTCCGATATGCGGATCGCACCGCTCCACGATTTCGCCGTCCAACTCAAGAACCAAGCGCAAAACGCCATGAGCGGCCGGGTGCTGCGGTCCAAAGTTGATATTGAAATTACGAATTTTCTGCTCGCCGGTTTGGGCGTCGTCGAATTTGGAGCCGTCCATCATCTCGTCTCCCCTGCGGACATGCCGCGATTTAAAATGGTTTCCCGAACCGGCGCTCTTAACCGCAAGACCACACCTGTTCTTGAGGAGGTCATCTGCCGGCTCATGCCTTTTCTTCCGTCTTCTCGTCGCCCGGGAGGACGTATTGAGCACCTTCCCAAGGGCTCATGAAATCAAACTGGCGATATTCCTGCACCAAGCTGACAGCCTCGTAAACGACGCGTTTTTGCGCCTCGTCATAGCGGACCTCAGTATAACCCGTGGTCGGAAAATCCTTGCGCAGCGGGTGACCGCGGAAACCATAATCGGTGAGCAGGCGCCGCAAGTCCGGGTGGCCGGTAAACAGAATACCGAACATGTCAAAGGTTTCACGCTCGAACCAATTGGCACTTGGATGAACAGACACAATGGACGGCAGCGCCTCGCGGTCCCTCAGACCAACACGCAGTCGGATACGCAAATTCTGGTACATCGACAAAAGATGATAGACCACATCAAAACGCTTGACACGCTCGGGGTAGTCGACCGCAGTGATGTCGACGAGGCTCGAAAACCTGCAGGTCGGGTCCCTCTGCAGGAAATCCACAAAATCGCAAATATTCGATGGAGCCACATCCACATTCAATTCGCCCTGCGAGACATCCCAGCCCAAAACGCAGTCGCCGCGCTTTGTCTCAAGAAAGCTGCCCAATTCATTCAGCGCATCACTCATCGTACCAGGGTCCCTGTCCGTCTAATCTTGCGCTGTAACGTCATCAAACCGTAGAGCAACGCCTCTGCGGTTGGCGGGCAGCCGGGTACATAGACATCCACCGGCACAATACGGTCGCATCCACGCACAACAGAGTAACTGTAATGGTAATAGCCGCCGCCGTTGGCACACGACCCCATGGATATGACGTACCGCGGTTCAGGCATCTGATCATAAACTTTGCGCAGGGCGGGCGCCATCTTGTTCGTCAGGGTTCCCGCGACGATCATCAGATCCGACTGTCTGGGACTTGCGCGCGGCGCGATGCCAAAACGCTCTGCGTCATAACGTGGCATCGAGGTATGCATCATTTCAACCGCGCAACAGGCCAGCCCGAATGTCATCCAGTGCAATGATCCGGTACGCGCCCAGTTGATTACATCTTCAACGGACGTCAGCAAAAATCCTTTGTCCGCCAACTCGGCATTCAATACCTGCGTGGCGGCTTCGCGATCGGGACCTGCGGTGTTGGCGCCTGACATCACTCCCATTCCAAAGCTCCCTTTTTCCATTCATAGGCAAAGCCGATTGTCAGTACCGCTAGAAATGTCATCATTGACCAGAATGATACATCCGTCATGCCAACGAAAGTAACCGCCCAAGGGAAAAGGAACGCGATTTCCAAATCAAATATTATGAACAGAATCGACACAAGGTAGAAACGGACGTCGAATTTCATCCTCGCATCATCAAATGCATTAAACCCACATTCGTAGGCAGACACTTTTTCTGGATCGGGGTTACGAACGGCCACGACCACCGCTGCAAGGATCAAAACAAGCCCGAGGCCGATGGCGACAGCCAAGAACACGAGTATGGGCAAGTAATCGCGAAGCAAGTCTTCCACAGGGCTGGCTCCTTTTTGCTGGTTCCCCGCGACACATACCGGGGCTGACCGCATAGCTAACGGGTGGTCTTTAGGTGATACCTAATCGGGTGCCGCGCGAGCGTCAATGTCCACTTCCCTGTGTTAATACGACACATTTGTCCCAGATGGGAAATGGGTGCTTTATGGATCCCGGTGCCACTTTGGCGTGCGTTTGTCAAAAAACGCATTTATCCCTTCGCGAGCTTCATCTGTTTCCCAGCGTACAGCGAGAGCATCTATGGCGTAATCAACATGCGCGGGATCGACACGCCCCCCAAGAACACCCAAAAGCGCCTTTGCCTCAGCCACTGCTCCCGGGGCACAGGCCAGATACGGCGCAACTTCCGCTTCTATAGCCTCATCCAGCGTTTGCGGGGCCACAATACGCGTCAAAAGCTGCAAGCGCACGGCCTCTTCCGCATCAAACAAACGCGCCGACATGAAAACTTCTCGCGCCCGAACCACCCCCATGCGGGCAACAACATAGGGTCCTATGTTGGCCGGTATCAAACCCAGACGCGTTTCCGTGAACCCCATGCGCACCGTCGGTACACCAATTGTCACATCACAGACCGATGCCAATCCAACCCCGCCACCAAAAGCGTTCCCGTGCACACGTCCGATCAGCGGCTGCGGCAAATTCGCCAATGCCCCCAAAGCTGTGGCGATTTTGCGCGATTCGATCTTTCGGGTTGCAGCGTCCATCCGCATTTGGGCACGCATCCATCCCAAATCTCCTCCGGCACAAAAGCTCGGGCCACGGGCCGCCAGAATCACCACCCGAATATCGTCACGCTGAGCAATCGCAGATGCAGCCGCCGAAAGATCATCGAGCATTTCGCCAGACAGAGCATTGTGTTTTTCAGGACGATCCAGCCAAAGATGCGCCACACCGCGATGATCAATGTCGGTGTCTATCGTCATGGCCTATGCTCCTGTCCCCGCAAACTGCGTGCGTAATCTGCAGCACGGTGTAATTTTTCAATATCAAGACCGGTATCATAACCGCGATCGGACAAATGTTTTGCAACAGCAACGGTGTCTACGTTGCCTGCTGCACCTGGCGCGTAGGGGCAGCCGCCAAGCCCGCCAACCGCTCCGTCAAAAATCCTTAGCCCATGTGCGAGCGCTACGTCGATATTTTCCAAAGCGCTGCCGCCAGTATCATGATAATGCCCTGCCAACGCAGCTGCTGGCACCTCGTTTCGCACCGCCGCCAGCATGGGGTCTACATCCTCGGGGAACGCCTGACCGAGGGTCTCGCCCAAGGAAATTTCCGTACATCCCATGTCCCATAGCGCCGCAGCCACCCGCGCAACCGACCCCGGCGCTACACCGCCGTCGTAGGGACAGGACACCACACAAGAGACATAGCCGCGCACCGGCAGGTCTCTGGCGCGCGCATGTGCCACCAAAGGGCGAAACCGCGCAAGGCTTTCGTCTATGGTTGCGTTGATATTTGCCCGGCTGAAACCCTCAGACGCAGCCCCGAAGACCGCCACTCCGTCCGCTTTGGCAACGAAGGCATCGTCCATACCGCGTTGATTTGGTGTCAGCGCCCAATACCCGATCCCCGACATGCGCCTCAACCCGGCCAGGACCCCTGCCCCATCAGCCATCTGCGGCACCCATTTCGGCGACACAAAACTGGCCACTTCGATCCGTTGAAAGCCACAAAGGCTGAGCTGATCCACCAGCGCAATCTTTTCAGCAGCGGGGATCGCTCTCGGTTCATTTTGCAGTCCATCTCTGGGGCCGACTTCAAAGATTTCCACAAATTCAGCCATGCCACAGGTCCTTTTGGATCAGGTCGCGGGAACAGGATAGAAATCCTGTGCGTAAAATCGCTGAGGTCCCTCGCGGTCAACCGCACGTTGGTAGGCTGGTCGCGCCTCGATCCGGGCCTTGTAAGCCTGCACCTTCGGAAATGCATCCAGATGCGTATAATAGGGTGCTGCGAAAAGGTTAAAGCCCATCATAATATCTGCAGCCGAAAAGCCGGAAGGCAAAAGCCAGCCATCAGGTTGCAAACGTGCTTCCATGCCCGCCAAAGTCTGTCGCAAACGGGCGACAGTGATCTTGACCACAGCCGGACCCGGTGTCGCCGGAGGCCGCAAGAAAACCAACATCAGGTTCAGCTGTTCGATCAAACTGGCCTGGGTTTCCCCAAATCCGATCCATTGCAACCATTCTGCCCGATCAGCATGATCCGGCCCACGCACCAGATCCGGTGCATGACGTTCAGACAGAATTTGCACAATCGCCCCGGATTCGCTCATTTTAAGATCGTCCATTTCGATCGCCGGAATGCGGACAGCTGGCGAAAGCCGCCCCAGATCACTGGTTTGCATTTCTTTTGTCCCGATCCGATGTTCGACGATTGTCAAAGGTTCAAACACCTGCATTCCGATCTCTTCCATCAACCATAGCACCCGGAAAGAGCGGCCATATTGCACGTGATGCAATGTCGTTGCTGTCATTGTCAGTTTTCCTCTTCTAAACGAACCAACGCGGTTCCGGCTTCGACCTGAGTGCCGACCGCCACCAACACCTCGGCCACAGTGCCATCGCGCGGCGCCATCAAAACATGCTCCATCTTCATTGCCTCCAGCACGGCAAGGCTGTCGCCTTTACGTACCAATTGTCCTGATCCCGCTGCAATCTCGCGCAAAAATCCAGGCATAGGCGCCTCGATAATATCCGAGGTGCACTCTGTTGTATGACGATCCAGCAGATCCACGCAGGTGAAGACCCGAGTGTATTGGTCAAAAATTGTAATCTCACCAGCTTGCTTGTGCCAGCGAAGGACAGCGGCACCGGAAATCCGCCACCCCTGTGGTCCAAATTCAAGATGCACCTCACTGCCTGCCAGCTCAACAATGCCAAAGCGACCATTGACCTGAACGCGTCCTTCTATCTCTTCATCTTCATAGAGTATCGAAATGTTATGCCATACAGGTTGCCACAGTGAGAACCCCGAAGCCCAGTCCGGTGCATCCTGTAAACCACTGGCAATCCACATCGCATAAGCCACAATTTCAATCGGAGGGGCGGGAACATGGCTTAATGATGCAAGCTCTCGCTCGATCAGCCCGGTATCCATGTCGGCCCTTATAAACGTAGGATTCCGCGTCAATGCCCCCAGAAAGTCCCGATTAGTAACAGTTCCAGCAACCTCGGTTTCATTAAGGGCACGCTGCAACCGTCGCAGTGCCGTGGGACGATCCACAGCATGCGTGATTACTTTTGCGATCATCGGGTCGTAATAGGGCAAGATCGCATCGCCAGATGCCACGCCCGTATCCGAACGTGCCCAACCTGGAAATTTCAGATGCGCCAACCGACCTGTTGAGGGCAAAAAACCTGCTGGAACATTTTCCGCATATAGCCGCGCCTCGAATGCGTGACCCTGCAAAGGAATATCCTCTTGCCGCACAGGAAGCGTGCCGCCTGCCGCTATCTGCAATTGCCAGGCAACCATATCGATACCTGTAACAGCCTCGGTCACGGGGTGTTCGACCTGCAATCGCGTGTTCATTTCCATGAACCAAAACCCATCCGTGCGCAAAGGACCAGAGCCATCGACAATGAATTCGACGGTACCGGCACCTTTGTAGCCGATGGCTTCGGCCGCGCGCACCGCTGCGGCCCCCATGCTGGCGCGCACTTCGGGCGTCATGCCGGGCGCGGGAGCCTCTTCAATGACCTTTTGATGACGACGTTGCAGAGAACAATCCCGCTCGTACAGATGGACTGCGCGCGACCCGTCCCCGAATATCTGCACCTCGATATGTCTTGGGCTTGTCACAAACTTCTCAATAAGAACGTCAGGATTGCCGAAAGACGCTTGCGCCTCGGCCCGCGCGCTTTGAAGTGCGCTTTCGAAATCCGCCCGCGTCTGCACCAGGCGCATGCCTTTTCCCCCACCCCCGGCGACAGCCTTGATCAACACCGGATACCCAATCTTGTCCGCCTCGCTGGACAGCCTATCCAGAGATTGATCACGACCGTGAAACCCCGGCACCACCGGCACTCCTGCCTCGGCCATCAACGCCTTTGCCGCATCCTTTAGCCCCATGGACCTGATCGCCGCTGAAGAGGGACCAACAAAAATCAGACCAGCCGCCTCGACCGCGTCCACGAAATCTGGGTTTTCGGATAAAAACCCGTAACCCGGATGAATGGCCTGGGCACCAGTGGTGTGCGCAGCAGCGATGATCACATCGCCTCGCAGGTAACTGTCGGCTGGTGATGTGCCACCGATACACACCGATTCATCCGCCATGGTCCGGTGCATCGCGGATATGTCGGCCTGGCTGTAAACAGCCACAGTTGATAGCCCCATGTCGCGCGCGGTTCTGATGATCCGACATGCAATTTCGCCTCTGTTTGCGATCAGCACTTTGTCAAACATGTCCACGCTCCCGTGTCAGATAGGTCAGCCAAATGTGAAAGATCTGACCTGCGAGACCATCGATCTGAGGTTTTTTCACCGCACCAAATCCCACGGTGTTCGCTCGTCGCACAACAAAGACATCCTTTTTTATACATAACGCCCCCGACCCTACATCCTGAAGACGCCGAAAGTCGTCGGCTCGATAGGCGCGTTCAAGGCAGTACGCAGGCTAAGCGCCAGAACCTCGCGCGACCGGCGCGGGTCGATAATACCATCGTCCCATAGTCGCGCAGAGGCATACAACGGGTGGCTTTGGTGTTCGAACATCTCGATCGTCGGGCGCTTGAATTCGGCCTCTTCCTCGGGGCTCCAATGCCCACCCTGTCGTTCGATTGCATCTCGTTTGACGGTTGCCAACACGCCAGCAGCCTGAGCGCCCCCCATGACCGAAATCCGGCTATTTGGCCATGTCCACAAAAACCGGGGCTGATACGCACGCCCCGACATGCCGTAATTGCCCGCCCCAAAACTGCCCCCCACAAGCATCGTAATCTTTGGCACATTGGTCGTGGCAACCGCTGTCACCATCTTGGCGCCATGGCGCGCGATACCCTCGTTTTCATACTGACGCCCAACCATGAACCCTGTGATATTCTGCAAAAAGACCAAAGGGATTGAGCGCTGTGAGCATAGCTGCACAAAATGCGCACCTTTCACAGCGGCCTCAGAAAAAAGAACCCCGTTATTTGCAATGATACCAACGGGGTATCCCATAACATGGGCAAAGCCCGTCACCAAAGTTTCCCCAAAACGTGGCTTGAATTCATCAAACCTAGACCCATCCACAAGCCGTGCGAGCACTTCGCGGATATCATAAGGCGTGCGCAAATCAGCAGGCACAACACCCAAAATCTCAGCCGGATCATATGCCGGAGGTTCAGGCGTCTGGGTGGTGGCAAGCGGCGCAGAAAGATTGAGACTGGCAACAGATTGACGTGCAAGGGCCAACGCATGTGCATCGTTTTCAGCAAGAATATCAGCTACCCCGGAAAGGCGCGTGTGTACATCGCCACCCCCCAAATCTTCGGCGGTGACAATTTCACCAGTCGCCGCCTTAACCAGCGGAGGTCCGGCAAGAAAGATCGTCCCCTGGTCCTTAACGATGATCGTGACATCTGACATCGCAGGCACGTACGCACCTCCGGCGGTACACGATCCCATGACAACAGCAATCTGCGCGATGCCCTTTGCGCTCATCCGGGCTTGATTGTAAAAAATTCTGCCAAAATGGTCTCGGTCCGGAAAAACTTCGTCTTGGTTTGGCAAATTTGCTCCGCCACTGTCTACAAGGTAGACGCACGGGATATGGCATTCTTCCGCGATTTCTTGTGCCCGCAGATGCTTTTTAACCGACATTGGATAATAGGTGCCGCCCTTTACCGTGGCATCGTTACAAAGAACCATAACGTCGCGACCCGATACACGACCGACCCCGGCGATTAGACCTGCGGCAGGTGCCACATCGTCATACAATCCATGCGCTGCTGTGGCACCAATTTCTAAAAAAGGGCTGTCTGGATCCAAGAGATTTGCCACCCTGTCACGTGGCAGCATTTTCCCTCGGCTCAGATGGCGTTCGCGCGCACGCGTACCACCGCCGGCTGCCGCGTAATCAACCGCTTCGCGTATTTCTGTCAGAGAGTCCAAATGCATCTTTTGATTTCGCAAAAAGGATTCAGACCCAGATAAAATATTGGATTTCAATATCATGAAATACACACCTCATGTATCAGGTGAAGACCGGACCGGCCCCAGAGAGCCTTGGGGGTAGTGTTATCCGCCGGATCTACATTGCCCGATCGGATGGAGGCCAGAACCTTTAAACAAAAGGAATTCATCTGCGTGACGACCTTCAGATCAGATTTGTTATAGCCCGGCATCATACCACAGCCTCCGCGGCAGCACGCGCCCGTAACTCTTTACGGATGACCTTACCCGTAACCGTCATTGGAAGCGCATCCAAAAATTGAATCTCTCTAGGATACAAATAGGTTGCGAGACGTTCTTTTACCCAGTTTTGGAGGTCGGATACGCTCACCCGAGCATCTGGCTTGATCACGACATAGGCCTTGACGATCTGAGTGCGCAGCAGATCCGGCTTTCCAACAACACCAACGGTGGCTACAGCCGGATGGGTCAGAAGACAGTCCTCAATCTCGGCCGGACCAATTCTGTAGCCGGCACTGGTGATGACATCATCCTCGCGGCCAACAAAAACCAATGTATTTTCCTCAAGACGCCCCCGGTCCCCGGTCAACATCCAGTCTCCTCGGAACTTTGTGCGCGTTTCTTGCGGATTGTCCCAATACCCCAACATCATCGAAGCAGACCCCCGGGCAATCGCGATGTCCCCTTCGTCCGATGTCTCGGATCCAGTCGCATCAATCACAGAGACCCGATGCCCCGGCACAGCCTTGCCGATTGCTCCCGGAGTGGGATCAAACAAGGTGGAGCACGATGATGCCACCATGTTGCATTCGGTCTGGCCGTAAAATTCGTTAATTGTCAATCCAAAGGCCCGACGGCCCCAATCCAGCATTTCACTCCCCAGTGGCTCGCCGCCAGACGCGACGCTCCGCAGCCCAGAGATCACACCATTATCAGCCTTAAGAATCCGCAGTGCTGTGGGTGGGAAAAATACATTTCTTACAGAGCCTTGCTGGCATATTTTGATACAGTCTTCGGTCGAAAATTTTGCCATGCGCGCAGCCACAACTGGCACACCGAGTGCCAGCCCGGGCATTAGCACATCGAACAACCCGCCGATCCACGCCCAATCTGCCGGGGTCCAAAGGCAATCATCGGGCTGGCCTAAAAAGTCGTGACTGATCTCAACTCCGGGAAGATGTCCGGTCAGAACCCGATGGGCATGCAAGGCGCCCTTTGGCGCTCCGGTCGTCCCGGAGGTGAAAATAATCACAGCTGGATCTTCTGACCGCGTATCGTGATTTGGCTGGACAGATGCCACAGCAGGCAGATCGTGTTCACACATGCATACAACCGGCAGCCCCTCAAGCATACGCCTGCCTTCGTCATCCGTGACCACTTGATCAATGCGTGCCAAAGAGACACGGCTTGTCAGCGCATCGTGTTTGAATAATTTGAAAAGCGGTACGGAAATCGCACCCGCACGCCAAATGGCAATATGTGCCGCCGCGCACAAAGGCCCTTGTGACAGCAGCACCCCAACGCGATCCCCGGGGACCAAGCCGCGATCATACAATGTGGCCTGGACGCGCCAGGAAAGGTGCTGCAACTGTGCATAGCTCACGCTTTGCAGGTCCTGCGTCAAATCAATGATCGCAGGCTGGTCCGGTGCGTATGCTGCCCAGTCATCACAAACCTGATCCGCCATGTTCAAACGCTCGGGCAGCGCCCAGTCAAACTCTGACATCAATTGCTCGTAGGGTTTACGGGACAGCACAGATCAGGCCCCCGGCTGGCTTCGTGGAATGGTCACGATCCCGCCCCGCCGATCCACGGCAAACCAAAATTTGGGATCAGATCCGCATCGGATATCAAGCCAGATTTCCGCATGCCAACCGGGACGAGCATGACAATCCGTTCGTTTTGCCTCGGCTCCGGCTTGTTTAACATAAAGATCCGCAATGCGATTGATGGCATCCGTTTCAGAAAAAGACGTCCACCTGCGTCCTTCGATCCAGCCAAAAACGGCCGCGGCAAGTCCTAACGCGATTATCGGAGCCCAGAACAGCACCCGCATCGGATCACTCCCCCAAGCCAGTTGTTTCCAAAAATACGGTCTGCGCGGCAGTTTCATGCATGTGGCAGGATACCGCTGCCGGAGCGCCGCCGGTGCCACCGCCCCACTGCGACTGCACAAAGGCACATTTCCGGTCGCGAAACACAATCCATGCACGCTGCATGTCACGCAGGGCGTCGACCTGGCTTGCTGCAAACTCCGAGGCATCCAGATCCGCACGACGTGCTGTCCGCTGTGCAGCCTGATATGCGAGGTTCAGGCGCTTATCCCAGTAACCCAGTTCTTGGCCAAGACATCCCATCATTGCAACGGTGGACCAGCCAAAGGGTGTCCGTTCCATGCAGGTCTCGGCAGCTGTCCCGCTGCAAGCCTGAACATCGCCACCGTTGCGCGCCATGCAGGTGATGGTCGGTGCCGGATCAAAGATCACATCCTGAGCCGCGACCGGACCGGCAAAAAAACACAAAAATGCGACTGCGCGCATCATGCCATGGCTTCCATCAGTTCCCGTCCGATCAACATTCTACGAATTTCTGATGTTCCTGCACCGATCTCCATCAACTTCGCGTCGCGGAACAATCGCGCAACGGGCGCATCAGCCAGAAAACCGGCCCCTCCAAAGGCTTGCACGGCCTGATGCGCCTGTACCATCGCCTGTTCGCTTGCATACAGACAACACGCAGCCGCATCTTGACGTGTCACCTCGCCCCGATCACAGGCCTTGGCACATTCATAGACATATGCACGCGCCGAGTTCATTGCCGTGTACATATCCGCAATCTTGCCTTGCATCAGCTGGAATGATCCGACCGGTTGGCCAAATTGTTCACGTTCGGAAACATAAGGCATCACTTCGTCCAAACAGGCGGCCATGATGCCAACGCCTATCCCCGCAAGCACAACGCGTTCGTAGTCCAGCCCGGACATCAACACCTGCACACCGCGCCCTTCTTCGCCCAACACATTGTCAAAGGGTACTTCGACGTCATCAAAGATCAACTCAGCCGTATTGGACCCACGCATTCCCAGCTTGTCAAAATGCGGGCTGGTCGAAAATCCGGTCATCGACTTCTCAATCAAAAAGGCGGTCATACCACGCGCGCCTGCGTCAGGATTTGTTTTGGCATACACAACAAGCGTTTCCGCATCCGGGCCATTGGTAATCCAATATTTGTTCCCAGACAGGACATAGCGATCATTTCGCTTTTCTGCGCGCAACTTCATCGACACGACATCCGAACCGGCCGACGGCTCGGACATGGCAAGCGCGCCGACGTGACGCCCGGAGACAAGGCCCGGTAGATACCGCTGTTTTTGGGCTTCAGTACCGTTCAATGCGATCTGGTTCACACAAAGATTAGAATGCGCACCATAGCTTAATGAGACTGACGCAGAGGCGCGCGCTATCTCTTCCACCGCAACCACATGCGCAAGATATCCCATCCCCGCACCACCGTGATCTTCGGGGACGGTAATGCCGAGCAGACCCAAATCGCCCATCTCTTGCCAAAGATCGTGGGGAAATACGTTCTGGGTATCGACTTGCCCTGCGATTGGACGGATCCGTTCTTGCGCAAAGCGATGGACCATATCGCGCAAGCTGTTGACGTCGTCACCCAGATCGAACCGCATGGTAGCATTGAACATCATGGACCTCGGCTATTATTGAACATCTGTTCATAAACAGTATGCCTCGGAAATAGCCTGAGTCAAGCCGCGGTTGCATTACTGCCCAACTCGCCGTAGGCCGGTGGGATGCTGTCCTATCAACATATTTATCATGCCGGAAATTTGGCGGATGTGCACAAACACGCAGCTTTGGCATGGATGCTGAAATACATGACGGCCAAACCCAAGCCGATCAGCTATTTGGAAAGCCACGCCGGACGCGCAGTTTATGATCTGGATGCACCCGAGGCAAAACGCACCGGCGAAGCCATGCAAGGCATCGACCAGACATTGAGCTGGTTCTCGCAAGATCATCCATACGCGCAGGCTGTCGCAGCAACGCGCGCAGTTGCAGGATCCACAGCATACCCAGGATCCCCTGCAATCGCACGGCATCTGCTGCGGTCAACTGATTCGCTACATCTTGCCGAACTGCACCCGCAAGAAAACGCGGCCCTGTCCGAAAACATGGGTCGCGCCGCCAAGGTGTATCAGCAAGACGGGCTGACGCTGATGCGCAGTTTGTCGCCACCCATGCCAAGGCGCGGGTTGATGCTGATCGATCCATCTTACGAGCAGGCGGACGAATATTTGTGGATGCCGCGCCTGCTGGGCGATGTCCATCGCAAATGGAATGTAGGCGTTGTGGCCCTGTGGTACCCGATCCTGACCCATGGCGCACAGGCGGCAATGGTCCAGAGCCTGCGCCGCGCGCTCCCCGAAGGATTGAGCCATGAGGTGAGCTTTCCCCCCGCCAGACCCGGTCACAGAATGATTGGTTCGGGACTTTTTGTGCTTAACCCTCCCTATGGTCTGACGAACGAATTAAACGCGCTGGGGCGCCGATTTGCCGCTCTTTAAGACCAGCCCCTTGGCAGCCACCCTGTAAGCGCCTTATATCTAGACATATGTTTTCAGACTTTCTCAAGCGCCTGAGCGCGCCACAGCCCGCCCCCCTTTCCGACCCCGACGCTCGGCTCGCGCTGGTTGCGCTGCTCGTCCGTGTGGCCCGCGCAGACGGACACATGGATGACGCAGAAGCCGCGCGCATAGATCGTATTGCCGCAACGCGGTACGCATTATCCCCTTTCGAAGCCACAGCCCTGCGGCGCGAAGCCGAAACGCTCGAATCCGAAGCGCCCGACACCGTAAAGTTCACCGATGCAATCAAGGCAGCGGTGCCATACGACGACCGTTTGGCGGTTATTGAGGCGCTGTGGCAGGTGGCCCTGTCAGATGGTGCGCGGGACGCATCCGAAGATCAGGTTCTCAGGCTGGTTGCCAAGTTTCTGGGCATAAATGATCGCGACAGTGCGCTCGCGCGACAACGCGTACAGCAATAAGCGGAACATCCCGAGCAACAAAGACCGCACAGCAAGAATTGTGCCGACTGTTTACGGCTGAGTTTTGGCAATTTGGATGCCTGCACAGTCGAAGCCCTGCACCTCATGGCGGGCCGGGACACGTCATTACAAGATTGCGCGTTGCATTGGCCGTCGTTTTAGGCCCTACTGCACCGCAGGCGAACAAGCAAAGAACCATCGTGACACCAAAAATACCTGTAATCGATATCCAAAACCTTCATAAGAGCTATGGCGAGCTTGAGGTTTTAAGGGGTGTGGACATCACCGCGCACAAAGGAACGGTCGTCTCGTTGATTGGGTCGTCCGGATCGGGAAAGTCGACGCTGTTGCGCTGTGCCAACTTGCTGGAGAACAGCCAAAAAGGGGATATCCGGTTCAACGGTGAAGCGGTGGTTTGGGCTGGCAATACTCACACCCGACACCCCGGTGACGCCAGCCAGGTGCTGCGTATTCGAACCAACCTCTCGATGGTCTTTCAGCAGTTCAATCTTTGGTCACATATGACGATCTTGCAAAACGTTATGGAAGCACCGATGACCGTTCTGCGGCGTGATCGCTCCGAAGTAGAAAATGCAGCAAGGGGTTATCTGGACCAGGTCGGTATCGGCGACAAATGTGACGCATATCCTGCGCAACTGTCGGGAGGCCAACAACAACGTGCCGCGATTGCCCGCGCTTTGTGTATGGAGCCCGAAGCGCTTTTGTTTGACGAACCGACATCGGCGCTTGATCCGGAACTAGAGCAAGAAGTTGTCCGCGTGATCAAAGATCTGGCCTCCGAGGGCCGTACAATGATGCTCGTGACACACGATATGAAGATGGCGCGTGATGTCAGTGATCACGTCGTTTTTCTGCACAAGGGGCGGATCGAGGAAGAAGGTCCCCCCGCCGCCCTGTTCGGCGCACCGAAATCAGAACGCCTGCAAGGATTTCTGTCTTCCACTATGACCACGTAAATAATTCAACGACCAATCAAGGGAGTATATCGATGAAAACGATACTTATGACCACCGCCGCCCTGGCACTCACGGCAGGGACCGCTTTCGCAGGCGGCCATTCTGTTGTGCGTTTGGGCACCGAAGGCGCCTACCCTCCGTACAACTTTATCAACGATGCCGGCGAAGTGGACGGTTTCGAGCGCGAGTTGGGCGACGAGTTATGTGCACGTGCCGAGCTGGAGTGTACTTGGGTCACCAATGACTGGGACAGCATCATTCCCAACCTGGTAAGCGGAAACTACGATGCCATCATCGCGGGCATGTCAGTCACTGACGAACGTGACGAGGTCATTGACTTTACCACCAACTACACACAGCCCGATCCGTCAGTTTACCTTGCAATGGACGGCATGGATGTTGACCTCTCAGGCGGCGTAATCGCTGCGCAGTCCAACACCATTCAAGCGGCTTATATTGCATCCTCGGGCGCAACACTGGTCGAATTTGCAACCCCAGAAGAAACCATTTCGGCAGTTCGCAATGGTGAAGCTGACGCAGTTTTGGCGGACCGTGCTTATCTTTTGCCCATCGCCGAAGAATCTGCCGATCTGTCATTCGCTGGCGAGAGCGTCTTCATCGGCGGCGGCGTTGGCATGGGCATTCGTGAAAGCGACACGGAATTGCGCGACGCATTCTCGGCTGCAATCGACAGCATGAAGGCCGACGGATCCTTGAATGCGCTGATCGCCAAGTGGGAAATCGGCGACGGATTTTGATACTTTTGTCGCGGGGGCGTCACACGCCCCCGCAACGTCCCATTTTGGGATCAGGGTCTCCTCTCGCTCGAAACAATCGCAACGGCGCAAGATTGTAGACCAAAGGTTTGCCGGAACGCCCCGCTTGATCCCGAACAGACCAAAAGCGCACTGGATTTGGCTATGCACCCCACGACGCCCAAGAGTCGGATGCAGATCACAGTCCCCTTGACTGCAACGGAGGCCTGAAATGTTCGGCTTTTGCATCGACCCTGCCATTCTGGGAGAGTTTCAGTGGATGATCTGCTATCTCACCACCGGCAAGCACATGGCGATCTATACAGCCGTCGCAACGGTTCTAATCCTGCTGGCAGTGACTGCACCCACGGCACTGGCGTTCGGATTTGCTGGCGCCATGGCGGCAAGAGCCCGTTTTCTACCATTGCAATGGTTGGGGCGCGCATACCTCGCGATTGTTCGCGGGGTGCCAGATATTGCGTTTGTCTTGTTTTGTGTCATAGCGTTGGATCAAGCGTTTGAATGGATACGACATCAGTGGTCTTGTCCGGACTGGGACCAGCCGATCCGTCAGGGAAATGACTTTGTGGTATGCGACCCCGCAAAGCTGCCTCTGAATTCGGCCCCCCAATGGATCCATGAAAGCTACGGCTTTGCGCTGGCTGTGCTGACCTTTTCAATCGTGTTCGGTGCCTTTGCCGCAAATGTCCTATTTGGTGCCATGCGAGCCGTCCCCAAAGCCCAGTTAGAAACCGCAGCGGCCTACGGAATGACGCAACGGCAAACCTTTTGGCGAATTATGGTGCCTCAAATGTGGGTTTTTGCTCTGCCGGGCTTATCAAACCTGTGGATGGTGTTGATCAAGGCGACCCCTCTGCTGTTTCTGCTTGGCATAGAAGACATCGTCTATTGGGCCCAAGAGCTGGGCGGCACCAAAAACCCCCGCTTTACCGATTATCCCCACCCTGACTGGCGCATGTGGTATTTCCTTGCATTACTGGTCTTTTATCTTGGCTTTACCTGGGTATCGGAACGTGTGCTGGACCGCATTATGTCCCGTTTAACACGCGGGCAGGCGACTTTGGGCGGCGAAGCACAAAGGAACGCGGCATGAGTTGTGCGGACATATTTGCCGATTACGCGCTGCGCTCCATCGGGATCGGAGAGCGACTGTTGCCACGGGATAATTTTACCCTGTGCCATCAATTCGTTTTGATTGGATCAGGTCTGTTGTGGAATATTTATTTTGGAACGCTTGCCTTGCTGTCGGGCTTTTTCCTTGCCACGGTCATTGCTTTGGGCAAGGCATCAAAGACCACTGCCCTTCGCGTACCCGCCACATGGTTCATCTTTGTCTTCCGCGGATCCCCACTATTTATCCAGTTCTTTTTCGCTTATTTTCTCTTCCTGTCTTTGAAACAGGCCCTGCCAATGTTTGCCCCCTTTACAGCGGCATGGCTTGGCGCACTGACAGTCCTTTTTTTGAACACCGCCGCATATTCAGCCGAGATCTTCTATGGCGCACTATTGTCTGTTCCCAAAGGCGATCTTGAAGCCGCAGATGCCTTTGGATTTTCCGGCTGGCGAAAATTCAGACGGATTACGTGGCCAACCATGCTCAGACTCGCCTGGCCAGCCTACACGAACGAAGCAATTTTTCTGTTTCATGCAACCACTCTTGTTTATTTTTCGGGCTTTCCTGCGTGGCAGCAGCGCGGGGATGCCTTGTATTACGCGCGCTATTTTGCAGACAAAACCTTTAACCCATTCATACCCTATCCAATTCTTGCGGGGTATTTCGTGCTCTTGACGCTTGTCATTATTGCGATCTTTGGACTTGTGAACGCCCGGCTGAACCGACACCTGCCGCAAGATGATCATCCCAAACGCCCCCGAATGACCATGATACGCTGACACCGGGCTATCGCGCCAGCGGCTCACCGTATTGAAATCCGCATACACTTATGGCCGCACTTGCCAGACAAGACATGGCCAGATAGGTTTTGATCAAATTTTTACTGCGCCACGGGGCCGAATGACCATCCTGACCTATTCCGACATTCGCGCAGCTTGCCCTCAGGCGCGCTCCCTCAGGTTGGCCGCCGCAGACCTGAACGGTATCCCGCGCGCCAAACGCAAACCCATACCCGCTGGCAACGGCCAAGTCGCGGGACGCTATCCTTATTCTGCCCTCAATGTCGACATCCTTGGTCACGATATCGATGGCAGTCCATTGGTGTTTGACACAGGCGACGCGGATGCAGAGTTACTGCCGACTGGGCGCATCTGGCCTATGCCCTGGCTGGCCAATCCGGCAGCTCTGGTCCCGGTATCGATGTATCATCAGGATGGAACGGCCTTTGCCGGCGATCCAAGACACGCTTTGGGCCAGGCCGTCTCGCGGTTGGCAGCCATAGGCTACACGCCTGTGATCGGTGTGGAATATGAATTCTTTTTGCTCGGCGACGATTATCGTCCTGCCGCGCCTCCAGGGCTGCCTGCGCGGCCCTATGCGGGTGACGTGCTGTGTCTGGCCCAACTGGACGCCTTTGACGCCTATCTGTCAGATCTTTATGAAGCATGCGCTGATATGGACATTCCAGCCGAGGTTGCCAGTTCAGAAAGCGCGCCCGGTCAGTTCGAGATCACGCTGGGACACCTGAATGACCCAATGCGGGCTGCAGACAACGCATGGGGGTTTAAGCTTGCAGCGAAAGGAATAGCTCGCAAGCATGGGATAAACGCGTGTTTTATGGCCAAACCGGTTGCGCAGGTGTCCGGGTCCGGTCTGCACTGCCATATATCGCTGATCGACCCGCAAGGTCGCGCTATTTTTGACGAGGCAAGCGCGTCAGGATCCTCTGCGCTGCACCATGCCATTGCCGGTTGTCTCGAAGCCCTGCCCGACAGCACAGCACTCTTGGCCCCTTATCCAAACAGCTTTGATCGTTTCGTGGCCGATGCACATGCACCCTATGGTGTGGCTTGGGGGTATGACAATCGTACGGTTGCCCTGCGTGTTCCCCCCGGCCCGCGCCGCCTGGAACACCGCGTGGCCGGAGCCGATGCCAATATCTACCTTTTGCTGGCTGTTGTGCTTGGCGCGATGGCGCGCGGTCTGGACGCCGGACGCACACCGCCCAAGCCACTGACCGGCAATGCCTATGAGCAGCCTTTGGCTGAAATCCCGCGGACACAACCCGACGCACTGTCGCGGATGGAGGCCAGCAAGATCATGCCCGATCTCTTGCCACCAATGCTGATTGACAATTTTTTGCGCACCAAACGACAAGAAGCGCGCGACCTTTCCGCGTTATCATCCTCAACCGCTCAAGACGCACTGATCACAACGGTCTAACGGCCCAAACGCAGGAATACACCCTGCACGGCCTTGCCAAAAGGAGACGTCCATGAAAATCGGAGTGTTGCAAACCGGGCTCGTCCCCGAGGTGCTAAGCCCGACGCATGGTCAATACGCTGAAATGTTCCAGACCTTTCTGGGCGGACAAGGCTTTGAGTTTGAGGCATGGTCAGTGGTTGAAGGTGACATGCCCTGTGACGTTCACGAGGCAGACGGCTGGCTTATCACCGGATCGCGGCATGGGGTCTATGAAGACCATGCATGGCTACCCCCGCTCGAAACATTTATTCGACACGCCAAAGCACAAGGCAGACCGATGGTCGGCGTCTGTTTTGGACATCAGATCATGGCGCAGGCTTTGGGTGGTGATGTCCGGAAATTTGACGGTGGCTGGGTTGTGGGCGCGCAGGAGTATGATTTTGCAGATGGTGCTCGGATGACACTGGCTGCATGGCACCAAGATCAGGTTTTGACGCCACCAAAAGAGGCAAGGACCATCGCCAAGCATGAAAGTTGTGCGCATGCCGCACTGCTGTACCCAGGTTGGGGGCTTAGCTTTCAACCCCATCCTGAATTTTCGCCGCCGTATCTCGAGGGTCTGCTCCTTGCCCGCGGCCCCGGGATTGTGCCAGATGCCTTACTGTCCCATGCAAAAGACCGGCTGAACGATCATTTAGACGCCCAGCCCGTAGCGGATCAAATCGCACAATTTTTCCGCGACAACGCCCCGATGCCAAATGCACAAACGGAGACCGTCTGATGAGCGACTGGATCAAAAGTCTACCTGATGCTGCGCGTGACTATCTAAACAACCGCCGTTTGGACGAAGTCGAATGCGTCGTTGCCGACCTGCCCGGAATTGCGCGGGGGAAGGCCGTCCCTGCGTCCAAGTTTGCGCGACAAACCAGTTTTCATCTTCCCGATTCTATTTTTTACCAGACCATCACCGGTGGCTGGGGAGAGGCCGCGTCGGAAGAGGAAGGGTTTATTGAAAAAGATATGATTTTGCGGCCTGACATGTCCACCACCTCGGCTGCGCCATGGACCGGAGATTGGACACTGCAAGTGATCCATGATGCTTTTGACCGGTACGGAGATCCTGTACCGTTTGCCCCGCGCAATGTCTTAAAGCGTGTTGTCGACCTCTATCACGCGCAAGGCTGGGAGCCCGTGGTGGCCCCGGAAATGGAATTTTTTCTTGTCGCCCGTAATATCGACCCCGGCCAGGATATCCAGCCGATGATGGGGCGATCCGGTCGACCAGCCGCCGCCCGTCAGGCCTATTCAATGACAGCGGTCGATGAATTTGGACCAGTCATTGACGATATCTACGACTTTGCCGAGGCGCAGGGTTTTGAAATCGACGGCATTACCCAAGAAGGCGGCGCCGGTCAGCTTGAGATTAACCTGCGCCACGGCGATCCGGTGAAATTGGCAGACGAGGTCTTCTATTTCAAACGCCTGATCCGCGAAGCGGCGCTCAGGCACGATTGCTTTGCAACATTCATGGCCAAGCCGATTGCACAAGAGCCCGGCAGCGCCATGCATATTCACCATTCAGTTCTGGACACTGCGACGGGTAAAAACCTGTTTGCGGGTCCCGATGGTCAGGAAACGACCGAATGCAATCACTTTATTGGAGGACTGCAACACCATATGCCGGCAGCCATTGCTGTGCTGGCACCTTACGTGAACAGTTATCGTCGTTACGTCAAGGATCACGCCGCCCCCATCAATCTTGAATGGGCGCGTGACAATCGCACAACGGGGATCCGTATCCCCCTGTCCGACAATGCCAGTCGCCGCGTCGAAAACCGTATGGCGGGAATGGATTGTAACCCGTATCTGGGGATCGCTGCATCGCTGGCCTGCGGGTATCTGGGCCTGATGGAAAAACGCATACCCTCTGCGCCGTTCGAAGGCGACGCCTATGATGGCGACGCAGATATTCCACAAGTTTTGGGTCAGGCACTGGAGTTATTCGAAGCGGCAACTGACCTTCATGACGTATTGGGCCCGGAATTTGCGCGGGTCTACAGCATCGTCAAACGGGCCGAGTATGAGGAGTTTCTGCAGGTCATCTCGCCATGGGAACGTGAACATCTGTTGTTGAACGTGTGATGAATTTATTGGATGCCAACGATCGCGCCGGAGAATATCCCGACAGCTGGTACGCGGCGACAGCCCCGCTGGCGCCACCACGAGCGTCGCTAAAAGGCGACATTCATACGGATGTCTGTGTGGTTGGCGCCGGATACACGGGTCTTTCTGCGGCTTTGCACCTTGCAGAAGCCGGGCTGTCGGTTGTCGTAGTCGATGCCCAACGCGTTGGCTTCGGGGCGTCGGGCCGCAACGGCGGACAACTGGGCGCGGGGCAGCGCAAAGAACAGCCAGAGCTCGAGGCAAAGTTTGGCAAAGACACCGCCCGGCATCTGTGGGATTTGGGACTGGAGGCCACAGCGCTGGTCAAATCCCTTGTCGAAAAACACAATATCGATTGCTATCTGCGCCCAGGGTTGGCGTGGACCGCATCAACGGCATCGGATGTAGCAGACCTGCATCGCTATGCAGAGCACATGGATCACCACTACGGGTATGAACTGACCCCTCTTGATGCGCAGGAGTGTCATGCACTGTGTCCTTCGCCTGACTACAAAGGTGGGGTCCTCGATTGGGCAGCAGGACATCTGCATCCGCTCCGCTATGCGCTCGGCCTCGCCCGGGCTGCCGAGGACACCGGTGCCGTTATCTATGAAAAAACGCGTGTTTTACACGTCGATCCTGATACCACGGCAGCGTCGGTGCAGGTTGTGACGGACCAGGGATCTGTGACGTCACAAACATGTATCCTCGCGTGTAATGGCTATCTGGGGGACTTGAGCCCTCCCGTCGCAGCCAAGGTCATGCCCATCAATAACTTTATCGCAGCGACCGAACCTCTTGGCGCGCGTACGGCCGAGGTTTTGACCCGCGATATTGCTGTGTCAGATGCACGGTTCGTGATCAATTATTTCCGGCTTAGTCATGACGGCAGGTTACTGTTCGGCGGAGGCGAAAGCTATGGCTACCGGTTTCCATCAGACATTCGCGCAACCGTTGCTAAACCGATGCTGGAAATTTTTCCGAACCTGAAAGATATAAGGCTCGAATACGCTTGGGGCGGGACCTTGGCGATAACATTGTCGCGTTTGCCTTACATGGCCCGTCCCGCGCCGGGTGTTTTTTCGGCCTCGGGTTATTCCGGCCATGGGGTCGGCACTGCGACCCACGCAGGACAATTAATGGCCCAGGCCATCTGCGGGCAATCCAGCGGCTTTGATATATTTTCCAACATTCCTGCAAACCCGTTTCCGGGTGGCACCCGCCTGCGCAGTCCATTGCTCGCTATGGCAATGACATGGTTCGCTCTGCGTGACCGTCTTGGGCTGTAACGCCAGCAGAACAAACATGCAGCGCTGATGAGCCAAAGTGCCCACATAGGAGCTGTCGCCCCCCCGAAACGAGCCCTTTACGGACTGTCACCGAAAGACAGACAACTGGATAAACCAGAATTCACTGCATGCCTGATACTTTGTATTTTCCGCAAAACACAAAAAATGTGGATTAAAACCTCTGACGCTTATTGTAGAGGTCCAGCCGTTATTTGTTCATACGCGACAGCTTTTCCTGTAGCTCGGACAATTGCTTTCGAATGTCGTCCAAATCTTCTTTATCATCGCGTTGCGATGATTTCTTTGGCTCTGACATCTCGCCAACGGCAGGCATCATGGCCTTTAAAAAGGCTTCTTGCTGCGCTTGAACTGCCTCGAACCCTGACAGTCCGACCATCGGATTGCTACGGCTCATTTGTTCAACCCACTTGGACTGACTGTCGCGAAACATATCGAAACTGGCTGCCAGAAACTGTGGTACACTGGATGTCGCCTGCGTGGTATAGCTTCGCACAAGATCATTTAAAATGTTCACCGGCAGAACATTTTCGCCCCGACTTTCGTGTTCGGCAATGATCTGGAGCAAATACTGCCGTGTCAGGTCGTCTCCGGACTTCAGATCAACGATCTGCACCTCACGCCCATCACGGATAAACCCCGCAATATCCTCCAGCGTCACATAATCCGAAGTTTCGGTATTATAAAGTCGCCGACTGGCGTAGCGCTTGATCAACAATGTTGTTTTTTCATTCGCCACAGGTGTTCTCCCCGATCTCGTGCAGTGCTGCGGTGCAGCTTTGCACAGGCAGACCCAGAGGGGAAGTCACTTTGCAATCCAGAACCCCGACGTTTTGAAATAATAATACAAATAAGACCGCAGCCATACAGGCCCGGCCTTATTTGTATTTCGGTATAAAAGCTACCAAAGCTGTAGCGGCTGCTTATTTCCCAGAGCCAGAAGCTTTTTTCGCAGCCGAAGCAACGTCTGCGGTGGCCTTCTTGACAGCAGCTGAGGCGTCTTCCGACATGTCTTTGCCCGCTGCCATCATCAACTCCACAGTGTCCATCTGGATTTTTTTGGCAATCTCTGCAAACGCGGCCATGTTCTCGGATGCAACTTCGGCCTGAGCAGATGCGAAATCAGTCATTGCCTTGGCGTAATCCGCAGGCTCCACCTTGGCTTTGGTCATATCACCAAGCTTGGCAATGGTTTCTTTGGTCCATTTCGAAGAAATCTCGGCGGATTTTTCGGCAGCCTCAAGCGCCACACCGGACAGTTTCTCGTTCAGGGTCGCAGATGTTTTGAAAGCGTCTTCAACTGCTTTTGTATCGACTGGGAACGCGCCCATCATATCTTTCATCATTGACGCGAAATCTTGGGTTTTTGCTGCAGCGGCCATCATCTATTTCCTCGTGTAAGTGCGGGTCAAAACCACGCCCGTGAATAACTCTGGGCTGAACCTATACGCTGCGTTGCAGAAATTCAAGATCTTTTTGCTGCATTGCAGCAAAAAGATCTTGCGCGCTTAAATACAGTCGCTAGCTTTCTTGGTCACATAGGTTCCCGGGGCAGGCGCAATCGGCTGAAACGCCGTGCTACCGGGCTCTCGGGCGTCAATCCATTTGCCCGAGCGTTTGGACAGCCAAGATCCCCAAACCGGCCACCAAGACTCTTTTGTATAACTTGCGCCCTCTTGCCATGCCTCGGGATCAAGTTTTGTGTTGTCATTGAGATAGTGGCCATATTTACCTTTTGACGGTGGGTTGACGATACCCGCGATGTGGCCGGACTCGGACAAAATAAAGAGTTTGGAGCGTGATTTGGTCTGCTGGAAACCCCGATAACAATCCCTCCAGGCTGCAATGTGGTCTGTCTCGGCTGTGACGGAACAAATCGGGACATCGATATCGCTGATTTTCAACGTATGACCCAGCAATTCAAACCCACCCTCAACGAATTCATTGCGCTGACACAAACCACGCAAATACTGCACTGCCATTTTGCCAGGCAGGTTGGCACCGTCGCCGTTCCAATATAAAAGATCAAATGCAGGCGGTGTTTGCCCCATCATATAGCTTCGGATAGCTGGTCCATAAATCAGATCATTTGATCGCAGATAGCTGAATGTGCGCGCCATAATAAAGCTGCGCAAGATCCCTGTGTCGTCTATGTCTTCTTCGATCCCGTCAATAAAATCGTTAGACAAAAACGGTGTGAATTCACCTTGGTCACCAAAATCCGTCAGGGTCGTGAAGAATGTTGCAGATTTAACAGATTTATCGCCCCGCTGTTTCATCAGCGACAACGTAAGATGTAATGTCGTGCCGGCGATACAGTAGCCAACCGCATTCACTTTTTCCTGATTTGTAATAGCTTTGGCGATTTTGAATGCTTCCAGAAAACCGTCCTTGATATAGTCTTCCAATCCAACATCAGCATAGCTTGCGTCTGGATTGATCCAGCTGACCACAAACAATGTATATCCCTGATCAACCACCCACTTGATAAAGCTATTTTTCTCTTTCAGGTCCAGAATGTAGTATTTGTTTATCCAAGGCGGGAACAGAACAACCGGAGTTTCGCGCACTTTTCCTGTCGTCGGAGCGTACTGTATCAACTCCATCATTCGGTTGCGAAAAACCACTTCGCCCTCGCAGGTCGCAATATTGCCCCCTATTTCGAATGCCGTTTCATCCGCCAGCCGCACAACCAGCTCGCCGTTGTTGGCCTCTAGATCCTTGACCAAATTTTCGAGCCCCAACAGCAGGCTTTCCCCATCGGTTTCTACCGCACGTTGCAACGCGTCAGGGTTTGTTGCCAAAAAATTTGTTGGTGCCATCATATCGACGATTTGTTGGGCAAAATAGGTCAGGCGCTGTTTTTCCCGAGGCTCCATGTCTTCGATCGAGTCAACCGCAGTGCGAATCGTTTCTTCATTGATCAGATATTGCTGTTTTACAAAGTTGAACCAGGGATGATTGTCCCATAACGGGTTTGAAAACCGCCGGTCTACAGGCCCTGTATCAGTGGGCGGTTGCAGCTTTCCTTGGCTTAATGCCTGCTGTGCCTCAATAAAATGGGTAACTGTTCTGCCCCAGTGAGAAATCTGGTGTTCAATAAGTTTCGCAGGGTTTTGCAAGCACTCTTGCCAATACGCTTGCGCCGCCTTGGTATAGAGCTCGCTTCCCGGTGCGCTTAGCGCTGGATTCACCTTTGTTTTGTGCGTAATTGCACCTACCAAGCGCTGACGGAGACCCTCAATCTTGGATAGATTCTCTTCGAGCTTTTCGCGTTGTTCTTCTGCGATCTCGAGATTTCTTGGCAATTCCATGGTTTCCCCATATCCTGCGTTGTGATTAAATTAGGCTCTGCCTGCGTGCTTGCATAGCACAAAGGCACTATCGGTCGTAGACCGCAATAAAAGGAGACGCAGATGCGTTACATGGCGACCTACGATCTTATGGAGACTGTTCGAAACACGAACCAGTGGCTTGGCGCTACGGCAAAAACGGTGGCATCGTACCCGTCTTTCGCGATGGTACCGAACCCGGCGATGGCTTGGATGGCTGCTTGGGGTGAAGTTACCGAACGGACGTTTGAACGGATGGTGGTCAAACCTGATTGGGGCATTCACAACATAACATGTGATGACGGTAGAGATCATTTGGTCAACGTCCAGACGGTGGTCGAGCGCCCGTTCGGCGACCTCATCCACTTCGATGTCGCCGGACGCGAGGCACAGCCGCGTAAAATTCTTTTGGTTGCTCCCATGTCCGGGCATTACGCAACCCTCCTCCGTTCAACCGTAGTGTCGCTGATGACGAACTGCGAAGTCTATGTGACCGACTGGCACAACGCGCGCGACATTCCGGTGTCAGCAGGGAAGTTCGACGTTGAGGATTATACCCTCTATCTTATGGATTTCATGAGAGAATTAGGGCCTGACATCCATGTCATTGCTGTGTGCCAGCCTGCTCCGCTGACCCTTGCAGCCACTG
>JAYQEA010000016.1:46490-48777 GCA_038138625.1 Roseivivax sp.
CTGCATACCTGGCAGAACTGGATCCGGACGCTCAGCCGCGAACGCTGACACTTATTGGTGGACCAATCGATCCGGACGCAACCCCCACGGATGTAACCGATTTCGGTCACCGTGTCACAATGGGTCAGTTGGAAGAGATGATGATCCAGCGCGTGGGCTTCAAGCACAAGGGCGTGGGTCGAAAAGTCTATCCGGGGCTTTTGCAGCTGACGTCGTTTATGTCTATGAATGCCGATACGCATTCGAAAGCGTTCATAGACCAAATCTCACGGGTTAGTCGCGGCGAAGCAGGGGATCATGATAAGCATAATCGTTTTTATGATGAATACCTTGCGGTTATGGATATGCCGGCCGAGTTTTACTTATCAACCGTCGAGCGCGTCTTTAAAAAACGTGAAATTGCAAAAAATGAATTCACCGTGGCTGGGCACAAAGTCGATATGGGCAAGATCACCAACGTGGCGATCAAAACCGTCGAAGGGGCAAAAGACGACATCTCTGCTCCGGGTCAATGCGTGGCTGCTCTGGATCTTTGCACGGGCTTGCCTGATAGCAAAAAAGCCAGCCATTTAGAACCTGATGCAGGCCATTACGGCATTTTTGCAGGTCGCAGTTGGCGTAACAACATTCGTCCCTTGGTGTTAGAATTTATTGACGCGAATTCAGGGATGGACACTGAGTCCTAGGCCGAGACATTCCGACGTGTTTCCTTCGTGACTTGGAACCTTTGGACCCGGAAGGGGCACGCCCTTCCGGTTTTCCAAGTCGCGCCCACACGGGGCGCAGCGCGGATTAACCTTTTGCCTTGGCGATTACGGCGTCCATCATCATTTGTGTGCCCTGCACAAATTCCAGCGAACAGGGATACTCTGCCCCGTCCAGAACAGTGGCAGCGAAAGCTTCGAGCTGATTTACGTAATGGTTAGCGGCAGGGAACCTGAGTGTTTCGACCGCCATAGGTGCCGTCGGGCGATGCAATTCGATCTGTGCCTCACCGTAGCTGCCGGGGTTAAACGGCGCAGTCAACCGCATCACACCGTCAGTCCCGTGAAACGTAACCTCTTGCCACGGACTCATCCGCATGCTGACCACACCAGTATAGTGAAACGATGGAAATCGCGCTGTGCTGTGGCTCCAGACGTCCACATCGTTTTCCCAATCAATGTAGGATGATAAAATTTCAACCGGCTCTTCGCCAGTAACAAAGCGAACCGAGCCCATGGTATACACCCCGATATCAGGAAGGGCCCCCCCACCCATTTGAGCCGAGTTCCTGATGTTACCCGGATCGCCAGAATTGTCATAGCTGAATGCACAGGACACCCGCTTAATCGTTCCTATCGCGCCCTCTTCAAAAAGTTTCTTGGCCATTTTCCACTGTGGATGATGAACAATCATAAAAGCCTCTGCTACTAGAAGCCCTGTTTCGTCCCGCACAGAGATTAATTGATCAAAATCATTAGCGCGAAGACAGAGCGGTTTTTCGCATAAAACCGGCTTGCCGGATTTGATCGCCTTGATTGTCCAGTCCAAATGCAAATTATTGGGCAGCGGGATATATACAGCGTCTATTTTGGGATCCTCTAGCAAAGCTTCATAGCTGCTATGTATCTCAACTGTTGGCTCTATTTCCTGAAAAAGCGCGGCTTTTTCAGCGCTAGACGTCGCCAAAGCACAAAATCGTGTCCGACGCGCCAATTGCATTGCCGGAACCATATGTTCTTTTGCGAATTTTGCCCCACCCAAAACACCCCAATTCAAATATTCCGGCATCCATTCCTCCCGTTTTTTTACAAAGATGTCTCGGTCATGGCGCAAGCGCAACTGGGATGTAATATACCAAGACCAAGCGACCTGTTTTTCGTACCCTGACACGACCGATATACCTAGGTCGCAAAATATCGATCCACTGCCGAGAAATATGCGCTTTACCGGCGGTACCTATAGGCGTCTGCAAGAGGTTTGATCGCAAGCCTTCACCTGTTCGGTCTGTAACTCAAAACAGATGAAACAATCATTTCCTTTGGACCATTTCAGACATTGAGCCTTTGTGCCAAAAATGATGCCGCTCTGCTTGGGGGGGCAGAGCGGCCTGAATGCAGCTGCAGACGATTTACTAAAGGGGGAAATCGGTCCGCCCTACTGCATATCGCACGGTCAGGGTCGCGCGAGCATTCCTTGTTCACGGGCCAGATCCCGCATCTTTTTCTGCAGCTTTTCAAAAGCGCGCACTTCGATCTGCCGAATACGCTCTCGGCTGACAGAATACGTTGCGCTTAGATCTTCA
>JAYQEA010000017.1:0-1299 GCA_038138625.1 Roseivivax sp.
CACGCGAATGGCATGGTGCTGAGTGCAATGGACCCGCAGGGCGATATTATCGCGCAACAAACCTACTACTCAATTGGCGGCGGATTTGTGGTGACAGATGCGGAATTGAATAAGACAAGCGACACCCAACGGCCCACCAGCGTACCATTCCCTTTTGCTACCGCAGCCGATATGCGGAGGATGGCGCGCCGCTCGGGCAAATCCATCGCCGAGATGAAGGCTGCCAACGAATCACAACACCAGTCCAAGGCCGCTTTGCAAGATGGTCTGACACGCATTTGGACGGTGATGAACGATTGCATCAACCGTGGCCTCATGGCTCAGGGCACCCTGCCCGGAGGCTTAAAGGTGCGCCGTCGTGCGCATGCGATTCACGAGGCCCTGACAGCGGAAAAAGGTCTGAACATCGTTGCACCACATACAATAAACGACTGGATTGGCGTCTACGCCATGGCTGTTAACGAAGAAAACGCAGCCGGCGGACAGGTTGTCACTGCGCCAACCAATGGCGCCGCCGGCGTGGTTCCAGCCGTGATTCGCTACTGGTTGGATCACGTGCCGGGAGCGTCTGCAAAGCGGACAGATGAATTTTTGTTGACCGCCTCTGCTGTCGGCGGCTTGGTAAAGACAAATGCCTCCATCTCCGGCGCCGAGGCAGGATGTCAGGCCGAAGTCGGCAGCGCCTCAGCCATGGCCGCCGCAGGGCTATGCGCCGTTATGGGAGGAACGCCCGAGCAGGTCGAAAATGCGGCAGAAATCGCGCTTGAACATCACTTGGGGATGACCTGTGATCCGATTGCCGGACTGGTGCAGGTTCCATGTATCGAACGCAACGGCTTGGGCGCGGTCAAAGCCGTGACAGCCGCATCACTGGCGTTACGCGGTGATGGGCAGCATCTGGTTCCATTAGATGCCTGCATAGAAACGATGCGCCAAACGGGGGCGGATATGAACGAAAAGTACAAAGAAACATCGTTGGGCGGATTGGCAGTAAACGTGCCCAACTGCTAAAGTTTTTAGGCGCGGCCAAACCACCGTGCACCCAAAGCCCGCCTACAGACACATATGAAAAAGATAACCGCTCTCGAATTCTGTCGCTGATACAGCCCCTTGCCACATCATCTCCAAATGCGTACCCAAGACGCAGGCAATCATCCATAGGCGCTGCTCATGAAAAAAGACACCCAAGGCGTGCTCCCGTTGCAAGATCTGCGCGATCTGGCATCGACCGGTGCGATCAAGGTCAGCACTGTCTTTGCAAAAGGTCAGATCCAGCCGGCCAGTCTGGATTTGCGCCTT
>JAYQEA010000017.1:1309-13365 GCA_038138625.1 Roseivivax sp.
TAGCATACCGATTGCGCGCCTCGTTCCTTCCGGGCGCACGTAGAACCGTCGCGGAACGGCTTCCCGATTTTGAAATGCATCAAATTGACCTTACGAACGGCGCTGTGTTGGAAAAAGGGTGCGTCTATCTGGTCCCGCTTCAGGAAACGCTTTGCCTTCCAGAAGATCTTGACGGTGTCGCCAATGCCAAAAGCTCAACCGGACGGCTGGATTTGCTGACACGGACGGTCACCGACCATGGAACGGAATTCGACCGGATCCCGCGCGGCTACACAGGCCCGCTTTATGCCGAAATCTGTCCGCGCAGCTTTTCTGTACTGGTGCGACCGGGTATGCGGCTCAACCAGCTTAGGCTGCGTAGGGGACAGGCCATACTCAATGACCAAGAACTCACCACCCTGCACAGTAGCAGCACGCTGGTCAGTGGTGGACCTGCGCTTATCGATGACGGTTTGGGATTTTCCGTAGATCTGAGACCAGGTGCCCAAAATCTACTTGGCTACCGTGCCAAGCCCCATACCGGCGTCATCGACCTCGACCGCATAGGCCACTACGCGCCACGTGATTTTTGGGAAGAGATCCGGTCCACACAAGACTACATCATCCTTGATCCCGGGGCATTCTACATTCTTGTCAGCCGCGAAGCGGTCCACATACCACCAGATTATGCCGCCGAAATGGCCCCCTACCTCAGCATGGTCGGAGAATTCCGCGTACATTATGCCGGTTTTTTCGATCCGGGCTTCGGTCATGCCGCCGCCGGAGGACACGGCGCGCGCGGTGTCCTCGAAGTACGATGCCACGAAGCCCCATTTGTGCTGGAGCATGGACAAATCGTAGGGCGTTTGGTCTACGAGCGCATGGCAGCCCGACCAGAGACACTTTATGGTGCGGGATTGGCATCAAATTATCAGGGCCAAGGCCTCAAGCTCAGCAAACATTTCGCACCGCCAGACCCCGTCTGATCCAGGTTCCAGGCCCCTCGGCGGTATGCAGGCGAGCAAACGTTTTTTTTAGCGATACTAATGCTCGCATCATCACAGGATGCGGCTTTCCTGCCCAGTCCGGAACTTGGATCGTGCCGACCTCTCAAACACGGCGATCTATGGATCCCCTGACCAGAGAGATAAAGCACACCGGCCCCAAGGACTGAACCCGTCGCTGGCGTGAACCAGAGGTTGTTTAAGGCCGATCAGATCCGTCCGGTTGCCGTCTTGTGCCTGAAAGCGTCATTCGCTGTCTCGGCTTTGTTAGAGCTGTTTATTTCAATATGTAAGACTGTGACATGACCCAGTCGGACCTGACTGATACGTGCGCAGATGCTGCCAGTATTCAATGACATCGTGACGCGACTGGCGCGCGATCCTTCTCTGACAGGCGCCAAGCTCTTGCAGCAATCTGTCGCCGAATACGCGATCGCATCACGTCAACGTTAACGTTATATCTCAGATTGCAAGGCGAGGACACTAGGGGTCTTCGAACAACTCTGGCTGACCGTCATCATTCTGCGTGTCCGGTACAAATTCTGACGGTGGTCGGCTTTCCAGCAATCCAGCCGAACGCAGTTCTTTCAACCCAGGAAGGTCACGCGCAGTCTCAAGCCCGAAGTGGTCCAGAAATGCCCCCGTTACAACAAAGGTTACCGGACGGCCCGGTGTCATACGCCGTCGACCAAACCGGATCCATTCCATTTCCAGCAGTTGGTCCACCGTCCCCCGAGAGACAGCGACGCCACGAATTTCTTCTATTTCGGCTCGGGTTACAGGCTGGTGATAGGCGATTATAGCCAAAGTCTCGATCGCGGCACGGCTCAGTTTGCGCGTCTCGACCACCTCTTTTTGCATGAGAAAGCCAAGGTCCGATGCCGTGCGGATGGCCCAGGCTTCGCCAACTTTTGTGACCTGCACGCCCCGTCCGTCATAGCGTTTGCGCAGATGTTCCAAGGCTGCTGCGGCATCACAGCCATGCGGCATCCGTGCATTCAGATCGGCAACGCTGACGGGCGCGGCGCTTGCGAAAAGGACGGCTTCGACCATACGTTCCTGTTCCCCCATAGGGGGGGCAGCAAACAGGCTTTGTTCCTCTGAGGTCTCCTTGGTCACGATCGATCCTCTTTGCGGCGCAATTCAATCGGGGCAAACATATCAGACTGGCGCAATTCTACCTTGCCTTCTTTGACCAGCTCAAGAGACGCGGCAAATGTTGCAGCCGTCGCAGACCGCCAACGCACCGCGTCATCCCCCCAACCCTCTGGCAGGTAGGCTTCAATTTCGGTCCACTGGCCTGCATAACCAATCAACCCCCGCATACGCTCCAGAGCCTGTTCCATGGTAAACACGGACTCGCGGTCAAATGCATAGGGGCGGAATTCATCGCGGGTTCGCAGACGCGAATATCCCTGCATCAGATCCATCAGCGTCGCCGTGTACCGGGTGCGTCGGACACGTTCGACCTGTTCGGGAATTCCCCGAACAAAACGATCCCGTCCAAGGCGATCCTGCGCCATCAAGCGCGCCGCCGCATCCCGCATAGCCTGCAAACGTTCCAGCTGAAACGCCAGATGCGCGGCCAGTTCTTCGCCTGACGGGCCTTCTTCCGTGGGATCCGGCGGTAAAAGCAGCCGTGATTTTAAAAACGCCAACCATGTCGCCATCACCAGATAGTCGGCCGCCAGTTCGATCCGCAGCTCTTTGGCTTTGTTCACAAAGGCCAGATACTGCCGCGCCAGCGTCAGGATCGAAATGGTCCGAAGATCAACCTTTTGGCTTCGCGACAAAGACAGCAAGAGATCGAGCGGGCCTTCAAAACCATCTACATCAACAATCAACGCCTCGGCGACCAGCCGGTCTTCGACTGAAATTGCCGTTAAAAGATCGCCGGTCGCATCACTCAAAGCTGCGACTCCATATTTTTGTAAGCAGCAACAAGATCGGCGGTCGGAACAGGGTCGCGCCCGGGTCGGGCCGCCAAGGCCGCGTCTGCTCTTGCTTGTGCGGCATCGCTCAAGGGTCCGATACGATCTGCAAGAGCCTGCATTTCATAAAGATCACCATTACAATGCAGCACCGCGTCACAGCCTGCCGCCAAAGCAGCTGCCCCACGTTCCGGCACTGTTCCCGACAAGGCATTCATCGACACATCATCCGTCATCAAAAAGCCGCTTACTCCCAGATCCCTGCGCATCCGCGTCACAACCTGCCGAGACTGGGTGGCGGGTTTATCGTCCAAAGCAGCATAGACCACATGCGCGGTCATCGCCAGCGGCAGCGCCGCAAGCCCGCGAACGGGTGCAAAGTCTACACTTTCCAGTGTTTCCAGGGCGACATCTGTCCTAGGCAAGGCAAGATGACTGTCCAGCTGCGCGCGCCCATGACCCGGCAGATGCTTGACCACCGGCAAGGCCCCGCCGGCAAGGGTGCCCTCCGCCACGGCCTGCGCAATCGTCAAAACCGTGTCGGGATCCCGGCCATAGCAGCGATTGCGCAAGACCGGATGGGTGTTGTCATGCGCCACATCTATTAATGGCGCACAAATCCCGTCGATTCCAAATGTAGCCATCTCGTGGGCAATGATACGCGCGCGCAGTGCAAATGCCACAGGTGCTTGGGCTTGGAAACGGTCGGCGTCGTCCAAAGGAGGCATCCAGTTGCGCACCATTGGTGGCCTAATCCGTTGAACCCTGCCACCTTCTTGATCGATAAAGACCGGAGCGTTCCAGCCAACCGATGCACGCAGGTCGGTTGTAAGAGCCCGCAGCTGTTCGGCCGTCGACACATTTCTTGCAAACAGAATAAAACCAAATGGCTGGAATGCGCCAAAAAATGCCACCTCTTCGCGCGTAAGAGACAGCCCAGCACAGCCTAGAAGAGCTGCACCAAACCTTCGGGTCACTTGTGGCTTACGGGGATACAGTCCGTACGTCCCGCCTTGATCACAGCACAGAACCGCCGCGCATCTGCCAATCCGTCAAAACCAGCGACCCGCAAGCGGTACAAAGTGCGGCCATTGTTTTCGACAGGCTGTATAACACGCTGTTTGTCCGAAAAAAGCACACCGAACCGGCCTGCAAGACGTTGCCATTCACGCTGTGCGATAGCGGGCGTGTCCAATGCCCCGACCTGTGCCAGCTGGACACCTGCTGCCAATGTGTTGGGATCCAGATCGAGGTCAGGCACCATAGGCGCCACCACCGACGCCACAACGGCCGCGAGGGTCGCATCTGCCTCGTTCGCGACAGCGGGCGCAACAGATGAAGCAGGCTGCGATTGGGCGGCTCGGACCGATACCGGGCGCGCAATTGGACGCAAGCTACGTTTCAACCCTGCAATAGTATCCGAGATCGCAGCCGCCGGCAGCGTGATGGCCGGAGTCACAATCGTGGCTACCTGCACACCGTCCACGCCCCCGTTACCACCGGCCGCATCCAGACGCAGGTTTTCCAATGATCTTGAGACAGCTTCAGCCGAAACAGGACTACGGGCGGCGCTCTGATCAGCCAAAGCTGTGGTCCGCGCCAATCCTTCGGAGCTGGTGGAGACATAGGTGTATTCTTCCACTCTGGCACCATCATCCCGCCCGACCGGCGTGACATCCGACATTTGAGCAAGCGGAAGGTCTTCCTGTGACAGCCCAACCTCTGTCGGGGCGAGAGCAACCTCGTCCACCGCATCCGCGGCCATTCCCGTTCCAGCAACACCATTCACGGCATAGCCTTGATGTTCTGCCTGACGCCCACCACCTGTTTCCGGAACGATCTTGATGGGCCCTTCCAGCGCTCTGACCACCGGAATTACAGACACATCGCGGGCGATCAACTGATAGCCCCAAAATGCAACGCCTGCCATCAGTAGTATAGCAAGACCCGCGCCCAGCCAATGTGCGGGCTGGACTCCTACCCGCCCCGGATCTACCTCGGGATGCACCATATCTGCCATTTATGCCTCACCGCTCGGGTCCCTTGAAAGGCCCAAGTCTCTTGCCGATTGCCTCAACCGGCAGTGGTGAAGGATCTGACGCCCTACATTTCCTCGGCCGGAGTTACCCCAAGGATACCCAATCCAGCTGAAATAACAACCTGTGTGGCACGTGCGAGTGGCAGTTTTGTCGCACTGCGGGTTTTGTCTTCTTGGACAAAGCGCAGATCGTGCCGCTCTTGCGTCGCAAGCGTGTAGAGCGTCGCGAGGTCCGACGCCAGTTCATAGAGATAGAACGCGATGCGGTGCGGTTCGTTTGTGCGCGCGGCGATCTCTACCAAACGTGGCCACTCAGCAATTTTTTGAACCAGACGCTCTTCGGCGGGGTCCTCGATCAGGAAATCCGTGCCATTGGTCGCAATCCCCACCTTTTCTGCGTTGCGCAGGGCCGACAGACAGCGTGTATGAGCATACTGGACATACCAAACAGGATTATCCCGTCCGCCAGCCACGACCTTGTCAAAATCGAAATCAAGAGGCGCATCGTTCTTGCGCATCAACATGACAAAACGCGTCACGTCAGGGCCGACCTGATCAATAACATCGCGCAGCGTGACAAAGGTCCCTGCACGTTTCGACATCTTGAACGGCTCGCCGTTTTTATAAAGCTTCACCAACTGCGTCAGCTTGATATCCAGCGGCGTACGATTTTCCGACAAGGCCGCAACGGCAGCCTTCATCCGTTTGACATATCCACCATGATCGGCGCCAAATACATCAATCAAAGCATCATACCCACGGCTGACCTTGTCGTAATGATAGGCGATATCGGGCGCAAAGTAGGTCCAGGCGCCGTCAGATTTCTGAATCGGACGATCCACATCATCGCCGTAGTCCGTTGACCGGAACAGGGTCTGCTCGCGTGGCTCCCAGTCTTCGGGCACTTTCCCTTTCGGAGGCTCGAGTGTTCCGCGATAAATCAGATCCTTACTTTTCAGATCATCTATTGCGGCCTCGATCCGGCCGGATCCGTAAAGCGATTTTTCACTGTAAAACACATCCATCCTGACACCAAGCGCCAGAAGATCATCGCGGATCAGGTCCATCATGGCGGCGGTCGCAAACTCCCGGATGTCATGCAGCCAAACAGGTTCGGGCTGGTCCAAGTAGGCCGCGCCGACTTTTTCCTTCAGCGCCTCGCCAACGGGGACCAGATAGTCTCCCGGATAGGTGCCATCAACAAATGCAACCTCCTGCCCGTGTGCTTCAAGGTAACGCAGATACACCGACCGCGCGAGCACATCGACCTGTCCTCCTCCATCGTTGATGTAATATTCCCGCGTCACATCAAACCCTGCAAAGGCCAGCAAGGATGCCAGAGCATCGCCAAACACCGCACCACGGGTGTGGCCCACATGCAGGGGGCCGGTCGGATTGGCCGAGACATATTCCACGTTGACACGTTGCCCGGCCCCCATGGACGACCGCCCAAAATCTGTTCCCTGTGCCAGTGCGGCGCGTGCAACATCAATCCATACCATTGGATTGAGCCGCAAATTCAAAAACCCCGGCCCCGCAACTTCGGCAGTGTCCACACGTGGATCAGCCGATAGCCTGGGCGCAAGCGCTTGGGCGATATCGCGAGGCTTCATCCTCGCCGGCTTTGCCAGCACCATGGCGGCATTGGTGGCCATATCCCCATGCAAGGGGTCACGTGGGGGCTCTACCGTCACATGGGCCGTATCAAGGCCCTCGGGCAGAAAGCCTTCTGTTTCTAAATCATGCAACGCGGTAATGACCAGCGTACGGATCTCTGCAAAAAGGTTCATTTGGCTGTCCTGTCAATTGAGGGTGGGTCTAACAGTCTGACCGCCCGCGTCAATGCGACATGCGCGGGGGATTACAACCCTGCCAAGTATGATTGCGCTAACACAACCCCTTGCAATGTCCGGCGAAGACTGTATTCAGGCACTGCCTAACAAGCCTTGCTTCGTCCGGTTGCGCCGGGTTTTCCAAGCATCAAGACAGGGACCCAAAAGCCATGGCTTCGCATCTCGCAATTATTGCCGATATCGGCGGAACCAACACACGCGTGGCATTGGCCGATGGCACCAAGGTACGCACACACACAGCACGCCGTTACCGCAATGCCGATCATGCGGATTTGGGCGAGGTTCTGGCCCATTTTCTCCATGAGACGGGAGCAAAGGTTGACGCGGCCTGCGTGGCGATGGCCGGACCTGTACAGGATGGCGTGGGTCGGTTGACAAATTTGGACTGGCATGTAGATGCCAGCGCGATCAGCGACGCAACAGGTGCCACATTGGTTGGCGTGCTGAACGATCTTCAGGCGCAGGGACATGCTTTGGCCCATGTTCCCCAATCCTGCCTGACCGAAGTCCTTGCTGGCGATTCAAGCAATCCCGGAGCAGCCCAGCTTATGCTAAACGTGGGCACGGGGCTGAATTCGGCTTTGGTTGTGCATGGCAAAGGCGTCACCATCGTGCCACCATCTGAATCCGGCCACATAGGTCTGCCCGTACAAACCGAGGCGGATTTGAGGCTGGCACAATTTTTGTCACAAGAACATGGATTTGCCGGAGCAGAGGAAGCCGCCTCTGGTCGTGGGCTGGGCAACCTCTATGCATGGCTTTTGAAAGAAGACCAAAGTCCCGACCCGGAACTGTCTTCACATGATGTCATGGCCTCGATTGGCCATTCAGACAGATCAGCACGGGCAGCTGCACTGTTTGTCCGCATTCTTGGAATGTACGCTGGCGATTTGGCCCTGATCCAATTGCCATTTGGTGGCATATACCTGTGCGGCGGGCTGGCGCGTGCATTTGCCCCTTATTACGGACCCATGGGCTTCGGGCCTGCGTTTTGTGCCAAGGGACGCTTCTCCGACTTCATGACGCAATTTCCAGTACATATCGTGACCGATGACAATGCCGCTTTGCAAGGATGTGCCGGTTATCTTGCCGAAATGGCGGCAATGTGATGGCAAAAGCGTATGGCCCTTGATAGTGCCGACACAGCGCTGATGTCGCCATAACGTGTCATTCCAAAAATGCCCCAAGCACGGCGGCCAGGTTTTCCGACAATGCATCACTTAAATAGCCACCCTCCTGCACCAAAACAACGGGAGTGTCATGTCGGGCAAGACGTCGGCCCAATGCGGCGAACCCTTGCGTGGTTATACCAAGGGCCTTGAATGGATCCGACACATGCGCGTCCAGCCCCAAAGCCACCACAAGACAATCCGCGCCAAAGCTGCCTGTGTACTCCAGTGCGTGCTCTATTGCGTGCAGCCATGGGGCATCTGCGCTGCCCAAGGGCAAAGCCAGGTTCAAATTTGCGCCAAGGCCCGCTCCTGCTCCACGTTCATTTGGGTGCCCCCAGAAAAAAGGGTAAAAGTTTGAGGCGTCTGCATGCACCGAAGCAGTCAGGATATCACCACGTTCGTAAAAGATCCCCTGCGTGCCATTGCCATGATGCACATCGACATCCAGCACGGCAACGCGACGCCCGACCTGTGTCAACCACTGTGCGGCAATGGCTGCGTTGTTCAAAAAACAAAACCCGCCAGCCATGTCAGAGAATGCATGATGGCCGGGCGGGCGGCACAAAGCGTAACTGGCGCCATCTTCCAGTGCGCAACCGGCCGCCGTCAATGCAGATTGTGCAGACCAGTAGGCTGACGCCCATGTTTCTGCACCAATAGGACAGGCCATATCCGCCTGATGCCAGCCTGCCTGCCCAACTGGATGGCTGGGGTAGCTATCTGTCCGTGACCGCGAATGGATGTTTGGGATCACTTCAGGGCTGGCGCCGGGCAATTGTATCCAACGCGCATGAACGGTTCGCAGAAAGCTCAGGTAATCAGAACCATGTACCGCCGCGATGGGCATCAAGCCGTGATCTTGCGGGGAAATCAGTGTCCAGCCCGCCTCGATTACACCTGACTGCAACCGTCGGGCACGCTCCGGCTGTTCGGGGCTGGGGTGTGGCTGACCCATCCTAAGAAATGTCTTTGGATCATGGGCCATCTGGCGACTGTCAAAAACTGCTTTCATTTGCCCCCTGCCCCTTTGGCCCTTTCGACTGTAGAAGACCAGTATGGAACGCAACTACACCTCTTTGCAAAGCATTCTCGACAGTGATTTCGACACGATCATCGATGTACGCAGCCCCGCAGAGTTCGCACTGGATCATATTCCCGGTGCGATCAACCTGCCTGTGTTGAACGATCTTGAACGCGCCGAGGTCGGAACGGTCTATACACAAGACAGTCGCTTCCGGGCACGCAAAATCGGGGCTGCACATATTTTCACGAACACGGCCGCACATGTTGCGGGACCTTTGGCACATTACGACGGCTCGTGGCGCCCCCTGATCTATTGCTGGCGAGGCGGGCAACGATCGGGATCATTCGGGTATCTGCTCGACCAGATCGGTTGGAGAGCCAAGATCATCCAAGGGGGATATAAGGCGTATCGCGCGCTTGTGCACCAGACCTTATATAAGGACCCCGTCTCACACAGGATTGTTTTGCTGGATGGCAACACCGGAACAGCCAAAACCGAACTCTTGCAACGCATGGCGGCCCGAGGGCACCAAGTCATTGATCTTGAGGGGCTTGCAGGGCACCGCGGATCATTGTTGGGCAACCTTGGACCCCAGCCAAGCCAAAAATCATTTGAATCAAAACTTGCCAGCCAACTGTGCCGTATGGACCCCGCGCGCCCGATCCTCATCGAAGCAGAATCGAGCAAGATCGGTGAACGGATTATACCCCCGATGTTATGGTCGGCTATGCGCACGGCGCCCCGGATTGAAATCACCGCCCCCGTCGCAGCCCGCGCAGAGTACCTGACCCGCATATACAATGATCTTTGGCAGGACGATCTGGAACTGCTGCGTCTTCTTGAACCTCTGCAAAGTATCCGCGGAGAGGCCGTCGTTGCACGGTGGCGCGCCCAGATTGCAGACGCCAATATGAACGGGCTGGCCTGTTCGTTGATGACGGATCATTACGATCCGGCATACTTAAAATCCCGATCCGCGCGTGGATCAAAAATTTTGTCGCGCATTCATACCGAGGGTTTGAAAGACAGTGATCTGAACCGGATGACAGATGCGCTTGCTGCATCACTGGATGAAGTCGTGTAAGTGAACACGCATTAGCACATCAAAAAATCTTGATGTAAAACCCACCCATCAAAAAGTTGGCATGTCGGCGCTGTTCGACAAAACATCAACCAAAACACTCTCTGTGGATATTATTCTGCCAATGATATCATATTTTTGATTGAGTTTCTTAAACTCATTTATCACTTGATGCACTTGGTTTTCACCTACCGCAGCCAGCAAGCCTCCGGCTGTTTGTGGATCAAACAACACTTCTGCCCGTGCCGTTTCGGGACATTTGCCGATCAATCCCCTGTTATCGGCATATAATGACGATCTGACACCAGAATGTGCAAGATCCAGCGCCCCTTTCAAAATTGGCACCCGATCCAGCCAGATCTGCGCAGACACGTTGCTTTGGGCACAAATACCCTGCACATGTCCAGCCAATCCAAAACCGGTGACATCTGTCATGGCATGGGCTTGTGACAGGAGGCGCGCAGCCAGATCAGACGGCTGGGACATAGAGGCCAACGCACCCGCCACAACATCCCCCGACGCTCGCATTTGCATTTCGGCAGCCAGAATAATGCCGGTTCCAATCGGCTTGGTCAGGACCAAAAAATCCCCCGGTCGCGCACCTTGCAGAGTGATAGGTGCTGCGCCACACAAACCACTGATTGAAAACCCCAAGGTCATCTCATCGCCCTGAGAGCTATGGCCGCCCACAATCTGCGCGCCCGCTGTTGCAAAGATATCACCAGCCGCATGCATAACCTCGCTCAGGGTCCGGGTCTGCAATTCGGGAGACAGACGCGGCAGGACCACTTGGGCCAAAGCCGCCTGCGGTGTCGCGCCCATAGCCCAGATATCCCCCAAGGCATGGACGGCGGCAATCCGCGCCATCATGGCAGGATCATGTGTAAACGCCCTGAGATGATCGGTTGTGAAAACCTGTTTGACGTCCCCCATCCGCAGGATCGCCGCGTCGTCTCCGGGCAGGCTAAGTACATCATCACGCAGTTGCGGCAGGTCTTGCAAAGCCGCCCGAAGCGGCGCGCGTCCGATTTTGGCACCACATCCTGCGCATAATGGCTTGTCTGGTAAAACACCTGCTGCGCGGTCTTTGGGAAGAGGAGGCACGGCCATCGGGGAAAGATCTGAAAACTTTCGCATAAAGCGCTGGTCGATGTGGTCTTTCCAACGCCACATTACAGAGCCGGAAAGAGGAATTCCTGCCTTTTCGGCAAGCGCTGTTTTTCCACCAAGAGACACCAGTTTCAGATAATCACGCTGTGGCACAAAACGTCGAAGGGGCCTCTCCATCAGACGTGCCCGAAGATTTTCGAACAGCACGGGCGCTTGCCGGACCGCAAATACACCTGCCTTGGGTCGCGGGGTCTCGCGCATATGTGCACAATCTCCTGCGGCGAAAACCTCTTCAGAACTGCTTTGCAAGTACTGATCAACAGCCACAAAGCCTTCAAAAAGCTCCAAGCCAGTTTGCGCGAGCCAAGGCCACGCCCGACCACTGGCAGCCCCCACGACAAACTCAGCCTCGATCAGCCGTCCATCTGCAAGCGCAACACCCTGATCGGTGACTGCTACCGGTTCTGCATTTTCGATGAGATCAATTCCCAAACCGCGCATGGCCCGCAAGATATGACGTTTCGGCCAAGGTGGCAGCGTCTTTAAAACCCGAGCCGCATCGATCACTGTAATCGCGCTTTTTTGGTGGCGCGCATGCGCCATGGCCATAGCGATTTCAGCTCCGGCGATGCCGCCTCCCAGCACCGCAATGGGACCCTGTTTATCTCTTGCCTGATCCCACGCTTTCGCAAAATCTCCCAAAGGCTTGACCGCCGTAGCATGCTCCTCAAATCCTGGCAGGGCTGGCATTGACGCCGTCAACCCCACATCCAGACTGACCACATCGTAACACACAATGCGGTCTCCGACCGCAATCCGGCGTGTCTCGGGATCCAGGGCCGTGACCGCACCAAGGATTACCCG
>JAYQEA010000017.1:13375-47958 GCA_038138625.1 Roseivivax sp.
TCTTATCAAATCTATGGACAAGGTGTCCCGACTGTAATGGCCTGCAACAAATCCGGGAAGCATGCCGGAATAGGGGGCGGCCGGACCCGGATTGATCAGAGTGAGACGCGCGCCAGGCAGAGGCCGCATTCCCCAGGCCCGCATGACCAAAGCATGCGTGTGACCGCCGCCAATCAGGACCAGATCTTTCGTCGCAGTCAAACTTGGGGTCATATCTTACAGTCCTTCACAGCGTCATGCGCACCGGTGGACTGGTCATTTCAGAGCCACCCGCCTAAAGGCAGTATACAGTCATGTTCAAGAGGGCGAGATGGAAAATTTGCGCGGGATCCTTTTCATGGTCGTCGCCATGACGGCGTTTGCAGTTGAGGATGCCCTGATCAAATCTGGCACCCAATCCATGCCCACGGCCCAGTTGACCCTGAGCGTCGGTTGTTTGGGAACAATCGCTCTGTTGATTTTATGCCGTATCAACAGAGTACTTTTGCTAGATGCTGCCCTGCTTCATCCAGCCGTGATCGCACGGAACCTTGCCGATACCGTAGGCGTGGTATTCTTCATCTCTGCATTGGCGCTTGCGCCGCTGACAACGCTGGCCGCACTCATTCAGGTGACACCTTTGACGCTGACGTTCTGTGCAGCGCTTTTACTGGGAGAGCATGTCGGGTGGCGCAGATGGAGTGCGGTTTTCATTGGTTTTGTTGGCATGCTCTTGATCATCAAGCCGGGAACCGACGCATTTGACTCGACAACGCTTTTGGCAGTGGGGGCTGTGGTTTGCCTGACTGCCCGTGATCTGGCAACGCGCTTCGTGCCCAAGGATATGCATAATCTACAGCTTACAACATACGGCTTTTCGACCATGATTCCCGCCGGTCTGATGCTGTGGCCCTTTGCAGATGCGGCGGTTTCTCCGACGGTCTTGCAGTGGAGCGCCCTGACCGCAATTTCAGCCTTGGGGTTGGTCGGGTATTATGCGGTGACCGCAGCCATGCGCCTTGGCGAGGTCTCGGTGATTTCGCCTTTCCGCTACACGCGTTTGATCTTGGCGATGATCATCGGGTTGGTGTTTTTCAACGAAACTCCTGACACAATCACGTGGATAGGTGCAGGCATGATTGTCGCGGCCGGGCTTTATCTTTTGTACCGCGAGGCCGCCCAGCGGCGCGTCCAAACTCCGTAAGACAACACGCCCGCAGCGTCCGGCACACCAAAGGATAACGTTAGCGCTATCGCAATACACTTCATCGCCGGTTTACAATTCGCAAGCGGTTGCTATGACTGCCGCAAACTTACCCGCCGGAGACCGCTATGAGCACTATAATCGATATTCACGCCCGCGAAATTCTTGACAGCCGTGGCAACCCCACGGTCGAGGTTGATGTCACCCTCGAAGACGGCACATTGGGACGTGCTGCGGTTCCGTCAGGCGCATCCACGGGCGCGTATGAGGCCGTTGAAAAACGTGACGGTGACACAAACAGATACAAAGGCAAGGGCGTGCTGGATGCTGTTGCGGCGGTCAATGGCGAACTTGCCGAGGCCTTGTTGGGCATGGATGCCACCGAACAGGTCAGCATCGACGAATCCATGATCGAGCTGGACGGAACTGCAAACAAAAGCCGCCTTGGCGCGAATGCCATTTTGGGCGTGTCACTCGCAGCTGCAAAAGCTGCAGCAGATTTTGCCGCACAGCCCCTTTTCCGTTATGTGGGTGGTACGTCCGCCCGACTGCTACCTGTACCCATGATGAACATCATCAACGGAGGCGAACACGCCGACAACCCGATCGATATTCAGGAATTCATGATTATGCCGGTGTCGGCCACATCCATCCGCGACGCCGTCCGTATGGGATCCGAGGTTTTCCACACCCTAAAAAAAGAGCTGTCCACAGCGGGCCTTTCTACCGGCATCGGAGACGAAGGCGGATTTGCACCAAATCTCAGCTCTACTCGAGATGCGCTTGATTTTGTTCTGAAATCAATTGAAAAAGCCGGCTATGTTCCGGGCGAAGACATACACCTTGCCTTGGACTGTGCCGCGACCGAATACTACAAAGATGGTGCCTATCATCTGGCCGGTGAACAAAAAATCCTCTCCTCCGAAGAAAACGTGGCCTACCTTGCCGCGCTGGCAGACGACTATCCCATTATTTCAATCGAAGATGGCATGTCAGAAGACGATTGGGACGGGTGGAAGGCCCTAACAGACGCCATCGGTGACCGCGTGCAATTGGTCGGCGATGATCTGTTTGTCACCAATCCAGAACGTCTGGCCATGGGGATTGAGCGCGGCAGCGCCAATTCCATGTTGGTCAAGGTCAATCAGATCGGTACCTTGACTGAAACACTCCAAGCCGTTGACATGGCCCATCGCGCACGAATGACCAATGTCATGTCACACCGCTCTGGTGAAACCGAAGATGCCACCATCGCTGATCTGGCTGTAGCCACCAATTGCGGTCAGATCAAAACCGGATCATTGGCGCGGTCAGACAGGTTGGCAAAATACAACCAACTCATTCGGATCGAAGAAATGCTGGGAGAAACCGCATTATACGCTGGCCGGTCAATTCTTAGATCATAACGCGATCCCCAGAAACCTTGCCCTTCCAACTGGCAGCTGTCTTGAAATTTGGACAGCTGCTCTCACCTTAAATAGTATACTTCTCTACGTTCAAATGCATGGTGGCGCGTAGTAATGCCTTTGCATAGATCACTATTTGCAATTTTAATCTCGATCACACATCTGCATCGTCGTCGTAGAGGATCCGTCAGTCTGCGTATGGGGATATGACACTAGTTGCGGCAACTTCGTCTGGATAAAGCGCAATAAAAAATTTCGCTTTTGTGTAGCCGAAAACAAAAAGACCAGTCACTTTTTACGGATATGATCCGATCCTTTAAGCCGAGCGTCAAATACTCATGATGCGGTTTTATCGTTTCTTTAATTCCTTGATGCAGGCCTTTCTTAATAGGCCCACCACTTTGGGCATATGTCCCATTGCGATGAAACATTTTTGTAGATCTTTGAAATTAGTTTCCGCAAAAAGGTCTTTTTGTTCAAATGGGGTCGATATTAAGCGATATCAGCAAAAACGAATACGAGACTCACTATGTCCAGTTCACAGGAAACCTGCGTCCGGGTGTCACTGCCTTATGTTCGACAATAATGACGCATGATCACTGGATTGGATCTCGTCGCATAGCGCCAAATATCGTTTTTCTTCTGACATCCGTGACCTGACCATCCTTTTGGGGTGTGTTCAACCAGGGTTCGAAACACTTGGTTTCAGCAATTTTCCAATCCTCTGTGAAATAAAGTTTGCGTAAGATATATTATATCAAAAAAATTCTATAAATCATACGCTTGCTACCGCTAAGTGAATCAAATTGTTAAAACCTTATTTCACTCAGAAGAGCCATGATTTCATATCCTTGAGGCCAAACACACGGTCAAAAGCTGAGCGAGCAGCGATAATCCCGGATTGCAGCGCAAGACGTAACGCACTGGAAATCTCCCACGGGTGTAAATCCGAGCGGTCAAAGATTTATATTACTTAATAAACGCAAGTATGCTCAAGTTTGGGTGGCCCGTCGAAACAAAACCTTGCGCCTCATAATATTTGGCCTTCAGCCATCCCTGCGTATCTTTGCGCGTTCTTACGCCACAGAGCGCGGTAAACTGTCTAAAAAATTCGACCCGCGGAGGAAGATTTTCGAGAACTCGACCAGTGAGATCGGCTGCAGTGAGGCATCTTGGCAAAGTCCTGTCTTTAGAAGGCTGATGCAAACAACACGGCGGGCTTTTCTGCGTAACGTGATGCCGATTTCAGGTAAAATCCTCACGCCACCATCCACCGGCACGATACGGTATAATCGCAATCCGAGTAATTAATTTTGGATCGCGTGATCCTAGAACTGGCACAATCATCGTGCGCCGTGCGGGAAGTGTATCTCAAAAATCATGTAACCGCCGCACCAAAAACATGTTTGATGGGCTGTTCTGGATTTTCTGGTTTGTTTCTCATAGGTTTGGCCGTCGGTTGGTAAAAGTCCGTAGGACATAATGGATCGTTTTGTGCCACACATCATATTCAAATCAGCAAAAGGCATAGCAAATGACCGCAGATCAAATCATTGACTTGCTTAAACTTAAGCCACATCCGGAAGGTGGACATTATCGCCAAACTTGGGAAGCAGCAGGCGCGGGGCGACCTGCGGGGACGTCCATATATTTTTTGTTGAAGGGCGACGAAGTCAGTCACTGGCATCGCGTGGATGCAACAGAGATATGGCACTTTTACGCCGGATCTGCACTACGGCTATCAATTTCGCCAACCGATCAGGGGCCGGTTTCTCACCAAACTCTAGGCTCCGATCTGGCGGAGGGGCAGAGACCACAAATTATTGTGCCAACTGATCACTGGCAGTCAGCACGCAGCACAGGGGCATGGACGTTGGTGGGATGCACTGTGTCGCCAGGCTTTAACTTTGACGGCTTTACCCTTGCTCCACCAGACTTCACCATCCCGTCGTAATCAGCTCCTGTTGTCGGAGAGGTATCCAAGCAGCTGTCGCGTTGACCCGTCTTTGCCGTCGGGAGGTTGCTGGGCTGTCACCATCGGCCCAAGAGCTGTTGCCAGTTCCTTACCCAATTCGACACCCCATTGATCATACGAATTGATATTCAGGATCGTCCCTTCGACAAAGACCCGATGTTCATACAGGGCAATAATCGCACCCAAAGCAGACGGGGTCAGTTTGGGATACATCAGTGTGGTCGAGGGGCGGTTGCCCGGAAAAACACGGTGGCGAGCTTGCCGGTCCAGCTCAGCTCCTTGAAATCTGTCCGAAACTTTGGCGCGCGCCTCGTCCAGTGATCGACCGCGTAAAAGGGCCTCTGATTGTGCAAGGCAATTGGCAACCAGCAAATCGTGATGATGCGCCAGATCGCGTTCGTGTCCTTCGGCAGCAATCAGAAATTCGCACGGAATCACTGCTGTTCCCTGATGAATCAATTGATAAAAGGCATGCTGCCCATTGGTTCCCGGCTCGCCCCACACAACCGGCCCCGACGCAATATCAAGCGTCGTGCCGTCCATAGCCACACGCTTGCCGTTACTTTCCATCTCTAACTGTTGAAGATAGGCAGGTAGGCGTGACAGACGGTTGTCATAGGGCAGGACCGCACGTGTCCCGTATCCCATTCCCTGATGATGCCATATCCCCACAAGCGCCAGAAGAACCGGCATATTCTGTGCCAGTGGAGCCGTTTGAAAATGTTGGTCCATTGTTTGCGCGCCACCCAAGAACGCGCGAAAGTTGTCTGCGCCAATGGCAATCATAAGAGATAGCCCAATCGGTCCCCACACTGAATACCGACCACCCACCCAATCTTCAAAACCCAGCACCCGTTCAGCCGGAATACCCCATTCGGCCGCGGCGGACTGGTTCGAAGACAGGGCGATAAACCGCCCCTCGGTCGAGACACCAGACGCGTTCAGCCATGTTTTGGCCGTGCGCGCATTGGTCATTGTTTCAATCGTGGTGAAGGTTTTGGACGCGACGATAAACAGCGTTTTTTCAGCATCCAACAACGCAAGCGTGTCGGCAATATCTGCACCGTCCACGTTCGACACAAAGTGACAGCGTGGCCCATCATGGTACGGACGCAAGGCCAGCGTGGCCATGGCAGGCCCAAGGTCAGAGCCGCCGATCCCAATGTTCACCACATCAGTAAATTCGGACGCGCGTATCTGCTCTGCGACGCGTTCCATATCATCCAGCGTTTTGTGAACGCCTGACATAACATCGCAGCCATCCACAAAAACAGCAGCCTCACTTTTCGCACGCAGAGCCGTGTGCAAAACAGCACGGCCCTCGGTCTCGTTCAGCGCGGCGCCTGAAAACATTGCATCCCGCCGCGCAGCAACATCCTTGGTTTCCGCCAGATCCAGCAATGCGCTCAGGATTGTCTGGTCAATCTGTGTTTTGGAATAGTCAAACAGCATCCCGCACGCAGACAGGCTGAAAGAGGCCGCCCGGCTTTTGTCGTCAAACAAATCCAGCATAGACCGGTCAGCCACGTTACCAGCCAGAGATTTCAGGGTGTCCCACATCAGCCTACTCCGCCCAGTGTACGATTGCTCTGTCCAAAACCGCCCGTATAGGTGCGTTTTGTGGATCAAGAGAACGTGCTGTCTCCAAAGCTGCGCGCTTTTCCGCTCCGAAGATAACGATATGTTTGTTCAACGCATCGTTTAAAACATGTGCCGTTACCGTGATCCGAGGCTCTGGTGCACCGGGTGCACGCATCGCAAGCAGTATCGGTGCGTTACCAGACAGAGCGTCATCCAGCCGGTCAGCACCAGGAAAAATTGACGCTGTGTGCATATCTGCTCCCATTCCCAAAACCACGATCCCCAAAGGCAATCTTGGCGCGATATTCGCCGCCAGTTCGGGCAAAGCGTCTTCGGGCACGTCTGCGTTGCTATACATTGGCACCAGAGTCGCTTGCGCAGCAGGGCCCACGAAAAGACGTTCACGCAAAAGCCGCGTGTTGGAACGATCGCTGGTTTCGGGCAGCCAACGCTCGTCAGACAGCATGATATCCACACGATTCCAATCCAGCTGCGCTGCACATAGATTATCGAAAATCGGTCCGGGCGTGGTTCCGCCCGGAACAGCCATCAAAACACGACCCTCACGCTGAAGTTGGACCCGTAACTGCGATGCCAGACGATCGGCCACTGAAATCGTCAGCATCTCTCGATCAGCATATTCAACAAATTCGAAGGTCATTCTTTGATCTCCCGCCACCTGCGTTCATCACGATGCAATAACATCAGCGAATCCTCTGGCCCTGCACTATAGGCATCATAGGGTTTCGGCACATCCCCACGCTGCATCCAGCCTTCGATGAGGGGATCGGTCCACGCCCAAGCGGCTTCGACCTCGTCCCCGCGCATGAACAGGGTCTGGTTTCCACGGATCACGTCCATGATAAGACGTTCATAAGCATCCGGCACATCGGACGCCTCTGGCCCAAGTGCATCCGCGAACGTCATATCGAGGGGCACATCCACAAGCCGCATGCCACCCGGTCCGGGTTCCTTGATCGTCACTTGAAGAGTAATGCCCTCGTTCGGCTGGAGTTTGATCAACAATTCGTTGTGATGTGCAGTTTCATGATCAAAAATTGAGTGGGGGGTATTTTTGAAAACCACGACAATCTCGGATGCACGCGCTTTTAACTTTTTACCAGTCCGCAAGTAGAACGGTGTGCCCGCCCACCGCCAATTTGCGATATGCGCCTTAAGGGCGACAAAGCTTTCGGTAAAGCTGCGCTCATTCCCCACATCCTCGCGATATCCGGGTTCATCATTATACTCGGCATATTGCCCACGGACAATCTGGTGGTATTTGACAGGTTCTAAAGCCCTGATAACTTTCAACTTTTCATCGCGTACAGCATTGGGATCAAATTTGGCCGGCGGCTCCATTGCGATCAGACACAATAGCTGCATCAAATGGTTCTGCACCATGTCCCGCATGGCACCAGATTTGTCATAGTAGCCACCACGACCACCAACACCTACGGTTTCGGCCACGGTGATTTGTACATGATCGACGTACTGCGAATTCCACAAAGGCTCGAACAGAACATTTCCAAAGCGGACAGCCATCAGGTTCTGAACGGTTTCCTTACCCAAATAGTGATCAATCCGGTAAATCTGTGCCTCGTCAAAATACTTGGCCAGTGTTGCATTCAACAACTTTGCCGAGGCGAGATCATGTCCAAACGGTTTTTCCACCACAATGCGGCTGTCCGACGTGGCTAGATCCTGCGAACAAAGCCGGTCGGCAATATCCCCGAACAACGATGGGCCAACGGAGAAATAAAAGGCGCGCACCACATCACTGCGCAGTTTGGATTTTAATTCGTTCCAACCCCCATCCCCACGGGCGTCCACCGATACATAACTGATTTGCTGCAGAAAGTCTGCCAGTTTCGGGTGTTCGGGGTTGCCCTTGAGTTCAAATTCCACAACAGCATCACTTATCAACTCGCGATACCCGTCTTCAGTCATATCAGCGCGCGCGGCTCCGATAATACGCGCACTGTCGAGTACCTGCCCCGCGCAAAATCGACGGAATAACCCAGGCAGGATCTTGCGGCGGGCCAAATCGCCCGTCCCCCCAAAAATAACAAGATCGAAAGGGTCAACAGGAATGACGCGCGAGACCATAGTATTGCTCCATTTGACAGCCAGCGATTCGCACTGACAGAGTTGTTAGCGCTAACGATCAGGGGGTTACCGCGTATCAGGGTGAATGTCCAACCAAGCTTGGTAAATACCGCAGTATTCTTTGTGTTCGTGCCACTGGTCTAAAGAATGTCACACGATTAAATAGTGTAACAGAAGTGTTAAAGAATAATAGGCTGCGCGTAAAACATGAAAGACAATCCCTACCAAGTGAAACCGTCAAAGTTTTCAGATCCCTATTATACAGCCGATGGGTCGCCCCGCGCACAGGTAGGCCTGTCCCGTCCCGACACCTTGTGGTTTAACACCGGCACCCTTTGCAATATCGAATGCCTACGCTGTTACATTGAAAGTTCGCCGACAAATGACGCTTTGGTCTATATGACAACTGACGAAGTGACGGACTATCTCGATCAGCTTGACGCGCGCAAATGGAACGTTCGTGAAATTGGGTTTACCGGCGGCGAACCGTTTATGAACCCGCAAATACTGGACATGATAACGGCGGCACTTGCGCGCGGATATGATGTTTTGGTTTTGACAAATGCCATGCGCCCGATGATGCGATCCCGCGTTCAGTCCGGTTTGGCAAGCTTGCAGGCAACCTATGGTGCAAAGCTGACATTACGCGTCTCAATGGATCATTTCACCGCCGCGCGACATGATGAAGAGCGCGGCACCGGCAGTTTTGATATTACCTTGAAAGGCATGCGCTGGTTACGCGATGTTGGCATTCAAACCACTGTCGCCGGACGCAGTCTTTGGGATGAAAGTGAAGCAGACGCGCGTTTGGGCTATGCGCGCCTTTTTGAAGACGAAGAGTTTCAGATCACTGCACAAAGCCCAGCCGATCTGATAATTTTTCCCGAAATGGACCAGTCCGTCGAGGTTCCCGAAATCACAACCGCCTGCTGGGGCATTCTTGGCAAGACACCGCAAAGCGTGATGTGTGCCTCGTCTCGAATGGTGGTGAAACGTCGCGGTGCCGAGCAACCAAGCGTGGTGGCCTGTACGCTGCTGCCTTATGATGCACAATTCGAGATGGGGACCAGTCTTGCCGAGGCCGAGGCTCCGGTGTCATTGAATCATCCCCATTGTGCAAAATTCTGTGTTCTTGGCGGAGCGAGTTGTTCAAGTTGAGCAAGGGCGCACAGCGGGACCCAAATTGGTATCCCGTTGCTCAGGGGGTACTGACTCGTCCCCCGCAGGCAGGAGACGGGACACCCGTGGTTGTTGGCAATGACGTAGGCAACCCTTTCAGCACCCGCACGGCAAGATAGGCAAAGGCCTGCGCTTCCAAGAGATCCCCGTCTAGCCCGATGGTATCAATTGCCGCAACAGGGCACGGCAACGTATTGGCCAAAGCGTCCATCATGACCGGATTATGTCGTCCTCCACCTGTCACAAAGATCTGGGATGGAGGACAGGGGCAGCAGGACAGGTTTTTCGCCACGCAAAACGCGGGCAAAGCTGACAGTGTCGCGATTTGATCGTCATCGTCGAGACAGTCTATACTCTTTAGGTTGCAGGCGAATGTGTCTCTGTCCAGTGACTTAGGCGGCCGACGCGTGAAAAACTCATGGGTCAGGAACTGTGTGATCCACGCCGGATCCACCTGCCCTCTTTGCGCGACCCGTCCATCTGTATCCTGAGCCACACCAAACAAACGCATCATCGCATCATTCAACGGTGCATTTGCCGGTCCGGTATCAAAGGCCAGTACGGCATTGTCCGCCAGAATGTGATCCACCGACGGATTGATCCATGTCAGGTTCCCAACCCCGCCAAGGTTCAAAAACGCGACAGGATCCGTCAACCCTGCCCACTGCGCACAGGCGAAGTGAAACAGGGGGGCTAATGGGGCACCCTGCCCTCCGATCGATACATCATGGGTGCGAAAATCCCATGCCACCGGGGCCTTGCACAGCTTGGCAAAGGCCGCTCCATCGCCCAGTTGATGGGTCCGGCGGTTAACCGGATCATGGGCGAGCGTCTGGCCATGAAAGCCGATAATGTCAGGTGACCAGCCCGCAATCAGGTTGTGATGTGTGGACAAAATCACACGCTCGGCCGATTCCAGTCCCTCTCCCGGCCAATGTCCCAAAACTGCCCGTAATTCTTTGCGTTCACCCGCCGAGTAAGGGCGATATCGGCCCTCTCCAAAGCCGTGTATCCGCACTCCGTCTGTATACACCAACGCAGCGTCGACACCGTCTAAAGACGTCCCTGACATCAAACCTGCCGACCAAATCGGATCACTGCGCGTCATGGCCTTCCCCTTCCTGTGCTTCATGCTTATAGCGGACACACCAACAGAAACAGGGGGTCATTATGACATACCATCCCAAATCCGAGTTTTTGCACACCGTGATGGAGCGCGGCTTTTTAGCTGACTGCACGGATTATCAGAGCCTTGATGATGCCCTGAGCACTGGTATGGTAACCGCCTATATCGGATATGATGCAACGGCCAAATCCCTGCATGTCGGGCATCTTTTGAACATCATGCTGCTGCGGTGGTTTCAAAAAACCGGCCATCGCCCGATTACGCTTATGGGGGGCGGAACGACCAAGGTCGGAGACCCCAGCTTCCGGGCCGATGAACGCCCGTTGCTATCGGCTGAGGACATCGATGCAAACATCGCTGGAATGCAGCGGGTTTTTGATCGTTACCTTGATTATGACGCCGGACCGCAATCTGCTTTGATGTCCAACAATGCCGAATGGCTGGATAGCCTGAATTATCTGGAATTTCTGAGGGATATCGGGCGGCACTTCAGCGTGAACCGTATGTTGAGCTTTGAATCCGTCAAATCCCGTCTGGATCGCGAGCAGTCTCTGTCCTTTCTGGAATTCAATTACATGATCCTGCAGGCCTATGACTTTTTAGAGCTGAACCGGCGCCATGGATGCCTGTTGCAGATGGGCGGTTCAGACCAATGGGGCAATATTATAAACGGCATTGATCTGACACGCCGCGTTTTGGAATCCGAGATTTTCGGCCTGACCACACCTTTGCTCACCACGTCAGATGGACGCAAGATGGGTAAATCGCAAGGCGGTGCAATCTGGTTGAATGCAGACATGCTCAGCCCTTACGAATTCTGGCAATTCTGGCGAAATACAACAGATGCAGATGTTGGTCGGTTTCTCAAGCTCTACACAGAGCTGCCGGTAGAGGAATGTAACCGGCTCGGGGCGTTGTCCGGCTCTGACATAAACGCAGCGAAAATCGTCCTCGCCAACGAGGTTACGTCTTTGCTGCACGGACAGGACGCCGCGCAGGCGGCCGAGGCTACCGCCCGCGATGTGTTCGAAAAGGGGGGGGTTGGAGAGGAATTGCCAACTGTGACCATGACGGCTTCAGACATCGAAGGGGGGCTGAGTATCGTGCAGGCGCTTGTCCGCTCTGGTCTGGCAAAGTCTGGAAAAGATGCCAAACGGCTAATTGCGGAAAATGGTGCGCGCCTGAACGATGCCCCGCTGACGTCTTCGGGATTGATGCTAGATGCGGAGGCCCTCAAAGAGCCGATAAAACTGAGCGCAGGAAAAAAACGTCATGCGCTTTTGCGGCTTGACCCATCCTCATAATGTTCGAAACAGGTAGATCGCGAACTCGATCACACTGACAACCGCGAAAGGGAACCCAAGGATACAGGCGATCAGGCATGCGACCGCGCGTGTCGGACGTGGGCGGGAGGTCATTTTCATAAGACCCGTTTACCTTATGTGAACTTACCTGCCGATTAATGGGCTGCATGGATGTTGGATGGCACGCCCCGCCCTTAATGCAATCGATGGAGTTCAACGCGGCCTGCAAGACCTTGGGTTTGCAAACACAGGTACATATCCGTGATTTACACGAGCATGCCCGGTGCAGCTGTCTGGTTCAACTTCGACGCCTGCCGCTTGTTGGTCAGATACGTTTGATATCGCGCGGACCGGTTTGTCCGGATACGGACACCGCGACTGCATGGTTAAAAGACCTTGTAAATGTGCCGATACCAACTCTGGTAAACGGTGAGATTGTGCCAACAAACCGGATGCAGTCCATCGGCCTGTTTCCGATCCTGACCCCTGCTAGCATCGGACGTGTCCGCATTGCAGAGCGTGCAGTTATGCGATCAGCCTTGACACAGAAATGGCGGAACAGACTGGTGCGGGCTGAAAATGCGGACCTATCGTTGCGTCAATATGAATTGCCAGCGGCTCCGGATCACTGGTTGCTGCATGCGGAAGCAAAACAACAGCAGCACCGGCGCTATCGCAATCTTCCCCGCCATCTTCTTGCAGGATATGCACATGCCGCCCCGGGTAAGGCACAGGTGTTCGAGGCATGGCAGGATCACCACAGACTGGCTGGCATTTTGATTCTATGTCATGGGCTCGGGGCAACTTATCAAATCGGCGTCACGTCACCGGCCGGTCGGCGCTTGCATGCGCATAATTTTCTGATTTGGTCCGCATTGCGCTGGCTGAATGATATCGGTGCGCATTGGCTTGAGTTGGGAAGTATTGACCAGAAAACCGCGCCAGATCTGGCGCGGTTCAAACTTGGTACAGGTGCCCGGATTATTCAGTTGACTGGCACAAGTTTATATCACCCGGCCCTGGCCCCAATCGCGAGACATTTGCCGAAATATTTGATGCACTAGTCACCCAGCATCCATGTGCCGTCCGGCCAGAATGCGTGAAAAGCAAACGCAAACATTACGTCGTGGGGAACATCGTCACCCAAGCTGTCGCGCACCCTGATGGACCCCACATCACGGCCCTCGGCGATGGATGCGCTATCCAGTGCCGACGCCTGCCCTGCCGTCCAGCTTATATCGTAGCCCGCCTCGATCACGCCACCTGCATCGCGCACTCTCTTGATCGGCCACGCCATATCATCGACCCGCACAACACGCGCCAACGCAGGAATATCAAATGGAGGGGCCTCTCCGCTGTACAAAAAAGGACGAATTGAGCTGTCATATCCACGGTAGGGATTAAATCCGTACTGACGCGGAAACGTCGGCTGCTCCATCACAAGTCCGTCAGGATTGCGGCTACTGAAGTCGCGCCAGCTTTCCATCCATGCGGGCAACTGCACCAATTCCTTTCCTGTCATCACGCCGACAATGCCCTCTGCCGTGGCTTGTTGCCACCAGCTTTCGGTTTGTCGGTCATACATCACCATATCAGAATTTCGCAGCTTTCCAGAAACACCAAAGCTCAGCACCCGGTCGTCCACCCGTCGGTCAAAAACAAGCCCCGAATTGCATAGCGGGCAAAATGTGACTGCGATGGGTTGATCACCAATCTGGTCATTTACAATTTCGTGCCAAGTCAAATATCGCAACGGGTATGCCCGCGGTGTCTCACCTTCTATTTCCACGGTAATCACGGGTTCGCGCGCACCCAGCCTGTCCTCTGCCGCGACGTCACGAAAGGCAGGGTCGTCCAGCGCAGGAATACCGTCCTTTGGAGGCCCACCAGAGAGAATCTCAACCCAGCTTTCCACAGAGGTTGTTTCGAAATCCGTGCGTGGCCATTCATACTGCCAAAAATTTGGATCGGCCTGACCTAGAGCTGGCATCATCAACACCATTGCTGTCAGGAATTTCGTTCTGATAGACATATTTTTTTCCTCCTTGCCTATAGGAGGTGGGGCGCGACCCTCCGACGCACCAGCGTCAGAAGATCACGGTTTCGTTACCACCCCCTAGGGTGTGACGGTCACATTGACCATCCGGTCGGGCTGTCCCAATACGGCACCGTTCTGTCCGCGTCCTCTTTTTATCGCGTCCACGACATCCATTCCAGCCGTTACCTGACCAACAACTGTGTATTTTCCATCCAGAAAATATCCCGGCGCAAACATGATAAAGAACTGGGAGTTGGCACTGTCGGGGCTTTGCGAACGCGCCATACCCAACACACCACGATCATAGGGCGTATCCGTAAATTCTGCCGGAAGATCCGGAAGATCGGATCCGCCTCGGCCCGCCATACGCATGTCACCGCCAAGCTTGCCGAATTGCACATCTCCCGTTTGCGCCATAAAGCCTTCGATGACCCTATGGAAGACCACATCATTGTAGTCCCCGCGCGCGGCCAGCGTTGTGATACGCTCGACATGCTGCGGTGCGATATCCTCGAACAGATCAACTGTGACAGTACCATTGGCCCCGTCGCCTGCAATGGTGATTTCCAACCCGGCGCTGTAGGCAGGCGTCGCCAAAATACCCAGTAAAGCCAGTACCTTATGCATCCGCCGCAACCTTTACGCTGATCATACGGTCCGGGCTGGCCGGGGGTTCGCCACGGATGATGGCATCCACATGTTCCATGCCCTCGATGACGCGACCGTACACCGTGTATTGCCGGTTCAGAAAATGGTTGTCGCTAAAGTTTATAAAAAACTGAGAATTGGCGCTGTCCGGGCTGGCAGAGCGCGCCGCACCCAATGTGCCGCGATCATGCGGAATGCCAGAAAATTCGGCGGGCAGATTCGGCAGGTCCGATCCTCCGGTTCCTGCCATCCGCAAATTAAAGCCGTCTTCCATGTCACCATTGGCCACATCACCCGTCTGCGCCATGAAGCCATCAATCACACGGTGAAAGCAGACATTGTCGTACTCACCCGCACGCGCCAGTTCTTTCATGCGCGCAGAATGCTGGGGCGCAATCTCAGGCAGCAATTCAATCACGACGGTGCCGTCTTTAAGTTCCATCAAGATTGTGTTTTCGGGATCCTTGATCTCGGCCATGTGCCTCTCCTTTTGTATAACATTTAAATGCCCACTTAGCCCCGCAATCCGGGAAAGCCAAGACAGTGCATTGACACCGACCCGTTACCTTGGCCAAACCACGCTCAAACTCGCTACCAAGGAGATCCGCATGAGCTGGACATCGCTAGACGCCATGGAACTTGCAGGCAAACGCGTGCTGACGCGCGTCGACATCAACGTTCCGATTGACGCGGGCCGTGTTACCGACAGCAGCCGCATCGACCGGATCGTGCCAACCGTTCAAACCATCCTGCAAGCCGGTGGCCTTCCGATTCTGCTTGCCCATTTCGGCCGTCCGAAGGGCGAACGTAATCCGACACTTAGTCTGCAACAGCTGGTACCCGCTCTTGAGGGTGCTTTTGGTGCACCGGTTATCTTTGCGGCCGATTGCATCGGACCAGCCGCCCAGACGGCCATTGCAGCCGCGCAGCCCGGTCAAGTTGTCTTGCTGGAAAACACCCGTTTTCACGCAGGCGAGACCATGAACGACGCAGACCTAGCGTCTGCCATGGCCGACTTGGGGGATGTCTATTGCAATGACGCCTTTTCAGCAGCACATCGTGCACATGCCTCCACCGAAGGGCTTGCGCATCTGTTGCCGTCCTGCGCCGGCCGGTTGATGGCGTCAGAGCTTGGTGCTTTACAAGCGGCGTTGGGCGCCCCGAACCGGCCTGTTGTCGCCGTCGTGGGAGGGGCAAAAGTATCAACCAAACTGGATCTTTTGGGTAATCTTGTGGGTAAGGTGGACAGTCTTGTCATCGGGGGAGGTATGGCCAATACTTTTCTCGCGGCGCAGAATATTGATGTTGGCACATCGCTCGCCGAACATGACATGACCGACACCGCACGCGAGATAATGCAAAAAGCCAAAGCCACAGGATGCAATATCATCCTGCCGGTTGACGTTGTGGTCGCGCGCGAATTTCAGGCCCATGCCGACAATCAAACCGTAGCGACAGACGCGTGTCCCACAGATGCCATGATCCTTGATGCGGGACCTGCGACTGTCAAAATGATAAGTAAGGTTTTTGCATCCGCGAAAACCGTGATCTGGAACGGGCCCCTCGGCGCGTTCGAAATAGAGCCGTTCAACGCAGCGACCAATGCCGCAGCCCAAGCTGCCGCAGGTGCAACTGTTGCGGGCGATCTGATCTCGGTTGCGGGGGGGGGCGATACGGTTGCCGCCCTGAACCAAGCGGGTGTAGCGCAGGATTTCACCTACATCTCAACCGCAGGTGGCGCATTTTTGGAGTGGATGGAGGGCAAGATTCTGCCCGGAGTCGCCGCCCTTGGGTAACAATTGCGACATCTGCGTGATCCGTTAGCGCGACCATAATTGCCAAGACAGCCACGCTTTGCCTATGCATGTCCAAACGATGCGTTGATCCGCGCATCGCTTGTTTTCTTTTAGGCAAAAGGCGGACGCTTCATGTCATACCAACAGATGTCAACGCAGATGACCAAGCAGGCTGGTTTCCTCGCAGCATTGGACCAATCCGGAGGCTCCACCCCCAAAGCCTTGCGTGGATATGGCATAGAAGAAGACGCCTACACGTCTGATGAAGAAATGTTCGCCCTCATCCACGCGATGCGGGCCCGGATCATCAAATCCGCCGCCTTCACAGGCGACAAAGTGATTGGCGCGATTTTGTTTGAACGCACCATGGATGGCGTCATAGACGGCATCCCGACCGCAGACTATCTTTGGAATACCCGCGGGGTTGTCCCCTTTCTCAAGGTTGACAAAGGCCTGTTGGACGGTGCGGAGGGTGTGCGGCTGATGAAGCCCATGCCAGATCTTGATGCAACACTCGAGCGTGCAAAATCCAAAGGCATTTTTGGAACCAAAATGCGCTCTGTTGTGGATGCGGCCAATGCGGCCGGAATTGCAGCCAACGTGGCACAACAGTTCGAAGTCGGTCACCAGATCCTGCAGCACGGCCTCATGCCAATCCTGGAACCCGAAGTGACCATCACGATCTCAGACAAAGCCGCCGCAGAAACTATGTTGCGAGAGGCAATCCTCGCCCAGCTTGACAAAATGGGCCAGCAAAAAATCATGCTGAAATTGTCGCTGCCAAGTGTTCCCAATTTCTATCAACCCTTGATCAACCATCCAAATGTTATGCGCGTGGTCGCCCTGTCTGGTGGCTATACACGCGACGACGCAAATACCTTACTGAGCCAAAATTCCGGAATGATTGCCAGTTTTAGCCGCGCCCTCGCAGAGGGGCTGTCCGCCAAGCAATCGGATGCAGAATTTGATGCAACCCTGCTGACAACAATCGACAGTGTGTTCAATGCATCTTGTGCGGGCTAACCCGCGAACGACTTTGTGAGTCCACACAGCAACACATAGCTGGCAGCGACAGACGTGATCTTGATTAAACCGGAGCAGCCTGCGATCTTTTGCGCAGGCTACCATCCAGTGCGTCTTGAGGCAGGGCTATGTTTGACAATAACAGTGCAGCGTCGCACCTCGGGAGCATCGCCTATTTTGCCATAATATTGAGCTTGGGTGGCTTTTTTGCATTTTCAGCGGTCCAAGGTGATTTTGGTGTAATACGCCGTGGCGAAATCGAGGCTGACAGCAGAGTGTTGCAAAAAGAAGCACTGCAACTCGAGGCTCAGGTAGCGCGAATGGAAAATCTCACCCACAGATTATCAGACACTTTCCTTGATCTCGATTTACTGGATGAAAGAGCACGCGATATTCTGGGACTCATGCGCCATGACGAGTTGGTCATCGACTAAACCCCGGCTTTGACATGTTGCCGCGTCGGGTTTAGTTTAGGGCTAAACGATCTCGTCAACAGGGAGCCAAGCGTCGATGTCAGCGCGAAAATCAGCCAAAGTCCCCAATGTATCTGGTGACGAATTACGACAATATTACAAAGATATGCTCTTGATTCGACGGTTTGAGGAAAAGGCAGGTCAGCTATACGGCATGGGATTGATTGGTGGGTTTTGTCACCTCTATATCGGGCAGGAGGCCGTGATCGTTGGTCTGGAAGCCGCCGCAGAAGAGGGCGACAAGAGGATTACCTCTTATCGTGACCACGGGCATATGCTCGCCTGCGGCATGGATCCAAACGGCGTAATGGCAGAGCTTACAGGACGCATCGGAGGCTACTCCAAGGGTAAGGGCGGCTCGATGCACATGTTTTCAGCCGAAACTCATTTCTATGGCGGGCACGGCATTGTTGCAGCTCAGGTTCCCATCGGCGCGGGGCTTGCCTTTGCAGATAAATACAACGGCAATGGCCGGGTGACGTTCACCTATTTTGGCGATGGCGCTGCCAACCAGGGTCAAGTCTATGAAACCTTTAACATGGCAGCCCTTTGGCAGTTGCCCGTCGTTTTCGTCATTGAAAATAATCAATATGCCATGGGAACGGCGCAGGTTCGATCCACCTCTACTCCAGATCTTTATACGCGAGGCGCTGCCTTTGGCATTGCTGGCGAAGCGGTGGACGGCATGGATGTCCTTGCGGTCAAGGCGGCAGGCACAAAAGCCGTGGCGCATTGCCGGGCCGGAAAGGGTCCCTATATTCTTGAGGTCAAGACCTATCGCTATCGCGGGCATTCCATGTCGGACCCTGCAAAATACCGCACACGCGAAGAGGTCCAGCGTATGCGCGATGAACGGGACCCGATCGACCATGTACGTGACATGCTGTTGCAGGGTAAACATGCCAGCGAGGACGATCTGAAAGCCATCGACAAAGAAATTAAAGCAGTGGTCGCGGCAAGCGCGGATTTCGCCAGAGAAAGCCCGGAGCCTCCTGCAGCTGAACTGTTCACTGATATCTACGCGGAGGCATAAATCGTGTTTTTCTTTGCTGCTGGTCTTTTGGCTCAGGACAAGATTGACGCCGAACGCGTCCACGAACATAGGGCGGGACTGAAGATATCGTCGCCCTTAACCTTTGGTATGCACCGAAAAGGTTTCTCACCGCAGGCCCTCGACATGTTTGGCCACGACGTGGGAGGAACGATAATCACGGACATCCCAAAGCCTCAGTTTGTTGGGACGCCTTCCATGACCAGTGGCGATATCTGTACCGGGACACATCCGATTGGCACCACCACACTCACTCCGGAGACACCGTGATGGCTATTGAAATCCTGATGCCTGCTTTGAGCCCCACTATGGAAGAAGGCACACTGTCAAAATGGCTGGTTAAACCGGGAGATCCCGTTCAATCCGGCGATATCCTCGCCGAGATTGAAACCGACAAGGCACCGATGGAATTCGAAGCTGTAGACGAGGGCGTCATCGGCGCGCTTCTTGTCGCCGAGGGCACAGCAGCAGTTCGCGTGAATACCGCAATTGCAACTTTGGTCACCGAAGACAGTGACACCTCGACCGATCAAGCCTCGGCAAGCCCGACGCCCGCTGTGCTTAAACCCACCGAGGCTGCGGTCGCCAAGGTGGCTCCCAACGGGGGCTCCGCGGCGACTGCCCTCACCCTTGATGCGACGCCAGAGTGGCCAGAGGGAACACCGACGCAAGCAATGACGGTACGGGAAGCGCTTCGCGATGCCATGGCCGAGGAAATGGCGCGTGACGATGCCGTGTTTTTAATGGGCGAAGAGGTCGGCGAATACCAAGGCGCGTACAAAATAAGTCAAGGTCTGCTTGACCAGTTTGGATCCAAACGGGTTATTGATACACCGATCACGGAACACGGGTTTACCGGAATTGCGGTTGGTGCCGCCTTTGGTGGTCTGCGCCCAATCGTTGAATTCATGACTTTCAACTTCGCGATGCAGGCTATTGACCAGATTATAAACTCTGCGGCGAAAACCCTGTATATGTCCGGGGGACAGATGGGTGCCCCAATGGTGTTTCGTGGACCCAACGGGGCGGCCGCACGTGTCGGCGCACAACACAGCCAGGATTATGCCGCGTGGTATTCCCATATTCCCGGACTGAAAGTCGTCATGCCGTATTCCGCCTCGGACGCAAAGGGACTGCTAAAGACGGCTATTCGCGACCCAAATCCAGTGATCTTTTTGGAAAACGAAATCCTCTACGGCCGCAGCTTCGACGTCCCCCTAATAGACGATTATACCGTGCCTCTAGGCAAAGCTCGTCTCTGGCGCGAGGGCACAGATGTCACTTTGGTAAGTTTTGGCATCGGCATGTCACATACGCTTGACGCTGCAGACATGCTGGCAGGCGAAGGTATCTCCGCCGAGGTGCTGGATCTGCGCTGCCTGCGTCCGATGGATACTGCCTCTGTTATAGCCTCGGTTCAGAAAACCAACAGATGCGTCACCGTTGAAGAAGGCTTTCCCGTTGGCGCAATTGGCAACCATATCTCGGCCGTTCTGATGGAGCAAGCCTTTGACTGGCTGGACGCACCTGTCATAAATTGCACCGGGAAGGATGTTCCGATGCCGTATGCAGCCAATCTGGAAAAATTGGCGTTGATCACCGCAGACGAGGTCGCTGATGCAGCGCGCAAGGTGTGTTACCGATGACCACATACATCAACCACTTGACTGCATGGCATAAAATTGACCGCGGCCACGGGGCGGCCTGCGGGCTATGGCCGGACAAATCGTCAGGTGTGTCAGCCATCATAATAAGCCGGAGGGACGAACAGTGCGTTTGATAGCATGTAGCAGCCTCAAAGGGGAGCCGATGTATGCCTGTTGAAATACGTATGCCTGCACTGTCGCCAACAATGGAAGAAGGAACACTTTCCCGATGGCTGGTAAAGGAAGGTGACACTGTACAATCGGGCGACGTGATTGCAGAAATTGAAACTGACAAGGCAACAATGGAGTTTGAAGCCGCCGACGACGGCATTGTGGGACGCATTCTTGTCACGGACGGAACAGCCGGTGTTGCTGTCAATACGCCAATTGCACTGCTGCTTGAAGAGGGTGAACCGGTATCCGCAATCCAGACGCCTCACGCACCGGTTGCGGACAACGCTCCCCTACCTGCCCCGAATGCCGACGCGATGGCACCGTCAGCTGAGCAAGCCTCACAAGATGGGGCAAAATCGCGTATCTTTGCCTCTCCTTTGGCGCGACGACTGGCTGCTGAGAAAGGCATTGATTTGAACACGTTGGCGGGATCTGGTCCGAGAGGCCGCATTGTCAAAGCAGATGTCGAGCAGGCAAAATCCGATCCGCGCCCGCACAGCGAGGCTGCAAGACGCGATGCTGTTCCAGCGGTTGCGCCGAAAGCGCCAGACAATGATATACGGCCGCTTTACGTCGATCGCCCCCATGTCGAAACTGCCTTGGATGGCATGCGCAAAACAGTTGCAGCGCGGCTCACCGAAGCCAAACAAACCATTCCGCATTTCTACCTGCGGCGTGACATCCGGATTGATGCGTTGCTGAACCTGCGCAAGCAACTGAACCAAAGTCTGGATGCACGAGGCGTAAAGCTTTCAATCAACGACTTTATCATCAAGGCATGCGCACTGGCCCTACAACAGGTCCCTGAAGCCAATGCAGTCTGGGCAGGCGACGCAATTCTTAGAATGCATCCCTCGGACGTTGCTGTGGCCGTCGCAGTAGAGGGCGGTCTGTTCACTCCGGTCTTGCGAGACGCAGAGACAAAAACCCTGTCTGCGTTGTCGACCGAGATGAAAGATCTGGCCACCCGTGCACGAGAGCGAAAGCTAAAGCCAGCTGAGTATCAAGGCGGCAGTTTCGCCATATCAAACCTTGGAATGTATGGGATCGATAACTTTGACGCTGTTATAAACCCGCCGCACGGGTCGATCCTTGCTGTTGGAGCGGGAAAACGAAAGCCTATCGTGCAGGATGACGGTGAATTGGGGTCAGCAACAATTGTTTCAGTGACGCTAAGCGCCGATCACAGGGTTATTGACGGCGCTGTGGGGGCAGAATTCCTGAGTGCCATCGCCGATTATCTTGAGCATCCGCTGGCAATTTTGGCATAAACAACCGTCCACGGATGCTGTTGCTGTATGTTCAAAAACACCTCAATGACCCTTGCGCGGCAAGGGTAGAAAGGAAATCATCAAATTGGTGATGGTATTTCGGACAGGGCATTATTTGATACATCTCAAACAAAATTACTTTGCGTTTCTGCGTAAGGCCCCTATCTGGTCCATAAGATATTGTGAAGGGAAGGCCGGTCATGGGTGATGCCCACATCAAGTTAAGAGAAGTAGATCCTGTCTGGTCCCGTATCACGATTGAGGCCGAGCAGATGGTGCATGACGAGCCCCTTTTGGGGGGAATGGTGCATTACTCAATTCTACATCATCCGACAATTGAACGCGCGCTCAGTTATCGGATTTCCCTAAAACTTGCGAATGCTGAAATGACCGAACAAATCCTGCGAGAGATTTGCGACGAAGCCTACGCACACGATCCTAGCCTCGCCGATTGCGCACGCGCGGATATCGTCGCCGTGTTTGAACGCGATCCTGCCAGCCATCGCTTTATCCAACCTCTGTTATTCTTCAAAGGGTTTCAAGCGGTCCAATGCTATCGTGTTTCAAATTGGTTGTGGAGGTCGGGGCGCACCGACTTGGCCTATTTCTTTCAAATGCGCGCATCAGAGGTATACGGAATAGATATCCATCCCGCAGATCGTATCGGGAACGGTATTATGATTGATCATGCCCATTCGATTGTTATTGGCGAAACAGCCGTTGTCGGAAATGATGTATCTATGCTGCATTCCGTTACCCTAGGCGGAACTGGAAAAGAAGAAGAAGACCGCCACCCCAAGATTGGCGATGGCGTTCTGATTGGCGCCGGTGCCAAAGTATTGGGTAATATTCGCATCGGGAATTGCTCGCGTATCGCAGCAGGTTCAGTTGTCTTGTCAAATGTCCCACCTTGCAAAACAGTGGCCGGGGTCCCTGCAAAAATTGTTGGCGAAGCAGGCTGCTCACAACCCTCGACCAGTATGGATCAATTAATAGCCACGCAATAAAGAGTGCACGCACCAAAGGACATGTCGGGCTTTGCGCCGTTCATTCTGGGCAGATGGCCTTGATCAGTCGTGTACATACAGTTTGGTGGTGCCCGTAACAGAGGCCGCGCGCGGCTTACAAAGCAACAGCGTGATGGTGTGCAGACATAACATCACGCACCATTGCCCCGGAAATCTTGCTGTCTCCAGCCAGTACAACCGCGACCTCGTTCATAGCCATACTTGTCGGTTTTTTTAACACTTCCAAGATCATTATAAGATACCACCTGTGGTCCCAAGTGGCCTTTATCGCCTTTGGTCCCTGACAATTATTTTATGGGTGAATCCTGACGATGTACCATTATTTCTGGTGTCGACGTCATTTTTTCTTTGGTGCCTGTAGTTCGATTTTTGCAGGATTGAACCGTGTCTTGTTTGCCCAAGACCCAGACGTAAGGTTGCTGGGTTGCGGAAAAGAACAAAATGTAGACGCTGATATCTACCCAAAGTGCGCGAACGGGCTGTAGGGATGGTGTTGGAACATCACGGCACATTTGAAACCCAATACGCTGCGATCAAATCGATTTCGTCCAAGATTGGCTGTGGATCTGATACGCTTCGGGATTGGGTTCGACGCGCTAAGACGGACAGCGGTCAAAGAGACGGGAAAACCACTGTTGACCGAGATGGAAGTAAAGCGTTGGAACGCGAAAACCGGCAGCTCAGGCAGGCTAACGAAATCCTGAAAAAGGGATGCGTCGTTAGGCTCGACAGAATCCAGCTGAGGCGAAGCCAACACCTCGCGACAAGGCTTGGAGATTGCTTCGATGTCAAAAAAACGCCTTAAAGCGAAAAGTAACACCACAGATGCTACAACGAGAAAAATAAAAATGTATCCAATAACAACGACAATAATAGCTGGAACCGAACCTTGGGGGGTGAAAGCGCCAGTGAGGAACAGGGAGACCATAATAGCAGCGGATTGAAGAAAAAACTTTAAAACCTTCTCTTCAAGGCTCTCCGCATATTTTCTAATGAATAGTATATACTGGACTGCCATGTGTGTTTGCCTTATTGATGAAATCCCTTTTGCATACAGAAGTTTGCCAACAATCAGACATCGGCAAGCGAACAAAAGTACAAGAACAGGCCAATTCCTCACGACTTCGTGATTGTATTCCTCAAACCTCAGAGACCTGTCTATCAAATACTGAAAATAACGAGACTTTAGGGTCCTTTGCAGGACAGTTCGATCATCGGCTAACAAGATATTGTGGGGTCGAGCCCATCTGCCATATCTTACAGATCGCTCCTGCTACGTTCTATGCACATTTGGCTATCGAAAATGACCCCGACAAAGCGTCTGACCGCGCCAAACGTAACACTGAAATGCACCCAGAGGGGAAGTTGTTTGGAAAGAAAACCTTGAGGTTTATGACGCAGGCAAACTGTGGCACGCGATTAAGCGAGAGAACTTTTATATCGCACGCTGCACTGTTGAACGATTGATGCGTGATGTCGGAATGAAAGCTGTTCGGCGCGGCAAGAAGGTGAAGACAACTTGGCCGTTTAAGGCTCTGGCGAGGCCATGTACAGAGTAAACAGGCAGGTCCGTACAACCATGCTCAATCACCTTTGGATGTCTAATTTTTTTAAGTCTCAACTTGGCAGGGCGATGTCTACGTCGCCTTAGCGATCGAGATCTTTACCAAAAAGATCGTTGGCAAGCGGGCATCCCAGTCGCAACAGACGCAATTTGTACTGGAAGCTTTGGAACAGGCACACTACGACCGACAGCCTCCAGATAATTTGATCCACCAAAGTGAAAGCGGTAGCCAATATCTGTCGATCAAACGCACAAAACGGCCTGCCGATGCAGGGCTGGAACCCGGCGTCGGCACCGACGGTTGTTTGTATGACAATGCACTCGCCGAGACAATGATTGGCCTGTTCAAGGCAAACGTCATTCACAGAGGAAGTCCAAAGAATTCTGCCGGCGCCATCGTCTGGGAAACCCTCACATGGGTCGACTGGTTCACCAATCGCCGCCCGCTGGTACCCATCGGATACGTCACTCTAACCGAAGCTGAGCAATGTCCACGCAGGCATGAACACATTCGATAAAGTCGCCTTGGAAGACCCAAATAAACTGCGGTCTAAACCGCGGCGATTCAACATTTCTCCAATTCTCAGCTCTGACATAGTTCTCAAGCTGCCAGGACGGAAAATGGACCAGAACCAAACCGCGTGGACAGTTGAGCAACCTTTATCAAAACGTGAGGTCCGTCAGCAGCACGCGCCTCTTGAGAGTATATAAAAAGCGGGGTCGTCAAAATTTCTTCTCTCAAGAGCAGTCCATCTCTCTCTATGTGCAAGATATATTGCTCGCTTTCTTCACCAAGAGGCACCTCCAGAGCGTTCCACTGGTCCCCATCGATCCGGGTACGCCGAATCCAGCTTACATGGAGATCTTCTGTTACATTTTTAGCCCGCAAATGAACAACACTGTAGGGCCGCAATCCATTGCCTGAAAATGCATTGGTCTGGTGGATATATGAGACATGATCATAACTCTGGGACGCAGGTCCGATACGGTAATGTCGCAAAACACCACGCGAAGACGACGGCACGGGCAATTGCTCCGGCAAACCATTTAAAGCCACAACATAAGAACCGACCGGCCACAGCTCTGGCATCACCCCATCGGTGCCCAATCGCCCGCGCAGACGCAACGATAGATCGTACGTTCTCGTACCTACCAATGTTGCTTTTCGCGCTTGAAAAATTTCCCACGCATCAGATGAACCATCGCCAATAGCAAATGTATTGCCTCCTGCGAGCAACATTTCATTATCTATCGACGCCAAGGTTCCGTTTGTAAGCCGAACTCTCAATGGATCTCCACGATCTAACGTAGCAGAGCTTGCCGAACGCATTTCAGTTTGTGTTACTCCAATGATGGATTGCGCTTCGATTGTTTTATCAAGCTGATATCCGGAATCTGCAGCGCTCGAGTATATCGCGACCGACCCATTCCATGGACGCGCTGCCACCGCCACATGCGGCGCGTGCGGATCCTCGTCTCCGGTGAGAAGCGGTAAATCCATAAACAGCGGAAACACCGGCGCTGCGGGCGTTACCGATTGCAACGATACGGGATCATCGTCAAACTTTGCAGGATCATAAAGGCTCGTGTCTGTATGCGTCCCATCACATATTATTTCTGTACCGACCTCTACCCGATCTATACGAACAGTGATCGAGTGTTCTTCAAGATTTAAATCAACCAAATCCCCCGGGCCAAGATGAAGATAGGATAACGGCAAAGCAAACCGAACCGTATCACGCGATACATGTGCATCCTGCAGCCAACGTTCCGCTATTTGTCGACCCTCGCCTCGCGTCAAGACCAAAGGCAATTCCGACGCAGCAGCCCCAGAAAATGTGCCATTTTCCAAGATCGCTTCTTCCACGATTTCTCGATGTTCTCCATCTGCCTCGACAAAGCGCACTCGAACACGCTCTGGTAATTCGGCAATAGGTGCTCTGGTTTGTTCGATGAGCGCATCAGATTGAGCTGTTTCAGCCAAACCTGACTTATTGACTATGGCAGGAACAGCATCAGAACGCTGTGAAAAACTCAAAATCCCGGCCCGCTCCACCGCATCAAGACCGTGAGCCATCAACAAGGGCTGCAATGCTTGACGGGCATCTTGCACATCCTCAAGAGCATAGCCTCGCACGAGATCTGACAGATTTGATGTATCAATGGCCGGCAGACCAGCCTCAAAGCAAATATCTTCGATTATTCGAGCAAGCGGTGTGTTGCTCATACGGCCCGAAATCCAGTGACCGCGGGCATAATTTGACCCGTCGCTCCATAGAGTATCAGCATTGGGAAACCAAGGATAAGGTCGCGCATCCCAAGCCCAGACAAAGGCATGGGACATATCCACCATAGGTTTATGATAAATTGTGCTAATGGGTGCGTTATCAGACCAATATCCATGCACTGCGCTCAAATATGCATTTTGAATACCTTCGTCCCTGCCGCCCGAAGAGTACGGTGGAAGCGCACTTTCGGATGATTTTGGATCAACGAATAGATTTGGTGCATTGGTGCCCTTGTCCACTGCCGCACAACCAAACTCCGTGAACCAAACAGGCTTTGATTCCGGCACCCAATCCGTTGCATCGGATTGGCGCACACCGTTAATCCTTTCGTGGTGGCTATTCAGCCACCAGTTTCGTATATCCTTATAGCGATAAATCCACGGTTCAGAATGAGCACCATCTGAAATCAAACTGCGGATTTGTGCGTCCCGGTCGGCTTGGCTTGCGTAATACCAGTCAAAACCTTCTCCTCCCTCGATATTAGCATGCAAATATTCTGCGTTGCCAATGGAACCCCAGTGCGCATCCGCATGGTCCTGACCATCCCGCCAATCACTCAATGGCATGTAGTTATCAATACCAATAAAATCGATATTGACGTCCGCCCAAAGTGGATCAAGGTGAAAGTAGACATCGCCCGAGCCGTCTTGTGGATGATATCCGAAATATTCAGACCAATCTGCTGCATAGCCAATTTTGGTATCAGCACCCAAAAGGCTGCGTACTTCTCCAGCCAATAATTTTAACTGCTGCACAGCTGGAAAACCAGCAATCCCTCGCAGATGGGTCAAACCACGCATTTCAGATCCAATACAGAATGCTGAAACTCCCCCAGCTGCGGAGCAGAGCGCCGCATTGTGCAGAATAAAACGTCGATAACTCCACTCTGGCGGGCCGGAATAGACAACACGTCCATCAGTCACGCTAAAATCATCAGCGACGGCGGAGCCAAAAAACGACGCAACCTCGTCGTCAGCTATCGCTGTGCCGTCAGGCGAGTTTGGTCTCCCCGGTGCTGCGGATCCGGTTATGCGGCCACGCCATGGGAATACAGGTTGATCGATCGCCCCTGACCAAGGATCCAATTTCCCGTTTCCTGCAATCTGATCCATCAAAATGAACGGATAGAACATTACCTCGCGCGAGGAAGAGTGAATCGCCTTAATTGCTTCAATAACGGATGCATCCGCAGGTGTGCCGCCGTAAAGCGGTTTGTCATGAGCAGAAGGGACAATTTCGGCAGAGGAACGATTAAGACCAGATACAGTCCATGGCATTGAACCATCTTGTTCATTTTGCTCTACTAAAGGCCGTATTTGGCAGGATCCGCATCTTAGATCATCTCCGAACCAGCTAACGACCAGTGAAATTTTTCCACAATTCGGCAAATCCGTGTCCAGTGCAGACAGTGACGTCTCGAGATCAGACAAACCTGACGGAGTATTGACATTGCTTACCCTGACCTCACCGGCACCAAGGTCAAAATTGACGGGCGTAGTCGCCAGTGTGTACTCACCAGAGCCCGGCATAAGGGCAACCGCCTCGATATTTTCAGCAACATCCGACGCAGCGCGCACGACCTCAAAACTGAATTGAGGCACTCGGTTACCAAATCGTTCAAGTAAGAGATCCTCGATCACAATATAGGCCAAACCCCGATAGGCCGGCACACGTCCCGTGCCTTCGACTGCTTCCATGCGTGGATCGGGAACCTGGTCTTCAGATCCATGATAGATGCGCATGTCAAGGTCCCTTAAGGACATTTCCACGCCATCAGCCCAAACCCGTGATACACCGCTAATTTCACCTTCACAAAGCCCTATGGCGAGCGAGACCGAATAACTATACTTTCTTACCTGAGGCTGGGACGATGCACCTTTGCCGCCACCTTCTGTGACCACATGTTCCGCAAATTGTGATGCCCAGATAACATGTCCGCCCAGACGCACTCGGCCCCAAGCTTTGGTAATCGGCGCGCCTTCTCCCGAGCTTGTTATCCGTAATCTTTCCAGCCGCGCAGTTTCGACAGCATCCGCACCCTGTCCTAATAACCGTTGATCAAGAGACCGTCCCAATGTGGCACCCGCAAATCGACCCACCGTTGCCATAGACATTCCCATTAAGGTACCACCAGTTGCGGCACCAGCCGCCGCACCTGCAGCTGAAAGAAGAAGCGTAGCCATGGATTACTCCTGAATTGGAAGAACAAAGCGCGCGACGATCCGACGGCGCCAGGGCAATGAAAGACGGCTTTCGATCACGCCATGACCGGAATAGGCATGAACAAATTTAGGATTACCGCCAACCTCGGATTGCAGCCCCAAATGCTTTGCAACCGAACCAGTCCGCATACGAAACAACAAAACGTCGCCCACCGCGCCTTTATCCAAAGGCTTGGTAACCATGTGTCGCATCCCTGCGCGCATTAGGGTTTCATCACCCTGAGGCTCTGACCAATCCATGGTATAGGCAGGGACTGCTTCTGGTTCAGACCCAAAAGTTTCGCGCCATACGCCGCGCAACAAGCCCAGACAATCACAGCCCGCGCCTTTGACAGAGGCCTGATGAACATAAGGGGTCCCAATCCATGACCGTGCAATTTCTATTACACCAACACTCATCGACGGGACCCTCCCGTTCCTTCAGCTCGCGAGGCAGGATGCACCAAAACCCAATCATCTGAAGGTAAATCTGGAAATCCTCTGAAATTCAGAACGTTATTGAATTTGTCACGACAGGACTGAAATCTTCGATCACATCCAGCTGTGATTTCAAATTCATCCGCAGGGTTAAGTTCCACACCAAAGGGAACCCAAGGCGTGACCCACCTTTGTCCACCAATCAATTCATCCCGCTTGACGAATTGTTTCAGACCAACCCCACTGCCTGACGTGAGACGAAGCACCCCACGCAAAAACCAGTTTTCTACAAAGCCATTTCCAGCCCCTAAACAGATCGAACCATCGTCTGGATCAATGTCAACAATAGAACCTGCCCACCGATAACCGGCGGTATCCATATCAAACCTGCAGCGTGTGTCCCCCAATGCAGCATCGCATGAAACCTGAAAAATACGGCCAGTCGGCTTGTTCAAATGTTCAGTTAACCCGCGTAGTTCAGCTCGAAAAGTACCAGCTTCGCGAACGATTTCACCAATCGTTCCGCAGAAAAGAACATGACGCTGTGAAACATTCTGCCAATTGACAAGCCAAATTGTGACCGAAGCGTTGTCGTATCGACCAGCTTTAATATCAGCATCTGAAATCAGGTCCGACCTCAAAGCGCCGAGCGCCTCGGAATTATCCACGGACAGTCCTGAACTCATCTGAAGCATCTTCGCAGTCATTCCTGAGTCTGCACGAAACACGAGACCATCAAAATGCAGGTCAACATCGTGATCCGTAAAACCGAGTTCAAAACCGTCTGATCGAATGATCTTCCATACCCGTGCCAGGGTTGTGGTACCGGTGCCAAGATGGGCGGTCAGGTTTTCTGGAAATGACATCAGATACGTACCTCAATTATTGGAACATCAGGTACTTCTCCTGCGCCAAAGTTGGCCAGACTTGTTATGATCCTGTCAGTGTCAAAGCGGACCGGTACATCAAATTCATACCCAGCCGTTATCTGCGCACCGACCGCGGGTGGTGTATGAAATGTGATTAAGCCAATTGTCGTATCAATTGTATAATCGTCTCCTTCTTGTTGAGGAATGTCGTCAACGGCCACAACAACAGAGCCCTCGACCGGTTTCGTGATCGGGCGCACATACGACGCGCCACCTGAATCATATGCTTTGACCAGATTGAATTCGCTAGCATCCCCGTTGCCAGTGCCCAACAACTGATCAGACTTCGCAATTTCGCCGGACGGCAAACAAGATTTGAAATCCGCCCAATCCTTCCATCGAAATGCAAAAAGTTGACCCTGACGCGCTTCAAAAAAAGATACCAGTTCGGCCATATCATCCAAAGACAAAACACCGATGCCCGCATCATAGTGACGTCGGGAATGTGCCCAAAGACCATTACGCTCCTCGTGCCCACTTGCGAGGGTCACAATATCTGTGCGTCGTTGTGGACCACCCAGTGAACCATAGCTGATCCGGGTTGGAAATCGTATATCATGAAAGCTCATATCTCAGCCCCTTCACCTGTTACGTTGACCACGCCCCAGCGCCCTCGACATATGCGCAGCAACTTGACCTTGGCTGCGCTGAAAGCCCTGCACATCTGGGGTCTGGATATTCATAATGATTGTTGGTGCCGCGGCTGAACCAGAATGCGCCCGAACGCCCAGTGAACCATCCGTACCTCGGGTCAATGGCATGATTGCCTCGGGGCCTGCTTCGCCCATCAAACCAGTGGCACCACGCATTGGAAAAACTGTCGGCGAGGTAACCACGCCTCCTTTTGCAAAAGGCATAACACGACCCTGCGCAAAACCTGCACCGTTGGAAAACGGTATCACGCCTGCAAACAAACCGCTTACACCGTCGGTTATTGCCCCAGCCAGATGATCTGTAACTGGCTTGGTTGCCGCGCGAAAAGTGCTTCGTACCATCGAGTTCGCAGCAGAGCGAAGAGCGTCAGACATACGCGTCCCATCCACAACGATATCTTCCAAAGCGCTGGATAAACCGCGACTTAGGGTTTTTTCGAAACGGGATACGCTTTGCTGGCTTGCCGCCATTGCATTTTGCATCCGCTCGAGTTCTTTGGCAAAGGTGGATGCAACGAGCGTAGCATCTCCCAAGCCTTCGATTAGATCATCAATGTCCTCCGACGTCATGTCTTTGGTCATGGCCCAGTCCCTTTGTGCGAATTATCAGGATAAGACGCGGCCAAAATATCCAGCCGCGCTCTTGTCATTGCAGGGGCGCTACGCGTTTCCCCAATCAGGATTTGCAATTCATGGGGTGTCAACGTCCAGAATATCTCCGGTGGCAACCCAAGATCGCGCAGTCCCAAACGGATCAGGGCCGTCCAATCAAAGTTAGGCATCCGCGTATCCCGGCTCAGCAAAAGCCAAAGCAAGCAGCTTTGCAGCTGCTTTAGCTGCAGCCATTGGTCCTCCGTCGATGTCCGCAGAAAGCAAATCTGCTTGATCCAGACGCGTGCCACCCCCGCTTAAACCGGCTACCAGTAAAGCAAGTACATCAGCAGATCTGAATGCCCCGCTTTCAAATCGCTCTACCAGATCAACCAAGCTTTCGGCCTGTAATTTGTCTTCTAACTCAGCCAAAGCGCCTAGCGTCAAACGCATGGTATGAGGGGCTCCATCGATTACAATTTCGACTTCTCCACGCCACGGATTACTCATCACGCAGCCACGAAGGTTAGTTGGCCCGCAGACGCCATAGACATCTCATACGTTGCCTCACCATTGTAATTGCCGGCATATTCTAGGCCGGTAAGTTGGAAAGCACCTTCAACCGCACCAAAGTCCGGAATGATGACCTGAAAGTTCTGTATCGCTCCGTCAAAAAAAATCTCGCGCGCTTTTGCATCGGTGGCATCATCCCGAAACACACCAGAACCTGATAGGGATGCGGAACGTACGCCCGCGCCACCAAGCAATTCACGCCAACCTCCCGCACTTTCGATTGACGTAACGTCGACCGTTTCAGCGTTGAAACTCAACCGTGTCGCCCTGAGACCTGCCAGGGTCTGAAAGCTACCGGCACCGTTTGTGTCGATCTTGATCAAAAGATCTTTTCCGTTTTGTACACTCATTTGAGTAACTCCATCTTACTTTTGGATCATTCATCGTCGACACGAGCACGGAACGTTAAATCGATCCGTCGGGTGCCATCACTGGTGCGCCTTGCATCCGCACGTAAAAACCATAGTCCGGCCAGGGAGCCTCGGGTCAGGGGCAAATTGGCCTTGTGCAAAACATCACTAATTCGACCAGCGACAGTTTTTGCACCTGAAAATCCCGCTTCTTCACTGATCACCGACACGCTGAAATCGTGACGGGCACCTGAATTGGTTTTGTCAGACCGATCCCGAACTTTTTCCGGACCCAACGTTACATAAACGTCGGGCAAAATACCCGGAGGCGCAGCATCATAGACGGCATCTCCAATCTGATCTACCAAATCAGGGTCTGAAACCAAGGCAGTGTAGACCGCGCTTTGCAGAGCCACGGAAACAGCATAGCTCATGCGGCTACCTCCTCTGTTGTGTGGCATACCAAATAACGCCCACCGGGATCACCGAATGTCACGGCGTCAATTCGATAAAGGCGTGTCCCCTCGCAAAATCGTTGTCCGGCCTGAGGTCTGGATGATGTTCCAACAGGCGATGCACGCAGGGTAATTCGCAATGCAACTTTGGATAAGGTGCCGGCCTCTCCATTGTCTGCCCGCCCAGTACGGGATTTTACCTCCGCCCAGACCACGCCCAACTTTGTCCAACCTTCGATCAAGCCGCCCGCACCATCAGAAACGGCCTGCGGCGCCTCTAGCACAAGCTTGCGGTTCAAATGTGGACGCTTCATGCGCCCATCCCCAACCGAAGTTTGCGATAGCGAGAAAGCAGCGCGGTAACGCCAAATGGCATGCACCCGTCGGACAAGGCGGTCTCGTCACGATATTCATAATAGTGGGCTGCAAGTAAAAGTACTGCCTGACGCAAATCCGCGGGCATGTCATCAAAGCTGGGACCATATCCACCAACAAATTGGATCTCAACCGAACCTGTGGAGGGAATGCCTGCAAATGGACGGGCAACCGCGACCAGTAAGGGCTCGGTCATGTCTTTGATCAGACGCCAACCGGTAAGCGGTGACGTGATGGTTCCTTCTGCATCGGCAAAATGAACGGACTCTACCGACAAAACGGGTGCTATCGGAAAAGGTTGGCGTTCCGGTGTTTTCCAGTCCTGTAAGGTCAATCTGAACTCACGAGAGATCAGCGCCTTATCCGTCCAACCCTCAATAGCAGCCATGGCCGCCCGCAAAAAGGATGCCAAAAGACTATCCTGTAAATCATCTTGGGCAAAGCCACTGCCAAGCCGCAAATGGTCTTTCAGTTCTGCCACAGGCAAGGCCTCGTCTGGAACTTGTGTTTCCTCGTTCAACATCAATGCAACCTCTACAATGGACGGATGTCCCCTAAGTCTCTTGAAAACGGGCGCGCAGTATTCGCAATGCGCGGGGACGGAGGGGAGCTACAGCACATCTTGATCATCCACGCGCCCGTTGAAGGGACCGGAGGTCCCGTCACAAACCTCTTAAGAGGCTGCGAATTTCAAAAGCTTGATCGCGGCAAAGTCGCTTACGTCACCTCCGACACGCTTAGTCGCATAGAAAAGCACATGAGGCTTGGCACTGAAGGGATCACGCAAAACACGAAGATCAGGACGTTCGGCGATGGTATATCCTGCACCAAAATCACCAAATGCAATCGCAAACGTGCCACTGGAAATATCCGGCATATCTTCTGCAATCATGACAGGGTAGCCCAAAAGCCGTGCTGGCTCTCCAGCGGCAAGACCGTCTGCCCAAAGATGGCGTCCATCATTATCCTTGAGCTTGCGAACAGTTCCCGCCGTCTTTGAGTTCATTACAAATGACCCGTTTGCACGGTATTGGGCACCCAAGGCATAAACCAAATCAATGATTGCATCGCCATCAGCATCAAAGGCCCCGTCAACACCTGTAGCGACGTATCCCAGGTTACCCCAACTCCACGCGTTGTCGGCCACCACTGAAT
>JAYQEA010000018.1:0-46640 GCA_038138625.1 Roseivivax sp.
GATATTCCGTTGTGTTCGGTAAATCGATCGGTATGGGATATGTGACACCGGACGCATCGGCCCCGGGAACGGTATTGTCTGTGATGATGCAAGGCCGTCTTTGGACGGCCGAGGTGACCCAAGACAGTCCGTATGATCCAAAAAATGAGGTCATACGCAAAGACGGATAGCACCTTAATGCATTTAATCATGCAAAGCCCTGACCGAGGGCGAACATCCCTCGGTCAGAATAGACATCAGCTTAGCAGTCGCCGCGCTATAACCTGCGCCTGAATCTCTCCTGCGCCTTCGAAAATATTCAAAATACGTGCATCACACAAAATCCTGCTGATTTTGTATTCAAGTGCAAAGCCGTTACCACCATGAATTTGAAGTGCGTTGTCCGCCGCTGCCCATGCAATACGCGCACCTAACAACTTGGCCATTCCAGCCTCTAGATCGCAGCGCCTCTCGTTGTCTTTTTCCCATGCCGAGAAATAGGTGAGCTGTCGCGCCACCATAATTTCCACGATCATCATGGCCAATTTGCTGGATACGCGGGGAAAGCTGATCAGAGCTTTGCCAAATTGCTTGCGGTCTTCGGCATATTGTAATCCTTGGTCCAGTGCGGATTGCGCAACGCCAATGGCGCGAGCGGCTGTTTGAATACGCGCGGATTCAAAGGTTTGCATGAGCTGCTTAAAGCCCTGACCTTCTGTGTCTCCTAAAAGGTTCTCACCTTTGACATGGAAGTCATCAAAATTAACTGTGTATTCCTTCATGCCGCGATAACCGAGGACTTCTATTTCGCCACCCGAGAGTCCGTCATCGACAAAGGGTACTTCATCGGTGCCGGGGGTCTTTTCGGCCAGCAACATCGACAGGCCCCGATAATCGGTTGTGTCAGCTACGGTTCGTGCCAAAACCGTCATCATATGGGTGCGGGCCGCATGCGTGATCCAGGTCTTGTTCCCATTTACGACCCAGTCGTCCCCGTCACGTGTCGCTCGGGTCCGCAGGGCACCCAGGTCAGAGCCTGTATTCGGCTCTGTAAAGACGGCAGTCGGCAGGGTTTCGCCCGATGCAAGGCGCGGAAGCCATTTGGCTTTTTGCGCGTCGGTTCCACCAGCAAGGATGAGCTCCGCCGCAATTTCCGATCTGGTGCCAAGGCTGCCCACACCGATGTAGCCGCGCGACAGCTCTTCTGACACCACACACATCGACGCTTTGGACATCCCCAGACCGCCGTGTTCTTCTGGGATGGTCAGTCCAAAAACGCCCATTTCGGCCAATTCGTCGATGATCTCCATCGGAATCAGCTCGTCTTTGAGGTGCCATTCATGGGCGTCAGGTTCAACACGTTCTGTCGAATATCTCCGGAACTGGTCACGGATCATGTTCAGCTCATCGTCAAGGCCGGCGTTGCCAAAGGTGGCTTCGGCTGTGCGATCCCGAACCAGCTCGACCAGATGGCTGCGTGCGGCCTGCGTGTTACCGGAGTGTGTCAGGATCATCACCTCGGGGGTCATCAGCAGACCCTGTTGTTCTTGCGAAAGTCCCAAGTCCTGCGGGCGAACGATTTCGCCCTGGGTCATCGGCAGGCCGCCGTACATCTGCCACAGGTATTCGCCAAACGCGATTTGGTGAATCAATTGCTCGATCTCTCCAAAAGCGCCTTCGTCTGCCAGTCTCTGCGCCCAAGCCTGCATCTGCCTGAGGGCTTCTACGTATGTTGCCAACCAAGCCAGCCCATGCGCGGCTGTCTGATTCTCTTCGATCAGCGGGCCTGAAATGCGCCCATTCTGCGTTACCATGTTGGCAACGCTTTGTTTGGCCTTTGCCAACATTGCATCGGCTGGGGCCAACGCTGATTGGGTCAATGCCAAAAGGTTTGGTAGGATTACAGGTGTATCCAAAGTCAGGTCCTGTCCGTCATGTGCCATGAATCGTGTCCCTCATTTCGTTGCAGCAGGCATAATCGCTTTGCAGTCGCAGCGCAACAAAAATACCGGTGTTGTATTGCAGGTGAATAATTATTGCGCGGCCGTATTGGCTATGGCTGTGATCGTGTTTGTCGGTATAACGTAACCATGTTGGACGACCTGCTCATTCTGCCATGGATATTCGTGTCCATGGGGGCCGCTATTTTATCTGGCGTCGTAAAGGGCGTTGTCGGCTTCGCCATGCCTATGGTATTGATTTCATGCCTTTCTTTTTTTCTTTCACCCGAGGTGGCCCTTGCCGGTTTGATTCTGCCCACCTTGGTCACGAATGTCATGCAGGCCCTGCGACACGGACCCAAAGAAGCGCGAAAATCCATGATAAGGTTTCGGTACTTTTTATTGTCCGGTGCCATCATGCTGGTGATCATGGCGCAGTTTGTCGCATCCGTCCCCGCCGAAACCATGTTGTTATTTATTGGCGTACCTGTCACCGGATTTGCCGCACTGCAGCTTGCGGGTCTGTCTTTACCATTGCCAACACGTCAATCCCGACGCTCGGATATGACCATGGGCGCCTTCACTGGTGCGGTGGGGGGGATTTCGGCTATTTGGGGGCCTCCAACGGTGGCGTATCTTACCGCTATTGGCACCCCGCAAAACGATCAGATGCGTATTCAAGGGATCATCTATGGTCTGGGCGCAGGCCTTTTGGTCATTGCGCATCTTGGATCAGGGATTTTGAACGCAACGACGATCCCCTTCTCGGCTCTTTTGATTCCACCGGCCGTTTTGGGCATGTGGATTGGTGGGAAAATCCAAGACCGCTTCGATCAGGTCATGTTCAGACGTGCCACTTTGCTCGTACTTTTGATCGCGGGACTAAACCTGTTGCGGCGGGCGCTATTCTAATCGCGGCTGCGGGCGACACAGCGGCATTCCAGTCCGACTTTGTTTGAAGACAGACGTTGCAGTTTTCCCTATTTTTATTGTGTAGGGTTTGGGACAAGGCCGGCTATCTGATCAAACATGATCTCAGCCGCAGTGCGCCACTCTGGCAGCGCCACCTCCATCGCTCGGTTCTCAGCGTCCGAAAAGGCCCAGTCTTTTTCGAGCAGGTCTGGGGTTAACGCCCCAATGGTCTGAACCCGCGCAGGATCGAGGCCGATGTCAGCTAACAGCGCTTCAATTTTCCAACTGTTTGATGTGACGGCGACGAAGGGTGTTTTTGTTAAAATCGCCATGCATACTGCATGAAACCGGCCTGTAACCAAGAGTTCACGCTGGCTCAGTGCCATCATATATTCAATATCACTGCCTACCAGTTTCGTGTTGGTGTATTTTGCTAAAAAGCGCTTTTGGACCATCTCGGCATAAGTCTTCCGAAGAATGCGTTTCAGGCCCTTTGCGTGGCTGCTCACGTGTTTGATGTGGGATGTGACAGGAACGTAGACTGCGTTTGTACGCATGGCAAAATTTACAAGGCTATTAGCGGCTGCGCGATTTACAGAACAGCTCACTGTAATGCCCTTGCGTGAAAAATCGTTTGCGTCAGCGGGCTGCATCATGGACAAATCGCCAAACCAAAGGACCTCTTTTCCTGACTGCTCTGACAACCCGTGCGCCGATCGGCTGTCGCGACACTGCAACAAATCAAACTGGGACGTCAGTTCCCCCCAATTTTTGGGGTTATCTTGCCACAAAGCGTTGATCAGGGCGACTTTGCCCCCGTTTGCTTTTACTCTTGCACCCGCTTCCAAAAGCCAAAGGCCTTTTCGTTTCCCATGGTGTAGGGTGCCTTCTCCATTTATGATGAGGACCTGCGCCGCATCAATTTTTTCTATTGCCGTACGACTGGCTTTCCAGTCTGTTCCAACCAAAAGACTAGGTAACGCGTCATGCCCTCTTTGAGCCAATGCTGTTCGGATGGTCTGCATGACGCGCATACACCCAAAGTGACTGCCGCTATCGTCCGTGTCATTGAGGAGAAGAATACTCAAACGGTGCGTTCCTTTCAAGGACCCGTGGCCCACCTTGATAAGAGTTACACCTTAAACGCGTTTGCGAGGCAAGCAGGTATCTGGCGGTTTTTCCAATTCTGGTTCGAATCTCAGGGTTTATACCGGATCCCGGATCATTTTGGGTCAGTGGTTTCAAAATAACGGATGTCTTTTGAGAAGCAGGTTTCTCATTCGGTGTGTGGTCTGGCTAAAGCTTCAAAAAGAGTGGTTTTACTGGACAAGCAGCGGCCTGTGGTGTCGGATCGGGTGGAGTTTTAGACACCTATGCAAGGCAAGGCCACGGATGCCCCAAGCCATTGCAAAAGAAGATACGTGTGTTGCTGGTAGCGGTGTTGCGACGGGTTCGCATAGGATTGCTGTGGCATGGCTTTCGGCGCTTCCAACGGTGGGTAAAGACAGTTTTTTCGAATTTTATCAAGGATACGAGCGATGATGTAGACCCTGATAACCGCTTGTCGGCAGCACCACCGTTCAGGCCTATCACACGGTGTCTGGTGCAAAAGGGCGACGCAGTCTCAGACCGTCACACGCGCGGCGGGCTGAAATCGCATGAGGTGCCGACTGGTTGCTCCAAAGTTTGGATGCGCGAGACGTAACCGCGGTGATCCCACCAAAATCGGGCCGCAAGCACCAGTGGGCCTATGACTGCGACACCTAAAAGTGGCAGCACGTCTTCGAGAATTTCTCCCAAAAAGAAAAGGATTTCAAAGTCAAAGTCGTGCGCTTCGACACAACCGTTTATCGTTACCTTGCAAACCGGCGCCTTATCATCCTTGGGTGAGTATCCATCAGTCCTAACTCATTGGAGGTTAAACGGTCTGATCACTAATGCATTTTATCGAACTCTTCTTTCTTTCTTGCAGTGATGATCGCTGTTTCAATTTGTTTTTATGGGGGAATTTGGCGCATACGGGACCCAAGCAAGACTCGCATACAGCCATTTTAAAAGTTTTCGCTGGACGATCCTGTGCCGCAAGATCCCCCACTACGATCAATTGACCGGTTGGTCTTTTCAGACGATACGTCGCACAATCTTTGGTCCTGAAAGTCTGATCTGCATCCTGTTTTGATAGCACCCGTTCAGAGCTAAGCTTGATCGGAACGGTGCTCGTGCTCAATCTACAAAGACATTCAGTACAAGCCCCCGAAAGGTCAGAACATTGCCTCTGATATGGCGGCGCCAGCCGTGGTCAGGTTCGTGCGATCACGCAAAGAAACTTTGAGCGATCCAAAGTCAACGATAGCTTGTCAGACCTTTGCGATGCCACCTTCACGTTGCAATTTCCACAGCACTCAAACAAAGTTGACGTGCGACACAACAAAAGGCGTTCCTATGCAAAGTCAACGCGATTTGAATGGCCAATCGTTTCATATTCACCAATGGGGCGACGCAGATGCGCCATTGTTGCTTATGTTACATGGGTTTCCTGAATATGGAGGAGCCTGGTCAGATCTGGCGCCATATTTGACGGATCGATTTTGTTGCATTGCGCCTGATCAACGTGGTTTCGGACAAAGCTGGTCGCCTGCAGACGTCAGTGACTACAAAATGTCAAAGCTGGTCGACGATATGGCCGATTTGATCGCACAACATCATGGACGAGCAACTGTTTTGGGTCATGATTGGGGAGCGGCGGTGGCCTACGGGCTTGCTATGTTTCGCCCCGATCTTGTCGATCGTTTGATTGTCGCCAACGGGGTTCATCCTGTGCCTTTTCAAAGAAGTTTGGCAGCAGGCGGCGCGCAAACAGAAGCGTCCCAATACATTCACTTTTTGCGCAGACCGGATGCTGCAAAGGTTCTTGCTGCCGATGACTTCAAGAAATTATTAGCGCTTTTTTCTGCAAATATGGATCTGTCCTGGCTGCATGGTGCGACTTTGGCAGAGTACAAACGTGCGTGGCGGGATGAGGCACAACTGGACCGGATGTTGAACTGGTATCGGGCCTCTCCGCTCGTTGTTGCGCACCCGGGAAAGCCTGTGACCGACCTGCCAGAGCTGCCAGTTGACCGTTTGCGTGTTTCTTGCCCGCATTTGCTGCTCTGGGGCGTCAACGATACAGCCCTTTTACCCCATGCCACGGAAGGTCTAGAGGAGTTTGCCCCTGATCTGACGCGTGTCACACTTCAGGATGCAGACCATTGGCTCCATCATCAGCGCCCGCGGCAAATGGCAGATGAAATTATGAAATGGATTGATCGATCGGCCGACTAGCCCATAATTCCGCTTCGGATTTCGATATATCTGGTCTTGGGACGCTTAGCACTTCTGTCACGTCGTCTTTCGGAGTTGGTTCGGGTGATGAAAACGGGCATGTGTTGACGCAGCCGAACTTTGGGAGTGGGAATGGGCGATCTTTGGCTTGGAATATGGCAGGCTTGCGTGCTTGTGGCATCTGCGGATGCCGATCTTATCGAAATATCGTTAAGATCCTTGCAGGTGACTTTGACGGCGCTTGTGCTGGCATCATGTCTGGCGTTTCCCTTGGCGGCCCTTTTGACTGTCCGTCGTTTTCGCTCAAGACGTCTTGTGATTGCTGTATTAAACGCTTTGATGGGTTTGCCGCCTGTCGTTGTTGGGCTTTTGGTGTATGTCCTGTTGTCGCGCGCTGGCCCGTTCGGGGTGTTGGGATTGTTGTTCACGCCCACCGCGATGATCATCGCGCAGGTCATCATTATCGTGCCTTTGATTGCCAGTGTGGCGCATCAATCGCTGCGGGACCTTTGGCACGATTATCACGATCTACTCATATCATTGAATGTTACCCAGTGGCAAAAAATGCGAACATTGTTGTGGGATGCGCGGCGTGCGTTGCTGACCGCCGCACTGGCAGGCTTTGGTCGCGCCATGGGAGAAGTCGGTGCGATTATGATCGTTGGGGGCAATATCGACCATGCCACCCGCGTTCTGACCACCGCCATCGCGCTAGAGACCGGACGCGGCGATTTTGCACTGGCGCTGGCGCTTGGCTTTGTTTTGATTGCTATGACGGTGTTGATAAATCTTGCAATCCATTGGCTTGGACGGACTGAACGCGAGGGTCGGTGGTGACACAGCTTTTACCGCTCGTTTTACAAAATGCGACCGCGCGTTACCGGCGCACCACTGTGGTGGGACCTATTGACCTAACTGTGGACGGTACCGGTATTACGGTGGTTCTGGGCCCGAATGGTTCGGGAAAGACGAGCCTTTTGCGTATGATGCATGGGACTGCGCGCTTGGCTGGTGGATCTGTCACATGGGCGTGTGATGTGGCAACAGCGCGCGCAAATCAGGCATTTGTTTTTCAGCAGCCCATCATGTTACGGCGCAGTGTTCTTGAAAACTTGGCCTATCCTTTGCGACTGAGGGGATTAAACAAACGCAAAGCCCTCGACCAGGCCGCTGATTGGGCTGATCGTGTCGGGCTGGGCGCAATTTTGACCCGTCCGGCACCTGTGCTGTCAGGGGGCGAGCAACAAAAGCTGGCACTGGCGCGTGCACTGATCACTGCGCCGTCACTGGTTTTTCTGGATGAGCCCTGTGCCGCACTTGACGGTAAGGCCACGCGGGAGATTGAAACAATTCTGACGGAAGCACTGGCCGAAGGCACACGGTTGGTTCTGACAACACATGATATGGGGCAGGCGCGTCGCCTCGCGGACGATGTGATCTTTTTACTTCATGGCAAGATACATGAACACGGCTGCGCCAAATCGTTTTTTGATCACCCCAAAACACCCGAGGCTCGCGCCTTTCTCAAGGGAGATATTGTCGAATGATCCGAGTATTTCTGGCGGGCCTGTTATTGATATTTTCCGCTCAGGGCGGAGTATCAGAGCAATTTCGCATGGCGGTCACGACATCGTTTCACAATTCAGGGCTGTCCGAACTGCTTTTGCCAAAGATCAAGTCAGATACAGGCATTGACGTGCAGTTGCTGGTTGTTGGCACGGGGCAGGCGCTGCGTCTTGCCAAAGCGGGTGATGTGGATGCCATATTGGTGCATAGCCGCGCGGCCGAAGAGGCTTTTGTGCAGCAAGGTTACGCGAGCCATCGCAGAGAAATTATGTATAACGATTTTGTTCTTGTCGGCCCCTCGGACGATCCGGCTGGAGTGGCCAATATGACGACGGCGAATGCCGGTCTGACCGCCATTGCTCTGACGCGTATGGATTTTATAAGTCGTGGTGATGACAGTGGGACCCATAAAACCGAGACAGGCCTTTGGGCTGATGCCGGGTTGGATCCCGACAGCTTCGGAGCTTGGTATAAGTCCGTTGGCGCAGGGATGGGTGCCGCTCTGAACACCGCCTCGGCACTTGGTGCGTATGTGCTGACCGATCGGGCCAGCTGGCTTAATTTTGGCAATCGAGGAGATTTGGAGCTCCTTTTTTCAGGAGATCCGGCCCTGTTTAACCAATATGCGTATCTCCCTGTCAGTGCCGAGCGTCATCCGCATGTCCGGGCCACGCGGGCCGCACGGGTCGAAGACTGGCTGACGTCGCCTGCGTCACAAAAGATGATTGATGGCTACACAATTGCAGGCCAAAAGCTCTTTGTGTTTAACGCGCAACCTTGATTTCGCGGGTCGCCTTTTTAGCACGCAGGCCCAAAAGATTTGAAATAATGAGGGTTCCAATCACCACCATGCCGCCGGCAAGGGCCCATGAGCCTGGATGTTCTCCGATCACGGCCCAGACGAGCAACGGGGCCAGTACGGATTCCAACAAGACAAGCAAGGCAACCTCGGGAGAGCTTATGTATCGCGGGCCAACCGTAAGCAGGCATGTCGCCGCGCCGATAAAGGCACCATGCATCAGGAATGTCGGCCACTGTGCGACTAAAGGCTCCAGCGGATCAATCCACGGCGCAATAAGTAACGCCGCACCGCAATATCCTATCGGAACGGCTGGCACCATTGAGATGTGGCGTGCCTGGCGCGCAGCTGTCAACGCCGCGGCATAGGCAATCGAGACATAGAGCGCCCACAGGTCTCCGTGCCACGATGCAATCTGGTTTTCGCCGGATCCATAAGCAATCATTCCCAATCCCAAGATGACAATAAACATGGTCCAAACCATGCGCCGATCAATTTGTTCTTTCATAGTGATCCAGCTGAACAGGGCAGAAAATATCGGCATTGATGCAAAGATGAAAACCACGTTTGCGACACTTGTGTGCGTTACGGCGAGAACGAACGCAGGTGCGGTCGACCCTATCAAAACGATATAGCTTAATCCCGCCCAACCCGAGCGGAACACATCGCTAAAACCACGCAGACCAGTGGTTGCGCATAAAAAGCATAAGACCATGCCCGCCGAGGTCACACTGCGCCAGAAAGCGATCACCATAGGCTCTGCCAAGAGCAGTCGCACAAACAAGGAATCCGGCGTAACCAAGAGAACGCCCAAAGCTGTGATCAAAAGCCCTTTGGACTGATTGGACATAATATTCACCGTGTTTTGCAATGCGGCGGCTCTGACCACAGAACTGGCCTGTGCGATCTTGTCTGCGGCCGATCCAAGGTCTTTGGTACATATCAGATGATATCAGGAAACTGGAGTGATTTCTGACCTGCACCGCTGTCCTCGGTCGTGGATCTAGTCGTGTCCGGACAACAAAGCATATTAGACTAATTGAGAACGCTGTCTCGTTTTACACATTTTTTGTTCGGTGTGCCGTTATTGGGCGCGCGCGGCTCTTTGCGATGATATATCCATTTGGTCTGATCAGGAGCCAAAACGTATGCAAAAATCAACGGACAATATGTTTCTCGCCGTTGTTCTTACGCTTGTGTCCTTGGTTTTGTTCGATCTGATGGGGCTGATTATCAAATCACTCTCCGAACATTACAGCGCAGCAGAGCTGTCGGCGTATCGTAATATTTTTGGTCTGGTTCCAAGCGTGCTTGCGCTTTTGATGAACACCCAGTGGCGCACTGGTCCACGGCGTCTGGCCTTGCGGCAATGGCGGTTGGCAGCGGTCAGGGGAGTGGCCGTCGCGATTGCGCAGCTCACATTTTATATTTCACTCGGTCTCATGGCTTTTGCAACAGCCAGCACGATGGCGTATTCCATGTCTCTCTTTACGGTTGCCTTCGCGGTGCCATTGCTCGGAGAGCGGGTCGGACTGATCCGTTGGAGCGCCGTTGCATTCGGTTTTCTCGGCGTCATATTGATCATGCGCCCCGCCAGTGAGGCTTTTTCATGGGAGTTGCTTCTCCCGGTTCTCGCGGCGGTGTGCTATGCCTATTCCGGTGTTACGGCGCGATTGATTGATGATGACGTACCCACCGCGTTATTTAATTTGTATTCATCGGTTGTTGCAGCAATTGCCGCGGTTGCTCTTGCCTATGTGGTGACGGGATATTCACCGCTAACCAGCCTTTATGACATGGCTATGATTGTTCTGATGGGTTTGTTTGGCGGGTCGGCTGTTTTGCTACTGGTTATTTCTTATCGTTTGACAGAACCCAGCAATCTTGCGCCTTTTAACTATTTCGGCATTCCAATCGCATTCGCGCTGGGATGGATATTTTTCGATGAGGCTCCTTTTGCCGATCTTTGGCCGGGTGCTGTTTTGATCATGGGTGGTGGTTTGTTGATCGTATTCCGTGAACGGCAGCTGATGCGCGTTCGTTAAAGATCCCCGTTTGCGTATGTTGCTGTCAGGAACAAAAAGGGTGCGTTTTGTCTGCGATTTTGCTTTTGGGTCTGAATTTTGATCTAAAAAGCGGTCATCCAGACCCGCGGTATGTGAGGTGCAAACACCACATCATCCTTTTAGCAACATGTTGAATGATCCTATTTTGAGGGTCTTTGATAATGCGAAAAGTTTTTGTGGTTTCGTTTGGCAATATGCTCTCCCGCCGTGATAATGGTCTGAGGCTTCGGAGCGCCAAAATCAGATGGATCGATTGGTGTGGTACTGGCTGGATCGCAAAAAATCGGGATTGAATATCGTGGTTCGTGTGCGCGGTTGATCACCCTGTGGACGGTCGACCTGAGTTGCCCGCCGGTCCACATCTGTAGCAAATCGCCAATATTGCAGACCAGACTGTCAGTGACTGGCGGCGCTTCTACCCAATCGCCTGTTGAATTTTGCACCTGTAGCCCGCCCAAATCATCCTGTGCCAATATTGTCAGGACACCAAAATCCGTATGTGCGGCAGCGCCCATGCGCCGGTCATTGCGATCTTGGGCTGTCTGGCATGGATAATATACCAGTTGTCCACGACCGAGCGGCTTTTGATAAAAGGGTTTAAAAAACGCGGCATCTTGCCCTAATCCCTTTGCCAGTGCGGCGAGGATCACAGCAGATAGGCTTAGGACCGCCTGATAGTAGGGCTGGATGTCCTGACGCAGCCAAGGCGCAGCCCGGGTGGGCCATTGGTTTGGCGCAACCAATGGCACCCCTGCCAGCACGTCCGTATCATGATCCGGGGTGTCGTACCCCCAAAAGAACACCTCTTTTGCGTCATGGGTGTCAGATCCTTCGAGGCGGGTCTGCCCCTGTGCCAACCAGCCACGCTGCATCTGATTTACAGTCACTGTTGATTTGGCTTCCCGGGGCAAAGCAAAAAACCGCCGTGACGCTGCGAATGCGCGGACACGCAGGGCCGGGTCAATCCCATGGCCGGTGATATAGAAAAATCCCACATCTGCCGCAGTACGCGTAACCTTGTCGCAAAAGTTACCAAAGCCCGCGGCATGTCCGATGTCATTCAGATCAACGATTGGAATATCGTCAAAAGCTGTTGGGCGGGCCTGTGCGTAGTCCTGCATCATGACGGGGATACATGTTGGGAACGAATGGCACCAGAACAGGTGGCTTCAATCCGGTCAAGAATGTCAAAGGTTTTCAGGCCAAGTTCGGTTTGGATCGCAGATTTGTATGGTGGCAGATTGGTGCATTCCAAGACTATCAGTCGGCAGGTGTCACTAATGTCATCGCGCAAACCGTCTAGCATCTCGTGACAGGCAAGCTCTGGATCAAGATGGAGCGCATCGGATTGGATGACCTGTCTGAGGTGACTGTCCGGCCGAAGTCCAACCACGCGCGCCGCTGATAGCCCTGAAAAATGCGCAGCGCATAAGCGGTCTGCATCAAATGTAAGTATCTGTATTTGGGTGCCGGATATCTTTTTGCTTAGGCAGGGCAGGGCATTCAGGCTGGATGCAAGGAAAGGCCGGTCCACTTCTTTGGCAAGCAGATCTTCAAAAGGGGCCAGAAAGCCACAAGAGGTTGTTATCACATCTCCTTTAGCTGTACGCGCTGCCTCGACAAAGGGGGTTATATCAACAGAGGCCGGATTTTGGGTGACGATCTGTTCGACCCCGGCTCCGTGAATACGTATGATTTCCGGAGATGTCGTATAGGTGGTCTCGGCTGCAACATCGCCCGCTATCCTTGGAAAGCGGGTGTCGAGTTGCAAAATCGAGACACGCGGTGTCATTGTCGTGCATTCTCTGGCAGCCACGTGGCCAGCTCGGGAAAGATGACAAGAATAACCACCATCAGCAACATCAAGGCCACCATGGGAATTGCCGTTTTGGCGATATAGCCAATCTGATGGCGTGTCATTCCCTGCAACACAAACAGGTTAAAGCCGATTGGCGGGGTTACTTGTGCGGTTTCGATGACCACCACAAGGAATATCCCGAACCAGATGACATCAATCCCAGCTTGACGGATCATGGGCTCAACAATGGCCATTGTCAGCACGACCGAGCTCAGGCCATCCATGAACATCCCAAGGACCAGATAAAAGACCGTCAGAACCGCAATCAACATCACAGGGCTCAGATTATAACTGTCAATCGCCGTCGCCAGCGCACGGGGCAATCCGGTAAATCCCATGGACAAGGATAGAAAAGCTGCCCCCATCAGGATGAGCGCGATCATGGCTGATGTGCGCGTGGCCCCCATAAGGCTGGTGACAAACGTGTCCCAGCTAAGCGATCCCTGACCCAATGACAGTAAAAGCGCCCCCACAACGCCCACGGCTGCCGCCTCGGTTGCGGTTGCATAGCCCATGTACATCGATCCGATAACCACAATGACCAAGCCAACCACAGGCAGCAAAAACCGGCTTTCGGCAAGCATTTTGCCAAAGGGCAACCGCTCTTCCTTGGGGGGGCGTTCGCCGGGACGGACATAATGCCATGCCATAATGTAGAGCATAAACAATCCCGCCAATACGAGACCGGGAAAGACGCCTGCCATAAATAGCTTGGTGATGGATTCATTGATCGAGACGCCGTAGACGATCAGCGTCAAAGACGGCGGGATCATCAAACCAAGCGTTGCGGCGCCTGCAAGTGTTCCAATGATCATGAATTCGGGATAGCCGCGCTGGCGCAACTCTGGAATGGACATCTTGCCAACCATATTCAGTGTCGCTGCCGAAGATCCTGATACGGCCGCAAACAATGTGCAGCCTGCGATATTGGTATGCAACAGCCCGCCTGGCAGGAACCGCATCCAAGGCGCAAGTCCGCGGAACATGTCTTCGGACAAACGGGTCCTGTACAGGATCTCTCCCATCCAGATGAAAAGCGGTAGCGCAGTCAACGTCCATGAACTGGCGCCAGTCCAGATTGTGGTGATCATGGCATCGCCTGCAGGTCGCGAGGTGAACAATTCCATCCCGACCCAAGCCACACCCATCAGCGCAAGCCCCACCCAGACCGAACTGCCCAAAAGCGCAAAGAGGACAAATATGAAAATGATTGTGGCGTATACCTCGGTCATTCCAAGATCTCCCCCTTGATCTGCGAACCGCGCGCGATCAACAGACGATATAGATGATCCCAGATCGCGACCGCCAGTAGCACAGTCCCCACGGACATAGCGATTTGCGGCAGCCAGACTGGCGTGAAGACAAGATCAGATCCGCCGCCTTTTGCCCAAAGTGACCCCCATTCCCACGGCCATGTCCCAAGCATTGTAACAAAGGTAAGGACCCATTCCGGCACCTGATCCAGGCCTTGAGTACGATCATTCAGCATTTCGGACAAAATGTTGGTCTTGATGGCATAGCGGGCAAAGTAAGTGGCTGTTACTGCCGATATCAACATCGCAAAGGCGTCCAGCCACAATTTGGTAAACTTGTTCAACTGCAATAAAATCGAGACCCTGATATGGGCCCCTTGCGTCAGCGCGTAAGCCATTGCAAAAAACGACGTACAGGCCATCGCGTAACCGGCAAACTCTGTCCCGCCGGGAAAGACCTGCCCGGTCCAGCGTGACACCATCTGTCCGATGATCAACAACAAGATCAGGACCATAAAGCAGGCAGCGAAGGCGCCAGAGCCGATATAGATACGGTCAAGTATTCGCCAGAATGGTGCAAGGACCGGACGCATCCGGTGAGGAAATACCGCGCAAAGCAAGGCAAGCGCTGTGGGCAGCACAAACAGCCAGACCCAAAGCGGCAGAAACAGAAACGGCAGCTGCCAGTCGCGCATGGCCCGCATCCTCCTTTATCAAGATGTCAGATGGACAGTGAGATAAATCGGCCCCGCACACTGCGCAGGGCCGATTTGAATTCAATCAGTTAGACATGGCCATATAGCTGTCTAGGATTGCCTGACCATCATCACCAACGGCGGCAAGCCAATCAGCCGTCATTTTCGCACCGATGGTTTCCAACTCGGCCAAGAACTCTGGCCCCGCATCCTCAACAGCCATGCCATTGGCTTCGAGTTGCTCGAAATACCAATTGGCAAGCTCTTCGGATTTAGCAGCGCAGGCGGCTCCGGTCTCGTCCGCGGCTTGCTGCACCGATGCCTGGATGCCTGCGTCGAGACCTTCCCACATACCTTTGTTCACGATCACATAGTTGCGTGGCAGCCATGCGTTGACCTTGTAATAGTGAGAAAGATGTTCCCAGACCTTGCGGTCGTATCCCGTAGAACCCGACGAAATAAAGGCCTCGGCGACACCCGTGGCAAGCGCCTGACTGAGTTCGGCTGCTTCGATTTGAACGGGGACCATGCCAAGTTCTTCTGCAAAGGTTGCTGTGGCAGAATTGTATGACCGGAATTTAATACCCTGCGTATCGTCAGAGGATGCGACTTCTTTGTTGAAGTAGAAACCTTGTCCCGGCCATGGGCATGTATACAGCGCGACGAGGTTCAGATCAGACAGCTGTGCGTTGACTGCATCGCGTGCAGCAGACCACAACATGGAATTGGCTTCGTATGTCGTGGCAATAAACGGCAGATTGTCCCAACCCAACAGCGGCGCCTCGTTGGCGTGTGCAGACATAAACCGCTCCCCGATTGGTGCCTGACCAGTTTGAACGGCGCGCTTGATCTCGCCACCTTTGAACAATGAACCGCCCGGATGAACGGTGATATCGATTGCGCCATCAGTGTAGTCGCGGACCTTGTCCGCAAAAACGACACCCATCTCGGAATGAAAGTTTGTTGCGGCATAGGCCATCGGCATATCCCAATTTTCCGCATGGACGGCTGTGCTTATGGCACCCACTGTCAGGCCCGTTACCACTGCCTTGGTAAATATATTCATTGCATGTCTCCCTGATGCTGCTTTTGTTCCGTTATGCGTAGACGTTCGGGTCAAAAGGGCTAGTGTCGATTTCTGTTGGCTCTTCAATGACAAGAGCAGAAAGAAGTCGGCCAGTTTTTGCGCCACCTGTCAAGCCTACGTGCTGATGTCCAAAGCCCACAAAAGCATTTGGGTGTTTTTTTATTCGGCCAATCAGCGGTAAAGAATTTGCCGTGGTGGGTCGATATCCGTGCCAGCGATCCATCCTGTCGTAGGAAAGACCCGGGAAAAGCTCGGTTACGTTGCGTTCCAGCAAATCAAGCGCGGCCTGGTTGTCGGGACCATCCAAGCCGGAAAAATCCACAACGCCTGCCAAACGCAAGCGTCCGCGCATGGGGGTCACCACAAATTTGCCTGACGCAACCATGACCGGGTTATTTGGCATGTCCGAAGGATTGATCAGCTCGATGTGATATCCGCCTTCGCTTTCAAACGGCACGTTCAGGCCCAGTTTGCGCGAAATATCTCCGGCCCAAGGCCCAAGGGTGAATGCAAAACTGTCTCCGGAGATGTCACCCTGCGAGGTTTGCAAAGCGGTAAGTTTTGTTCCCTGCATGTGCAGGCCGGTGACTGTTGCGATCTTCAGTTCACCACCCAAAGATAGAAATTCGTCGCACAGAGTTTTGATGTATGCCCCGGGATCACTAATCCGACCGTGGTTCTGACTTCGCACAACTGTGTCGAAACTATCGGTATACAACGGATCTTGCGCTGCAAATTCGGCACCCGAGACAACCTTATGCGGCAGCCCGTTTTCTTGTCGAATTCTCCAAGCCCAGTTTTCTGCGTCGAAAGCTGCGCGGGTCTGATAGGCAAAACAATAGTCCTCAAAACTGATGAACGGCTCTGCGGCTGTTCCTTTGGCAAGTGCCTGGTGCTGAGCAACGCTATCGCTGAGCAGACTGGTCATTGCGCGCGCATACCGCCGGACATGTTCAATATTGGCGTGTCCCATGTATTTTCGCAGGAATGGAGCCAATCGGGGAAAGTAACGCCAGCGCATAAAAAGCGGGCTTGTGCTGTCCATCAGCATTCCGGGGGCTTTCTTCAGCAAACCAGGGACTGTCACCGGAATGACCGAACCGGACGCAAGTACGCCTGCATTACCATATGAGGTCCCCGAGGCAGGCCCGGCGCGGTCCACCAGCGTGACCTGCACCCCTTTGCGTGCCAACCAAAGGGCGCAAGATACGCCGTTAATCCCGGCGCCACAGACGATGACATGCATCTTGAATGTCCTTTTTTTATAAAACTCTGATGAGCATGCACCTAGCAATAGGTATGCGGTATGCTTGCCGTTACGCTATGCATGCCGGACATTCGCAACAAGCTTTTTACGCCGTTTTTGGAGTCGTTTGCCTGAATATACAGCTGTACTGTGGCAGTAATTGGTGGAAACCTATCCTGCCTTCATCGCAGCGCGGCAAGGACAAGATGCATGAATTGATCGACGGAGTCTGCATTGATCCAGCGCGCGACGACAACCAAATCTGACTTTGGATCAATCCAGATCAGATTTGTGCCCACTCCGATGGCAAAAACAGACGTCTCAGAGGCACTCTTGTAAATGGTGCGCCTTGCGTTCAGCCACCACAGAAACCCGTAAGACTCATTCAACGCACAGGGTTTTTTGCAGCGATCTAGCCACGTTTTCGAGATCAGGCGCCGACCGCCCCATTTTCCTCCATTGGCAATCAACTGTCCTGTCCGCGCTTGATCCAGCGTGCTGATCCATAGGCCCCCCCCCCAATGGGCACCGCCGGATACCGATTGCATCCGAGTGCCGTCGATTTCGACATAAGAGTTGTCATAGCCGTGCCACTGCCATGTTTGTGAGGCGCCAATAGGATCCATGATGCGTGTACGCAACACATCGGGTAGGGGCTGACGAAATACATGCAAAAGCGAAAGTGCCAGCCGGTTCACCCGCACGTCATTGTATTCCCAATAGGTACCTGGTTTTTTCAGAATACGCTTTTGACCTTTGATACCCGAATGGGTTTCTCCCATAACGCTGCGGTTGTGGTCAATCCAATCAGGTTTGTCCCAAAGCGTACCCTGCCATTCGCTTGTTAGCTGCAATAACTGCATCCAAGTGATGGTACGATTTTGCACGCTGTCAAAACCTCCATCCCGAACCAAATCCGCAACCGGTGCGTTGATATCGGGGATCAGCCCATCGTCCACAGCAAGGCCAGCAAGCAATGCAAGATAACTTTTCGAGACGCTGAAGGTCATATCCACACGCGACACGTCACCCCAGTGTGCGGCGATCTTACCATGCCGCATGATCACACCGCTTGGGTCTTTGCGTTTCTTAACGGGACCAATTGTTTGTCCTATTGGCCAGGGTTCTTCAAAATGACCCTGTTCCAGTGCCTCACCGATGTCGCGGTTCATAGAAGACTCGTGGCGCTGGGCAAATGCGATGGCCTGTTCCAAAGCCTGTGTCTCAAAGCCCAACTCTGATGCGGTTCCATAAGACATTGGATCAAGTGGCATCGGGCAACCTCTCAAAGTTGATCAAAGGCGCCCAACAGCATTGTGTCAAACGCCAACATAACGTGATGCCAGATCGGGGGTGAAATCCAGCATGGATCCCGCCCAGACTGTTTGCCCACGCGACAAGATTACGGCCGTGTCTGACACTGTGGCAAGTTCCTTAATGGATTTATCAATTAGCAAAATGGCCATACCTGTTTCGGCCTTAATGCGACGGATGGCAGACCATATCTCCTGCCGGACAATGGGTGCGAGCCCTTCAGTGGCTTCATCCAAGATCAATAAGCGTGGGTTGGTCATCAGGGCACGGCCGATGGCAAGCATTTGTTGTTCACCGCCCGAAAGCGACGATGCGGTTTGTGTGCTCCTTTCGCTGAGCCGAGGAAACAACTGACCGATCGTGGCCAGATCCCATGGGCCGGGTCGTGCTGCCGCGATCAGGTTTTCAGTTACTGTCAGATCTGTAAAACATCTCCGTCCTTCGGGCACCAATCCGATCCCGAGCCGGGCAACCTTGTAGCTGGGCAACGCATGCAGATTTTGGCCATCTAAAAAGAGCTGCCCTGTAGAGGGTAACATGCGACATATCGCTTTGACGGTTGTCGATTTTCCTGTGCCGTTGCGGCCCATCAAGGCCATGACCATGCCCGGTTCGATGTGAAGGTCGACACCGAACAACGCTGGTACTTCTCCGTACGATGCCTGTAAGCCTTGAACCGAGAGTAAGCTCATGCGGGATCACCAAGGTATGCGTCGCGCACTGTCGCCGAGGCGCGGATGTCGGCCACAGACCCTGTCGCGATGATCTGTCCGTAGACCAACACGCTGATCCGGTCAGCCAGCGCAAAAACGGCGTCCATATCATGTTCCACCAGAAGGATCGGTGCCTGAGCGCGTAGTCCATCCAGAAATTCAGTCATTTTCTTGGTGCCCTCTGCGCCCAAACCGGCCATAGGTTCGTCCATCACAAAGGCGCTTGGTTCAAGCGTTAGGGCAACCGCAACCTCAAGCTGGCGGCGTTGCCCATGGCTTAGTGTCGCTGTCTGCTGGTCACAGACCTTTTCAAGCCCGACACGTTCCAGCGCCGCCATAGCCTGATCATGCCGGTCCCTGACATTGCTGGCATTTTTCCAAAACCGCCATGCATGCCCCGAGGCGCCAAGTGTCCCAAGCAGGACATTTTCCAGCACCGTGTCCTCCATGGCCAAAGCCGACACTTGAAAGGTGCGCCCCAATCCCGCCTGTGCGCGCGCCTGAGTTGTCAAGGACGTCACATCGCGCCCTTGCATCAGGATCTGGCCAGCGTCAGGGGCCAGCCCACCGCAAATCTGCGCAATCAGCGTGGATTTGCCGGCTCCATTCGGTCCGATAATGGCATGAATTTCGCCAGGTTTAAGAGATATTGAGACATTGTCAGTGGCCTTCAATGCGCCAAATGATTTGCAAAGGCCGCGAGTTTCAAGGAGGTGCTCAGACATTCGGACCAGCCTTTCCCGTTAAAAAACCGATCACCCCACCACGACTGAACAGCACAATCCCCAACAAGATTGCCCCCAGTCCAATATGCCAGTACTCGGTCAGGCCGCCCAGCCAATGTTCGAGCGCGACGAACAGGGCCGCACCGATAACGGGTCCCACCAAACGGCCAACGCCCCCGATAATGATCAACACGATCAGTTCGCCCGACAGGTGCCAACTGAACATCGAGGGGCTGACAAAACGATTAAGATCGGCAAAAAGCGCGCCCGCGAGACCGGTTATCGCCCCAGAGATGACAAATGCCAAAAGCTTGAGCCGCACAGGATTCAGTCCGACGGTTTCAACCCGAGCTGGCGCTTGACGTGCCGCGTTCAGCGCCAGTCCAAAACTTGAACTGCGGAGCCGTGACTGCAAAACAAGAGCCAAACACAGCAGAATAAAACAAAGGCCGAAAAACTGGATGGGAACCAGAGTATTGATGCCGGGAAACTCGTTGCGCAGATAGATTGATAGACCATCCTCTCCTCCGTACGCGCTCCAAGAAACTGAAAAATAATAGAGCATTTGCCCAAAGGCGAGCGTTATCATGATGAAATAAACACCAGATGTGCGCAGTGATAAGACCCCGATGGCGAGCGCGGCCAGCGCCGATGTGACGACAGCCACAATCCAGATGACCGGCATGGATTTGGTCCCTTCGATGACCAAAGGCCCAAGAGAGAGTGGGCTGTAGGTTTGCGCATGGTAGGCAAGAATACCCATAGCGTATCCTCCCAGCCCAAAAAATGCCGCATGTCCAAGGCTGACCAATCCGCCGATGCCCAAAGCGATGTTCAAACCGACAGCGGCCAAACCCAAAATAGCAACGCGGGTGGTTAGGGTGATTGTAAACGGCTCGTCTGTCCAAAAGGCTAAAATTGCAATGATGAACAGTCCGGCAGGCACCGCGAATGTAATTAAACGCTCTGGTATCATGCGCGTGCTCCGAACAGGCCAGAGGGTCGCCAGACTAAAACAACGCCCATCAAAATGTAGATCGCCATTGAGGCTAACGCAGACCCGGTTTGTGTGGCTGCACCCGGTTCCATAAACAACTTAAAACCCTCGGGCAGAAAAATTCCGCCCAGCCTGTCTGTCAATCCGACAAGGATGGCCCCGATGAATGCGCCTTTGATTGATCCGATACCGCCGATGACCACGACGACAAAGGCCATGATCAGAACGGGATCGCCCATGCCGACCTCAACAGACTGTATGGCCCCGACCAATGCACCGGCAAAACCAGCCAGAGCTGCACCAAGTGCAAAGACGACCGTGTATAGCCGCGAAATGTCGACACCAAGCGCGGCGATCATTTCGCGGTCGTTTGCTCCGGCGCGGATCTGAATGCCGATGCGTGTGCGCGCTGTCAGCCACCATAACCCACAGCCGACCGCCAGTCCGACACCAATCAGGGCCAATCGGTAGAGGGGGTATTGTACGCCTCCGGGAAGCATGACGGGCCCAGATAAAATTGGCGGCACATCGAAAAACAGGGGAAAGGACCCAAAAACCCATCTGGTCCCTTCCGCAAACATCAAGATAAGGGCAAAGGTTGCAAGAACTTGATCTAGGTGCGCCGCCCGATACAGCCGGCGGATGACAAAAACCTCGATCACCACCCCAGCTGCCGCCGCCGCCGCCAAGGATGCAGCCAGTGCCAGAAAAAAAGATCCTGTCGCCGCAGCGACTGCCGCAGCAGCAAACGCTCCAACCATATACAGGGATCCATGGGCAAGGTTGATCAAACCCATAACGCCAAAAATCAGGGTCAAGCCCGCCGCCATCAAAAACAGCATGACGCCGAATTGAAGCCCGTTCAAAAGCTGTTCGATAATGAGGATGGTGGACATACTATGCGTCTTTTGGGGCTCGCCCCGGTATCAGTACCGGGGCGGTGCCAGTCTCATTGGTTGCAGTCTGCCGCATAAACGTCGCCGTGGTTCTCTAGCGTGACCGACAAAATCCGATTGGTGACGAGATCGCCTTCTTTCACAACTTCACGTGCATAGATGTTCTGAACTGGATGCCTGTTTGACCCGAAGGCAAAGTCCCCCCGCGTGCTGTCAAAATCGGCAGCCATCAAGGCCGCTCTGAACGCATCCGCATCATCGGGATGTGCAACGTCGATGGCCGAGATCAACAGGTTTGCGGTATCGAAGCCTTGGCTTGCATAAAGTGATGGAAGGCGGCCATAGGCCTCTGCAAAGCTCTCCACAAATGCCGCATTGGTCGGATTGTCTATGTCTTTGTTCCACTGCGATGTGTTGACGACGCCCAGTGCGGCCTCTCCCACCGCGCCGAGGATCCCTTGATCAAAAGAAAAGGCGGGACCGACCAGCGGGATGTCTACACCGCTTGCTGCGTATTGCTTGAGAAAGGATATGCCCATACCGCCGGGCAGGAAAAAGAAGACACTGTCTGCGCCACTGGCCCGAATTTGCGCAATTTCGGCCGCGTAGTCGGTCTGACCAAGCTTTGTGTAGATTTCACCTGCAAGGTCCCCGTCAAACAGGCGCTTGTATCCTGTCAATGCGTCTTTGCCTGCGGGATAATTGGGTGCAAGGATGAACGACTTTCCAAACCCCGCCTGATTGGCATAGGCACCGGCCGCTTCATGCAAGGCATCATTCTGCCAAGCGACATTGAAATAATTTTTGTGGCATCCGCGACCTGCAAGCGCGGAGGGGCCGGCGTTTGGTGACAGGTAGAATACGCCCTGCGCGGTCGATGCAGGCACAACCGCCATGGCAAGGTTTGACCAGATAATGCCCGTCATAACATCGACACGTTCGGACTGGATCATTTTGTCGGACAACTGAACCGCAATATCGGGCTTGCGCTGGTCATCTTCGATGATGACCTCAATATCGCTGCGGCCAGCCTGCGAGATCGCCAGCATAAAGCCGTCACGTACGTCAATTCCCAAACCGGCGCCGCCGCCCGACAGCGTGGTGATCATCCCGACCTTTACATCGGCCGCAGCGGCGGTGCCCACCAGCGCTACGGCAGCGGATAAAAGCAGTTTCTTGATCATGTTGGTTCTCCCTATTTGATTTGGTTGTTTTGTTTCAGAAGGTCGAAAAGGTCAGCGTGGTCATCGTTCGTTCGACATCATCGACCGAACTGATCATGGCATTTACAAACCGGCCGACATCTTCGCCTGACGGAACATAAATCTTGAGCAAGAGATCGAACTCTCCACTGGTTGAATACATCTCCGAGTGGATTTCCTTAAGCGCAATTGTATCAGCGACACGATAGGTTGTTCCGGGCTTGCAGCGTATTTGTACAAAAACACATGTGGTCATTATCGGGGTCCTTTGTATGCGCATTAGGTCTGCACAACCTGTTTCGGTGCAGTTTTGTGCAATTTTTCGGGAAACGCCACGGGTCCTGGACATTTTTCGTCATCAATTTCAAAGTCTGGGTCTGTCGTGCTTTGACGCGCAAATGATGTGCATAGATGTTTTCGAGACGGCTGGAATTCCCTCACTTTTCGACAACTATATGAAATTTGGTGAAAATATTCAAATTGGCGTCATAATTGAACACGTGGGGCGGGCTTTTGACCGGTCGGCTTGGTCGCTAAAGATTACATGCGTGACATTGAATGGATGACAAACGCGACATTCACGCTAGCTGACAGACATACAAAATTTCTTATTCCGCCCGGAGAATTTCCCTATGTCGCCAGCACGCCTTATTGTCCTCGGTCTCGCCGTGGTTTTGTTATCTGGCAAAACCCTTTTGGCACAAGGGCGCCCTGCGGGGGTCAAAACCGAGGTTGTCGCCTCTCAAAATATGTCTGAAACGGTTGCGGTTTTCGGGCAAGTCGTACCAGCCCGGGAAAGCGATGTTGCTGCGCGCGTCATGGGTGTTGTGACCCAAGTGAACGTCCGGATTGGGGATGTTGTTGAAGAAGGCGCGATTATAGCGCGACTGGATACGGAACGGCTGGAGATTGAGGTGCAGCAGGCACAAGCGGAAAGCGCAATCACCGAAGCCGGGATCGTTGTGGCGCAAACGCGACTCGACCGTGCCGAAACGGCGTTGCGGCGAACCGAAAGCCTTGCCGCCAGTTCGACGGCATCTCAGGCACAGCTGGACGACCGGGCTGGTTCATATGCAGAAGCCATGGCCAGTTTACAGCAAGCCCGCGCCCGCCGACTGACTTCCCAGACGGCTTTGAAACGTGCTGAATACAACCTGAACAACGCCGACATCCGCGCACCATTTGCCGGCGTCGTTCTGGACGTTCCGACAGAAGTCGGACAGTTCATCCAGACCGGAAACGTGGTGGCCCGTATTCTTGACGTGTCCACGTTGGAGGTCGAGGCCAATGTCCCATCGCGTTACATTCAGGCTCTGCAAAAAGAGGTTCCCGTCATGGCCCGCACAGATGGGGGTGATACACTCACGCTGGCCCTGCGCGCGGTACTTCCGACGGAATTCACCTCGACGCGCACGCGTCCGGTACGATTTGATCTGAACGGAGATGTTGGTTTGGCTGCTGCAGGGCAGTCAGTGACGCTTGATCTGCCGGTAAGTGCCCCACGCGAGATGCTGGTTGTTCCCAAGGACGCGTTGGTGCAAGCCAATGGCGGATGGCGCGTTTTTGTGAACGATGAGGGAAAGGCGAGCCCCCGCACAGTGTCGATTGGAGCGGCAATAGGAGGAGGCTTCGCGGTTCTCAGCGGTTTGGCACCAGGTGACGAAGTGGTCGTGCGCGGCAACGAACGCTTGCGCCCGGGACAGTCCATCTCGACAGGATCTGGCCGTCCGGGCGGTGGAGGCGGAGGCTGGGGCGGTACAGGTGGCGGTGGCCGGCCAAGCAGCGCAGAAGGTTCGGGCCGCCCTGCAGCAGATACCGCAGGGCGTCCGGGTACAGCGTCCTCCGGGCGTCCCAGCAATGGCAATCGCCCAACGACAGAAGGGACCGGAGGCCCCCGAGCCGAAACAGTCGCAACATCCCGCAGCACGACCGGGGGCTGACCAATGGACATTATCCGCTACTCTATCCAACGCCCGGTGGCTGTTATCGCTTTGGTCATAATGGCGGTTCTGTTCGGTGCCTTGGCCTTGAGCCGAATACCAATCCAGTTGGCGCCTGATGTACGCAAACCAATCGTGGTCGTATCGACCATTTGGCCGGGCGCGGCACCCGCCGAGGTCGAGCGCGAAATAATAAATCCGCAAGAAGATGCATTTCGCGGACTTGAAGGACTTGAGATGATGTCGAGCCGCGCCCGGACCGGACGTGCCAGCGTGACATTACAGTTTCAGGTTGGCGCGGACATGGGAGATATCTTGCTTTTGGTGTCTAACCGGCTTGATCGCGTCGGGGGATATCCGGCCGAGGCCGGTGAGCCGACGCTGGATACGTCCGGGTCCGATGACAGTCCCATCGCATGGGTAACGGTCAGTGCAGGCGATGGAAATACCCGCCCGCTTCCGACCTATGGCGACTTTTTGGAAGATGTCATCAAAGAACGTTTGGAACGGATAGAGGGTGTGTCGGTCGTCAATGTCTTTGGCGGCGTTAATCAGGAATTACAGATTCTGATCAGTCCCGAAGAGCTTGCCCGTTTTGGGCTGACAATCCCACAGGTTGTGCAGCGGATACGTGCCGAAAATATCTCGATCTCTGCGGGCAATGTAGATGAGGGCAAGCGCCGGTATGTGGTGCGTGCCGATGGCAAGCTGACGACGATCGATGCAATTGAAAGCGTGGTTTTGCGCAGCGAGCAGTTGGGTCAGAGCGGCGTTTTGGGCCGCGTCCGGTTGGGCGATGTTGCAACTGTGCAGATGTCGCATAAAGAAAGCACTGCGAAACTGCGTTTTAGGGGCGAGGCAGCGCTGGCATTCAACATAATCAGAGAACAAGGCGCCAATGTCATCTCGACAATGTCGGAAGTGAAACGCGTTCTTGGCGAACTCGAAGCCGGTCCTGTCGCTGCCGAGAACCTCGTGCTGGAACAGATCTATGATGAAACAGTCTATATAGAGGGCGCAATCAGCCTTGTGACCCAGAATATCTGGATCGGGGGACTTCTGGCGGCCGTTATCTTGTTGTTGTTTTTACGCAGTCCCCGCGCGACAGTCGTAATATCTTTGGCCATCCCGGTCAGCATCGTTGCAACCTTTGTCGCCATGGCCGCCACCGGGCGCACCTTGAACGTCGTGTCTTTGGCCGGAATTGCCTTTGCCGTCGGCATGATCGTTGATGCGGCCATTGTGGTGTTGGAAAACATCTATCGTCTGCGTGAACAGGGAAAATCGCCGACTGAAGCAGCATACGAGGGGGCACGGCAGGTTTGGGGGGCGATCCTTGTCTCAGCATTGACAACCGTCATGGTCTTTATCCCCATTCTGGTCATGCAGTTAGAGGCTGGCCAGTTGTTCCGGGATATAGCTGTCGCGATTTCGGTGTCGGTCATGCTGTCTTTGGTGGTTGCCGTTACGGTGATACCTGCTCTGTCCAGCCGGTTGCTGGTTGGTAGTGCGTCCAATCTCAAACCGATGCGTTTGCCGGTCGTCGACCATATTGGTGCCGGGTTCAAGTGGTTGGTCATGAGCTACGTCAAGCTGACGGTGCGCTATAGGGTGGCCGGCTTGGTCATGGTGTCTGGCATTGCAACCGGTGCGGCGTTTGCGGCGTGGCTGTTTTTACCAAAACTTGAGTATCTGCCGGAAGGTAACCGCAATCTGGTCTTTGGTCTGTTGATTCCGCCGCCCGGCTATAACCTTGAAACAACCGAGACAATTGCCCAGCGGATTGAAGCTGTGGCAAGACCGCTATGGGAGGCAGCACCAGAGACGCAGACCGCTGAGGGTCAACCTGCCCTGTCTTCGTTCTTTTTTGTGGCAACACCGGGCAACAGTTTTGTCGGTGCGGCCACAGTCGATGACACGCGGGTCGCAGAAACAATCCCAATTTTATCCCGACCGATCTTTTCTGAACCTGGAACCTTCGGCTTTATGACACAGCCATCGCTCTTTGGGCGAGGGGTCGGCGGTGCGCGCACGATCGAGCTCAATGTTTCGGGAAATGACCTGGAAGACATACTCTCAGTTGCCGGACAAGCCGCCGGTATTATTGCGCGTTTGCTCCCCCGGCGCGAAGGTCACCAGTTCCGCCCGATACCGGGTTTGGAACTGGGGGCACCAGAAATCCGCTTGATCCCGGATCGGTTGCGGCTGGCGGATGCTGGTCTATCCACCGACGCTCTTGCGGCAACTGTAGATGCTTACAACGACGGCATCAGGGTGGCCGAGATAAACTCCGGCAGTCGCAGGATAGATTTGACGCTGAAAGGCGATGCCGGTGCGCTGGGCCCCTTAAGGACACAGGATGTTGGCAGTTTCCCGGTTGTAACGCCGTCGGGCAGGATTGTGCCCGTTGGCGAATTAGCTGATGTCCGTGTCACGGCAGGACCGACTGAAATCCGTCACCTTGAAAGGTTGCGTACTGTGACCCTTGAAGTGCGTCCCTCGGACAGCCTTCCTCTGGAAGCAGCGGTGGAGCTTTTGCAGGACGAGGTGGTCTCTGTGATTGAACAAAGAGGGATGCCACCCGGCGTGCGTCTGTCCGTTTCAGGAACGGCAGATCAGCTGTCCCAAACATGGACTGCGATCCAGATAAATCTGCTCGTTGCTATGGTGATCGTGTTTCTGGTGATGGCCATTTTGTTTGAAAGTTTTGTCCTGCCAATGGTTGTGCTGATTTCGGTTCCTGTTGCGGCAGCTGGCGGTGTCGCTGGTCTGGCTGCATTGAACCTTATAGGCACGCAACCACTGGATATGCTCACCCTTTTGGGCTTTGTCATCCTTGTGGGTATTGTGGTTAACAATGCAATTTTGATCGTACACCAATCGTTATTTTTGCTGAGAGAAGAGGGCATGGCACCGATAGAGGCGATCGAGGAAGCAACCCGCAACCGCATTCGTCCAATATTCATGTCTACCTTGACGTCCGTCTTCGGGATGCTGCCCTTGGTCATTTTTCCAGGCGCGGGCTCGGAGTTGTATCGCGGATTGGGGGCTGTGGTTGTTGGAGGACTGTCAATGTCGGCCTTCCTGACCTTGCTGACCGTGCCGCCCCTGCTGAGGCTGGTTTTGCGCCCACAAAAGCGGCCTGATGCGGCTATCCTCCCTGAGACTGCACAGCCCGCTCCCGTCGTTTAGGGTAAGGGCCACCCGCAACTCCGGAGGTGTATTGCAGGTTATTTGGTTTAAACGGGATCTTCGCGTTGAGGATCATAGGGCTCTGGCGCAAGCTGCGCAAAGAGGGCCGGTTCTACCACTTTATGTGGTCGAACCAGAGCTTTGGCAGCAACCGGACATGTCGGCGCGGCAATGGGCTTTTGTGCATGACTGCCTGTCCGAGTTGCAGCCTGCTCTGGCGCGCTTGGGGCAAGCGCTGGTGGTCCGATTGGGCAGTGTCGAGGATGTCCTGCAAAAGCTGTATCAGACAACGCCCTTCACTGCGTTATGGTCCCATCAGGAAACGGGCAACGACTGGACATTTCAGCGCGACCGGCGTGTTCGGGAGTGGTGTCGTGCGCATGGGATCATATGGCACGAATTGCGCAACCATGGCGTCGTTCGACGTTTGGCCAGCAGGAACGGTTGGGCCGCACAGTGGGATCGCTTTATGGCAGAGCCGCCTGCGCAGGCACCGTCGTTGGAGCCCTTGACTGTGGAACCAGGCAACATTCCGTCCTTGGCTGATTTGGGTCTGAGCGATGATTTGTGCCTTGATCGCCAATCTGGTGGACGAGCCCTCGCGCAAGACACGTTACAGTCGTTTTTGGTTAAACGCGCGCGAACGTACCGGCGTGACATGTCTTCGCCTCTTGCAGGCGCTCAGGCATGCTCGCGCTTGTCGCCCCATCTAGCGTGGGGCAGCATCTCAATGAGAGAAGTGATGCAGGCGACGTGGCAACACCAAGCCAAGCCACCCGTCCATGCTCAAACAGCGGATTGGCGGGGGTCGGTCAAATCCTTCGCAGCCCGGCTGCATTGGCATTGCCACTTTATTCAAAAGCTTGAGGACGCCCCACGACTGGAGTTTGAAAATTTGCACCGTGCCTATGATGGCCTGAGGTCGAAAGAACCGGATGCCGTGCGATTGGCAGCTTGGCAAAACGGTGAAACAGGTTTGCCGTTCTTGGATGCTTGCATGCGGTGTCTTGCCCGCACTGGCTGGTTGAATTTCAGGATGCGTGCCATGGTTATGGCGACCGCGAGTTACCACTTATGGCTTGATTGGCGGGCGCCGGGGCTTCACCTTGCCCGTCAGTTCACAGACTACGAACCGGGTATTCATTGGAGCCAAGTGCAAATGCAATCGGGTACAACCGGCATCAATACCATTCGGATTTATAACCCCGTTAAGCAAGGGCGCGATCAGGATCCCACTGGCGTGTTCACGCGTCACTGGCTGCCCGAACTTGCGGATATTCCTGATGCACAGTTGCAAGAGCCGTGGGCCGCAGAAAATGCGGATCAGGTTCTTGGGCGCCGGTATCCGTACCCGATCATCGACCATTTGGCAGCTGCAAGATCGGCCCGTGATACCATGTGGGGCCTGCGCAAGGGAAACGCATTTCGTTCCGAGGCATCGGCCATCCAGTCAAAGCATGGCAGTCGGAAATCGGGTATCCGTAACCGGGGTCAACGTAGGCGCGCCCCGTCTGCGCAGTTGAGCCTGCCCTTTGGCGACTAAGATTTCAGACGCCAGATCAAGGGCAGGATTGCAATCACCAAAACCCCTGCCAACAAAAAGGGGGCACCGGGTACATACATCGGACCATCTGTTACGAACTGGTTGAATACACCGGTCAAAGCCAAAGGCGCCGCCACCGCTGCAACAGAGGCAAGCGATGCGATGATCCCCTGAACCAGACCTTGTTGATCCTCGCCGACCCGATTTGATGCAAAGGCTGTCATCAAGGGGGGGGCCATATCCGAAAGGGCCGCTACGGGCATGAAAATGACAACTGCCCAAAGTGTTGCAGACGTGCCAAATCCGATAAACCCAACCACCGCCGCCCCGACTGCGATCAAAAGCGTGCGATAATCCCCCAGACGCCGTGTCAACTGTGGCAGCACACCGGCCTGCACCACGGCGACCAATATGCCATAACATGCCAGTGTCAGGCCAATGGTGAGGCTATCCCAGTTAAAAACCTGGCGTCCCCAATAGGACCAAAGCGTGGGATAGACCAAATTTGCGAATTCAAAGACGAACAAACAAACCAACGGAACGGCAAGGCCCGGCACTCCGAACGCTCGAATGATCGAGCCAAACGGATTAAGATCCTGCCATTGAAACCTGCGCCGGTTTTCAGGTTGTAGCGACTCAGGCAGGATAAAAAGACCAAAGAGTACATTCAGTCCAGCCAATCCAGCAGCGATCCAGAACGGTGCTGTGATGTGCCAAGAGGCGGCAATACCACCAAGGGCGGGACCCATGACAAAACCCACGCCGAAGGCTGCGCCAATCATGCCAAAACTGGCTGCACGTTCGTCCGGTTTGGCGATATCCGCAATATAGGCTGTGGCCGTTACATATGTGGCTCCAGCAAGGCCCGCCAAAATGCGTCCGCCTAAAAGGACCCAATAGGTCTGTGCCATCGCCATGATAAGATAATCCAGCGTCAGCACAGTCAGCGCCACAATCAGCACAGGTTTGCGCCCATAGGCATCCGACAAGCTTCCCACAATAGGACCCATCATGAACATTGCCGCTGCATAGGCAGACATCATCAATCCGCCCCATAGCGCACCTTGGGCGGTATCCCCCGCGCCAACCCGATCCATCAAATCAGGCATGATCGGAAAAACAATGCCCACCCCAATGGCATCGATCAGCAACGTTGCCAGAATGAACAAAAAGGGACCGTTAAGTTTCATGACGTGGAAAAACACTTATCTTTTTTGGCAAAAGAGAACCTGAGACTGGAAGATTCTGCCCTGTATGCGCACTCTCGACCAGTTTTGGGGTGATATCAGCGTTGGTACTATTTTCAAACGCAGATGTTCCGAGAACTGAGTTTGGCGCAACCCGCCGTGCCTGCTGGATTGATTGGTAACTCGATTTGGTAAGTTGCCGTTGGACCAGGAAAGCAAAAAGGGGGCGTCCCCCCTTTTTGGTGCCTCATGCAGCCTTGGAGCGCCGCGGTCTACGGCGACGTGGTGCGTTGCCGGCAGGCTTATTGGCTCCTGATCGCGGTTTGCCTGATGCGCGCTGTTTGGTGGCGGGCTTGTCAGTCGCTGGAGATTGAAAAGGTCGGCCACTTGCCACAGGAACCGTGATTTTCATCACTTTTTCAATTTGTTTTAACTGCCCCATCTCGTCAGGTGCGCAAAATGCGATCGCTTCTCCTTCGCGGCCAGCACGCGCAGTTCGGCCAATCCTGTGGATATAGTTTTCCGGTACATTAGGCAGGTCGTAATTTATAACATAGGCGACCCCCGGGATGTCGATGCCCCGGGCAGCCACATCTGTGGCCACGAGCACGGTTATGTCACCCGCACGAAAGCCAGCCAATGCCCGGTCCCTCTGGCCTTGAGATTTGTTGCCGTGGATCGATGCCGCCTTGTAGCCATCCCTCACAAGCCCTTTCATCAACCTTTCTGCTCCATGCTTCGTCCGGGCAAAGACCAACGTCAGGGCCTCAGGCTGCAGTATATCGCGGAGTTTGTCCGGTTTTTCGGCCTGCGTCACATAATGCAGGGATTGGGTAACTTTGTCAGCTGCCTTGCCGGGAGGCGCCACCTGTACCTTTTTGGGCTGTGTCAAATAACTGCGGCTGAGTTCTTCCATCTGCTTCGGCATGGTTGCCGAGAATAGCATCGTTCGGCGCGGTGTCCCCAAAAGAGGGGCAATTTTGCGCAATGCATGGATGAAGCCCATATCCAGCATTTGATCGGCCTCGTCCAAAACCAGTTGACGCGTTTGGTTCAGATGGACGGCCTTGCGATCGATCAGGTCGATCAAACGCCCCGGGGTTGCGACCAGTATATCTGTGCCCCGCGCCATGATATGGATTTGCCTGTTTAGGGACTGTCCACCGACGACCGTGGTGATGCGTAGTCTAGATCCTGCCAGAAGCGGGCGCAGGCTGTCCGCGATCTGTCCAACCAATTCGCGGGTTGGCGCCAAAATCAGTGCTTTCGCAGTTTTTGAGGCGGGCTTGGAATAGTCGTCCAAGAGAGCGTGCACGAGCGGAAGACCAAACGCCAGCGTTTTGCCTGTACCGGTTTGTGCAAGCCCCATGACATCATGTCCGGCCAAAGCATGCGGAATTGCCTGCTCCTGAATGGGTGTTGGATTTGACAGTCCAGCTGTTTCGAGAGCTGCCTGTAAACTTGGTGAAAGCCCAAGTGATTGAAAATCTTTCAAAATTTATCCTAGCTGCCCAAATACGTAGATTCAGGCTATGATGGCCGCCTTTTGACGGCGAACGGGTTTCATTCGGTATCTGACCCGCGGGTATATCCTGCGAGCCGACGACATAACGCTAACCCTGCGTGATGGGGAATTATTCGGTCGGGTCCGCTGCTGAGGTAATCAGCTGGCCTGCTCACGCGGCGGCGCGGAATCACTGACGGGTACATATTTTTTTTGCAGACAATGTCAATGTCTGATGGGGATTTAGGCCAAACTCAGGCCTTATCTCGCTGATTGAAATGCTTGTCGGATCTTGTCGATCTCGCTTTCCAATCTTGTTAGCTGGCTTTCAAATTCCTGATCTGAGAAGGCTTCATTTTGATATTCAAGCGTTGATAAAATCTGTGCAACGGATCTGAAACCCAAAAGCGCAGACGCCCCCTTAAGCGCGTGCGCCTGATGCGTAATAGCATCAAGCTTTCCCGCCTGCTTACAGGCACGCAATTTGACCATAGCTTCGGTTACTGAATTGACTAAATCTTCTACGAGGTTGAGCAGTGTGGCTTTGTCCAGCCCCACAACTATGCCTGCGGCGACTTCGGGTGATATGAGCTTGATCAAGGCGCGGACGTCTTCAAATTCGGGAATAATTCCGTCTTTGTACTCTGACTGCCAAACTGCGTTGTCGTTCGCACCCTTACTGCGCGCATTGTCAAGCAAGTCGCAGACCGCGGTCTGAAGTTCATTGTAGGTTATCGGCTTGGTCAGATAGGCATCCACGATGACGTCCTCGCGTATGTCATCCAGTGACTGAACAACATGTGCTGTCAAAAAAGCGATGGGAGGCAGGTCGGTTATGTTCCAAATTCGTTGTAAAGCTTTGACGGCCGTGAAGCCGTCCATTACCGGCATGGCCAAATCCATTAAAATAACGTCGAATTTTCCAATTTCAAAAGCGTCTAGTGCTTCTTGCCCGTTGGACGCAAGCGTCACAGCGCATCCCATGCGGCTCAGAAAGGTGCTCAATACCTTTTGGTTTATCTTGTTATCTTCCGCTAGCAGAACCCGAGTGCCCACAAGGTTGTTTGACAGCGGCAGAGATTTGTTTGTGGCTGTTCTATCCACGAGACCAACCACATCTATAGGTATATCAAACCAAAACCGTGATCCTTTGCCCAGAATGCTGTGGAAGTGGATGTTGCCCCCTATTTTTTCAACAATGCGTTTACACAAAGCCAGTCCTAGTCCTGCGCCTTGTGCCGCTTTTGTCAGAGGGTTTTGAACTTGTGAAAAGTCTTTAAAAAGACGGGACTGATCTTCCTCAGGAATTCCTATACCGGAATCCTCAATCCCGATTGTAAGGGTCATGGTGCCTGAATTTGTTTTTATGACACTGGCGGAAATTTCGATTGGCCCGCTTTCGGAATAGCGGATCGCGTTGCTTAAAAGGTTTGAAATAACCTGCCGGATGCGCGTCGCATCGCCCCAGAACCGTTCGGGAACGTCGGTATCAACCGTCATACTGAGACGGTTGACGTCCTCGCCAAGCTGCCCTTTGACGAGTTCCATCAATCCGACGATGATTGACCGCAAATCTACGGGTTCACGCTCCAAATGCATGGATCCAGCGTCAATCCGGGAAAAGTCCAAGACGTCGTTTACAATCGTCCTTAGGCTTTCCCCTGATGCCTTGGCGTATTCCAAAAGCTGGCTTTTTTCAGCATCTTTCTCGTCTGTCACAAGAATGTCCACGATGCCCAGCATGCCGCTTAATGGTGTGCGGATCTCGTGGCTCATTGTTGCAATAAACCGCGCACGCGCCGTGATCGCTGCCTCGGCGCGTTCAAGAGCTTCGGAAAGCTCTTTTGTGCGCTCAGACACCTGGTGTTCCAGATCACTAGCGTAAGAAGACAGCTTTTCATTGGCAAGAAACAACTGCCTGCTCTTGTCTTCCAACAGCCGTTCGGCGTCCTCTCGCGCTTTTCTTTCCCGCTGATACCGTTTTCGGGAAACAGTATCGCTCTGCGGCGCTTCAGTCACAATTTACAGCCTTTGGTTCCAATGTAATGTTGAATGTAACATCTTTTGATCCTGTCGAATTGGGGCAGCGGTCAATCGAAGCGGTTTCGTTAAAATTTGCCACTGACGCCTTGATCAGGCCCTTACAAAAATGCTCCAGCGGACGCGGCGACTTGTAGACCATTTTCATCGCGTCTGGTGCTGTTCGTTCTGTTTCGAACCTAGGCAGTTCCGCATCTGGATACAGCTTTTGGACTTCAACGTGAATTTCACGGTCCACGGATTCCAGAAGTTCGAAGGATGTGGCTTTGCCTTCAAAAAAACCGGGGTATTCGCGTTCAAACATGTCCATCATCCAAGCGCCGAATTCTTCTTGGAGCTTTGCGCCATCTATACCGGACATGTTACTCAGGACGGTTACCATCTCGATCAACTCTTCACAGGGATAGTTGCCTACGCTGGTAAAGGCTCCCCCGCTGGGAAGGTCAGCCTTGTCTAGGACAGAATCAACCATGTCTTCGCCGAACGCGGTTTCAACAAGGCTAAGAAATTCAGTGAAAATGATGCCCTTCATGGCAACAGTCTCCGTTTCGGGTATCGTATTAGAGTATTGACCTAGTCGCACAGCGCTCGCAAGAGTTTTGACTATTTGCGCGGCGGAGTTAGTCTGATGCCTCAGTGTGATGACTGTTTGATAGGCATTTATAAACAAAATGCTGCGATCTATCTTTGGTATGATAAATTATTCGCGATAGGAAGCTTATTTATCCATTCGAGCCAAGTGATCCCGCACGTCGACCTGTCCGTACCCTCATGCGTGGCCAACGCAAATTCGAATGCTAGTTTGTTAATTGTGGACTTGCTTGCATCGCTCTAGTTGCGATATAATTGCAAGGTATGTGGGCGATGGCGTCGCCGCTGCTGGATTTGCATCAACGCAAAGTTCAGTTTGATATACATAAACATCCTGAACGCCCGGATCTTGCTTTGCTGTTTGACGCGGTAGGGGAAGGTGTCTGTTGTGATCCTTCTTTCATCGAACGTGAACAGCTCTCACAGGAGCATACCGATGGACGGAACATCTCATCTTAAACCCATACCCTTTGACCGCCCGGCATCCTACCGGTTTCACCAAGGTGAAAAAATGCTGCCATTTGCCGACGCCGAATATCATGCGCGGTTGCAAGGCCTAAGAACAGTGATGCGGGAGCAGGGTATTGATGCCTGCGTGCTAACCTCAATGCACAATGTTGCTTACTATTGTGGGTTTTTATACTGTGCGTTTGGGCGGCCTTATGCCTTGGTCGTCACACCAACTGACACAGTCACGTTGAGCGCGGGTATTGACGCAGCACAGCCTTGGCGCAGGGGCTACGGTGACAATATCACTTATACCGATTGGCAACGTGACAATTTCTGGCGCGCCATAGTGGCGGTCACGGGACCAAACAAAGTTATTGGTTTCGAAAGTGACCATTTGACGGTCGCACAGCTTTCGTTATTCGACGCGTTTTTGCGACCGTCCAGAAAAGTTGACATTACAGCGGTGACCATGACGCAACGGATGCAGAAATCTGCGGCTGAAATTTCCCTGATCCGGGCCGGTGCTGAGACAGCTGATATTGGTGGATACGCAATCCGAGATGCAATTAAACAGGGTGCGCGCGAAATTGATATTGCTATGGCGGGTCGTGATGCGATGGAACTGGAAATAGCACGACGCTTTCCTGACGCAGAATACCGCGACACTTGGGTCTGGTTTCAGTCCGGAATCAACACCGACGGTGCGCATAACCCGGTCACCAGTCGAATATTGAATACTGGCGATATTTTAAGCTTGAATGCGTTTCCGATGATATCGGGATACTATACCGCTCTTGAACGCACCCTGTTTGTGGAAACCGCAGATGCTGCGTCGCTAGAGGTTTGGAATGCCAACGTTGCAGCGCATGAATACGGAATGAGCCTTTTGCGACCGGGAATAAGCTGTTCCGAGGTCACGCATGCTGTCAACGGTCTACTGGCTGAAAAAAACCTTCTGCAATACCGCACATTTGGCTATGGCCATTCCTTTGGCGTCTTGAGCCATTACTATGGCAGAGAGGCGGGGCTGGAATTGCGGGAAGATATTGAAACCGTGTTGGAGCCGGGAATGGTGATTTCAATGGAGCCGATGTTGACTATTCCAGAGGGTCAGCCGGGTGCCGGAGGGTACCGTGAACATGATATTTTGATTATTACAAAGGACGGTGCAGAAAACATCACGGGGTTCCCTTACGGGCCGGAACATAACATTATCGGATAAGCCATCGGTTGATGCATGGCTTACTCAGCACTGGGTTCAGTCTTCTGTGCCCAGTGCACCTAAAGCAAACCAATGAATTTCACTAATCATGTAGTCCTAAAGTGTTCTGCGATCGGGGTCCATAAAACAGTCCCATGCCGATCACCCAAAATTCGAAAAAGAAAGGATAATGTAGAAAATCATTCCAGACAAAACCGCTGCGGCAGGAACAGTGAATAACCATGCCGCCACGATGGTCATGAAGTGAGATCGCCGTACCAGTTTGCGCCTGTGGCGCTCTTCGGGCGCGAAATCTGATCGTTTTGGCAAAGGCTTGCGGGCCGTAAGGATACGGCGCTCCGCATACCACTCTCTGAAGAAACCGACCCCAAAAACGGCCCCTACAGCTATGTGCGTAGAGCTGACAGGCAGTCCGAACCAGCTTGCCAAAATCACTGTAAAGGCCGCCGAAAGGGCTACGCAGTAGGCTCGCATCGGGTTCAGTTTGGTGATTTGACTACCAACCATGCCAATAAGTTTCGGTCCAAACAGAAACAACCCAAAAGAAATACCGAAAGCTCCTGTGAGCATGACCCAAAACGGAATTGTAACCGTCGCCATGAAGTCACCGGATTGAGACGCCTGCACAATAGCGGCCAAGGGACCAACGGCATTGGCCACATCATTGGCACCATGCGCAAAGCTGAGTAATCCCGCCGAAACAACGAGCGGAATTCCAAATAAAACTTTTAGGGATTTATTTCGGTTTTCGAGACCCCGAGATTGTTTGCGAATGATAGGGATCATAATCAGCCAGATCAGTGTTCCGGCAATCAGGCCAATCAGAGCGGCTGACGGCAGATCGATTTCGAGGACTTTTTTCAGTCCTTTCATGGCAAGATATGCTACAAAAACGCCCGCCATTATCCCGATCAAAACCGGCACCCAAGTGCGGGCCGCCGCAATTTTGTCATCGCGGTAAATGATCCTCGTTTTGATCAGCCAAAGAAACAATGCCGCATTCAAACCGCCCAGCACTGGCGAAATAACCCAACTTGCCGCGATTTTTGCCATCGTGACCCAATTCACAGCAGCAAAGCCCGCTGCTGCTATGCCGGCCCCCATAACGCCACCGACGACCGAATGTGTGGTTGACACCGGCGCGCCTAGCCAAGTTGCAAGATTAACCCATAGCGCCGCCGATAATAGCGCTGCCATCATGGCCCATATAAAAACCTGCGTCGTACCCATGCTGGTTGGATCTATAATGCCCTTGGCCACTGTCGAGACCACATTGCCACCAGCAATCAGAGCGCCTGCGCTTTCAAATATGGCGGCAATGGCAATAGCTCCCCCAAGGCTGAGCGCGTTTGCACCCACTGCTGGCCCCATATTATTTGCGACATCATTGGCCCCGATATTCAAGGCCATATACGCGCCGAGGCATGCAGCAACAATCACGATCAGCTTGTTGCTATCGTGACCAAAAAATAAGGCTGCCGCCAATCCTGCCAGAACAACAAAAAACAACGATACACTCGGACCGACCAAAGGGCGGCTGGTGTAGGTGGTTGCAAGCTCTAGATAGGATAGTCGGGACAGGTCGCGGTCAAGCGTTTCGAGGTGTCGTGCCTCGCCTTTTTTATATGCCATCGGCGTCCAACTTCTGTTTTCTAGGGGCGTTATTTTATTTTGTGGATCTAGAAAAGTCCTGAGACCTTATGGATTTGCTTTCGTTCAAAAAAATATCCCGTAATTCCGGTTCGTCTACCATGTCTGCGGCATCTTCGGGCATAACCCACACCAGCTTACGTTCATGTGCTTCTGGGAAGCTCTTCGACATCTTTCTGACCGCAACAGAGTACACCAAGGTTTCAACGGGAATATCCAGGCCGGACCCTTTACGTTTGTGATATGTGTAACGCCCGATTGGATCTGGTCCTACAACTCCGTTTTCTACACCAGCTTCTTCCCATGCCTCCTGCATTGCCGTCTGGCTACAGTTTAGCCCACGGATCGGCCAGCCTTTTGGAATAACCCACCGGCCAGTGCCTCTGCTTGTCACCAATAAGTATCTGCGCGTTTGGCCTGTACCTTCGTGACAAAGCGCGGCGACCTGCAAACGCTTTGGGCGTCGCATCATTGGACCAAGAAATGAGTTCCAGAACGTATCAAAAAAGAACTTTTTCAGTGTATCACCCACGTTTTTTACTTGCCGCTCCAAACAGAGGCTGCTCACCTCCGTCTATTTTACTCAGACTAGTATCGCAAAAGTGGTCAATTTTCCATGGTCATCGCGGCAATGACGTCTGCATAATTCATCAAATTGATTCTGTTTATGATCAGAGCAAGAGGCACACGCCATTTTGTTTGGTGGCTACCATCAAAAAATGCCAAGATTAGCGCAACAGCCAACCCAACAGCTCAAAATGTGACCTGCATCTTGACCTATTCGTGTCGGCGACCTTGCTTGATCTTTGATCGTTTGGCAGTGCAAGACTGCAATGACTGCGTTTGCTTGCTTCACCAATCATCATCTCTAAGAACGGAAAACCCTGACTTGTGGCGCTTCCTCGGGATCAGTTGCACCTGATTAAGCAGATATTTTGAAATTTACGGAGAGAAAACCAAAGAAAAGCCCTTGGGCTGTCGGGGCACAGTCATTGTAAATCCAAGACTTCCAGTCCTCCGGGTTGATAAAAAGTTACTGTGATGTGCGCCTTGGGATGCATTTAAAACAATAGTGCAGCGCTGGTTCCCAAAAGGAGCTGTGACAAAGATGGAAGTTGACCAACCGAGCGTTGACTGGAAACGGAAGCTGCTGTGAGGTGATGAGGTTCAACAGACGTCAGCAGTCCATATTGTGAAAAGTGTGTATATCGGACGTTTCAGGTTCCGCTTGGCTGTGACAAGTTATGTTGATGATGCCCTGTCCTCCACAGGATGCGTGCCTGTGTTTTTGCTGTGTGTCGGTTCTTTGAAAAAATGATTCAGATTTGACTTTTTTTTCCAATAGTGTATAGTGGCTATACAAAAGTATATATTTTGAAAACTGAGCGAAGGATTAACACGAATGGCATTTGTGAAAGACCACGATAATACTTTGCAAGATAACGAAGTATTGTGCGACGATCAGATGAAGTCGAGTAAGTTTGGCAAGTTTCTACAGTTTTTTAGTGTGAATACGGAAAGCCCCGAAGTTTACGTCCTCAGGAAAAAACTGTGTAATATGATCAATGGTAAACGGGAATAAAAGATTTTAACTCAAGACACTTTTTAAAATTTCCTAACCGTTGATGGCCTTGTTGTCATCAACGGTTTTTTTGGGCAATCACTGGAACACACATGGTTGAACCGCGCAGGTACACGGTTTTTAAGCTGTTTCGGATTTCCGAGGCTATTGCGCTTTTGTGCTGTGTTCTGGTTGGCACATCTCGTGGTGTGCGTTTGTCGTGATCGCACGCCATGCGCCGTCCACACCGTGATGACATGGTGGTTATTGTCTATGCCAGCGGGCTGTCTCTCGGCCGCGACGGCCTGCACCGAAAGATTGGGGGCCTTGGGGACGAACCTCAATGTCAGCCGGGTCTTGGCTGGCAAAATGCTCGCCTAAAAACTGTGTAAGCTGGTGGCAAGAGTGTTGGCGAATAAGTTGGTGAGGATCATACGGTCTGGATCACCTACACATACTTTATCGAAATCCGCTAAAGCTGGAGCGGACGCCCACCCATATGCCGGAAAATAGGCGGGTGTTAATACATAGAAGAAAGGTCAGAAAAAACGGTCAAATGATGGGGGCGAGCAAACCAGTCAGAAGCCAGTGGACTCGTGTCAGATCAACCACTTGGACCGAGGCCATGAATGCATCTGGACCAGTGGTGTGTTAAATCTCAACTTATGAGTGAAAAATTATCCCGTCCGATGACATGTGCAGAAACGCTATGAAAAAAAGGGCTGAATTATGCGGCTCATCCACAAACAGGGCTACTCCATCGCGATCGAGGCATTCAGCTATGCGCGACAAACGCGCGCCGGCCGTAGACGGGAAAGTGGCAAGGCCAGACAGCAGGTGGCCCGAAATCAAACCGCGACGTTTCCAATAGACGCGCACGGTTTCGCTTGCATTGCCATGGTTTCACAACAATCCTAATGACGCACCATCCACGACCTTGGGAAATACGCAATGACATCACAGATCGACACCGTGATCACCGGTGGGCAAGTTGTCACACCGCAGGGCATTGTGCAGGGGGATGTTGCAATTGCAGAGGGCAAAATCATTGCGATTGGCGGGCGCATTGACGGTGCGTCAAGGCGGGTCTCGGCCGAGGGCGCATGGGTCATGCCTGGCGGTGTCGATCCCCACGCTCATATTGAGCAGATGTCCGGTATGGGTCAGTGGAACGCTGATACCTTTGAAACTGCGACCAAATCTGCGGCAATGGGCGGCACCACTTCCGTTATTTCCTTCGCAGCGCAGAATTTTGGCCAAACCCTAAAAAGCACGGTTGCAGACTATTCTGCCCGGGCGACGCGGGGGGCCATGATCGACCACGCCTTCCATCTGACGCTTTGCGATCCTGATGTGCCGGGATTTGCTACGGATTTGCGTGCGTTGATTGCCGCGGGCCACCGGTCGCTTAAAGTATTTACAACCTATAACATTCAGCTCAGCGACGCGCAGTTGATCCCGATTTTTCGCATCGCCCGAGAAGCGGGCGCCTTGATCTGCGTGCACGCCGAAAACGACGCAATCATTGCAGAGCGCCGTGCAGCGCTGATTGCAGCGGGCCGCTTGGCGCCAAAGGATCACGCGGCATCGCGCCCGCCTATGGCTGAAATCGAAGCAGTCGACCGGATTTGCCGGTTTGCCGAATACGTGGATCAACCAGTGATGTTGTTTCACATCTCGACACGCGAGGCTGCCGATGTGATTCGAGCGGCGCGAACACGAGGTGCCCCGGTCTGGGCAGAAACCTGTCCGCACTATCTGCTGATGACCGAGGCCGTGTTGGACAAGCCGGGAATGGAAGGGGCCAAGTGGATGTGTTCGCCACCGCAACGCACACATCGGGACCAAGCCGCGCTGTGGGCCGCATTAATGGAAGGCACGCTCGATTTGGTATCTTCGGACCATGCGCCCTATCGTTTTGATGAAACCGGAAAATTGTCGGCTGGGCCAGATGTCGGGTTCCACCAGATTGCCAACGGTCTTCCGGGGTTGGAGACGCGACTACCGCTTCTCTTTGATGCAATGGTGTCGCAAGACCGTGGCGGTCCCGAGGCATTTGCGCGGGTGACTTCACACGCGCCCGCCACACTTTACGGTCTGCCCGGCAAGGGGGCCATCGCACCGGGGATGGATGGGGACCTCGTGGTCTGGGATCCATCCAAATCCGTGACCTATGGCGCGAATGATCTGCACGACAATGTGGGCTATAACCCGTGGAGAGGGACAACCGTCACCGGGTGGCCGGTTCATGTTATGCTGCGTGGACAAACTTTGGTACAGGACGGCGTGTTTCATGGTGTGCCGGGGCAGGGGCGCTGGATCGATAGACCTGCTTTTGCGATGCGATCCATCTTGGACGAGGTACAGGGCGCGGGGCACCATGATTAATCACTTAAGCCATCCAGAGGGGCCAAACACGCTGGCCATCACGTTCTTTTACTACCGTGATCTACCCGAAGCGATGCGGTTTTATGAAGAAGTGCTGGGTCTTGCGCTCGCTATCGACCAAGGGTGGTGCAAGATTTATCAAATTTGTCCTGGTGCGCATATTGGGCTGGTCGACGAAACTTGTGGAATGAACAAATGGCAGCCAGTGAAGCCTGTGCAGCTGTGCATTCGGGTGCCAGACGTGGCGGCCTGGTACGTCTATGCGCAGGCTCGGTGTCTGGACGGGCTTTCGGAGCTGTTCGAAAACGATGTGCTTGGCATTCGGGCCTTTGTGTTCAATGACCCCGAGGGGTATCAGATTGAAATCCAAACACCGATGCGGGAGGGCGCATGAACCCGCTTGTCGTCATTAATCCAAACTCATCTACAACGGTCACAGAGGGCATTGATGCTGCGGTCCAGCCGCTACGTACCTTTGGGCGGCCTATTCGCTGTCTCACCTTGGCCGAAGGTCCGCCAGGTATTGAATCGCAACGCCAGGCCGATTTGACCATTCCACCCATGTTGCAACTGGCCGCTGAACAAACGGATGCGGCAGGGTTTGTTATTGCGTGTTTCGGCGACCCGGGGTTGCACGCACTGCGCGACCAAACCATCAAGCCGGTAGTGGGCATTCAAGAGGCCGCAGTCATGACGGCGCTGACCCTGGGGCAACGTTTTGGGGTGATTGCGATCCTGCCCGCATCCATACCACGGCATCTGCGCGCTTTTGGTGCCATGGGTGTTTTGGACCGGTTGGCAGGGGATCGCGCCTTGGGTTTGGGCGTGGCTGATCTTGCCGATCCCGACAAAAGCCTTGCCGCTATGATCGCCACGGGGTTGCGGCTGCGGGACGAGGATGGCGCACAGGTTTTAATTATGGGATGTGCAGGCATGGCGCGGTACCGCGGTCCTTTGGAACAGGCTACGGGTATGCCGGTTGTTGAACCCACGCAGGCTGCGGTTGGGCTCGCTCTCAGCCATATACAGCTTGCTTTGTCACATACCAGACGGGGAGGAGACGCATGATGCAACTGGATGAAACTGCAAGGGGGGTTTTCACCATTGCTGCGACCCCCTTTTTGCCGGACGGCGCTTTGGATTTTGACAGCATTGACCGGATGACCGACGCCTATGTAGCGCGTGGGGCAAACGGATTGACCATCCTCGGAATGATGGGCGAGGCGGGGAAACTCAGTGCCGAGGAATCTGTGGCGGTCGTGCGGCGCGTGACACAGCGAGCCCAAGTGCCTGTGGTTGTCGGTGTGTCGGCCACTGGGTTTGCGGCCATGCGAGCGCTGAGCGTCGATGCCATGGATGCAGGTGCGGCCGGCGTCATGGTCGCCCCACCCATGGGCCTGCAAACAGACGGCCAGGTCTTGGGCTATTTTCATGCCGCCGCCGAGACATTGGGCGACATTCCATTTGTGTTGCAAGACTTCCCGCTCGCGACAGGGGTCAAGATCGCAACCTCGGTGGTGTTGCAAGTGGTAAAGGATTGCCCGACCTGCGTGATGTTGAAACATGAAGACTGGCCCGGTCTGGAAAAGATATCGGCGCTACGACAGGCGTCGGAGGCTGGCGAGCGCCGCATTTCGATTCTGTGTGGCAACGGGGGCATGTATCTTTTGGAAGAGCTGTTGCGCGGGGCTGACGGGGCCATGACCGGCTTTGGCTATCCGGAGATGATGCGCCAGGTCTTTGACGCGTTTCAGGCTGGCGATGAGCCCCGTGCCCGCGATATCTTTGACGCCTATATGCCGATGATCCGGTATGAAGCTCAGCCCGGGATGGGGCTGGCAATCCGGAAACATTCCTTGGCGCAGCAAGGCATCATCAGACATCCGACTCTACGCAAACCCGGGGCGGGACTGACGGCTCAAGCCATGCGGGAGGTGGATGCTTTGGCAGACCGTCAAGCGAGACGACTGGCCGCGCTCGAGGTGGTGTCGGTGTGGTAAAAGCGTGCTGTCGCTGAGGCCTTATTGACGGTGACCACAGGTGAAAAAGGGTTTAAGCAAATTCTGAGCCCGCCTGTCCCACGCGATCACAAAGGATACTCCCGCCAAGGGCTTTCACTAGAAGTAGAGCAATCAAAGCTTTTTTGAAACAGGCGTCAGTCTACCCATAGTGTCCTGGTCGCGTTATTTTCAGCGCTATGGACCATTGAGGCTTTAGCCGTAGCAGCAGTCTTCGAAAATTGTGTTTATCGCAAAGCAGTGTCTGGGTGGATACGGTGGTATCGGGAGGGATCCAGCACTCTGCTTCGCTGCTTGCGCCGGCGTGATCTAAGAGGGCAATGCGAGAGTGGAGGCCTGTTGTACAACATGGCGCCGCGTGTGTGCGATTGACCCGGCGGTACGGATATTGGGCTGTGGACAGTAACAGACGCGGAAACACCTGACCGCCTGACATGCGCGAATGCGCAGCAATATTTACAGCTGGTAAGGCTTTAGAGGCACTCGCCGGCCTTTACGTGTGTCGATCAAATATTGAGAATGCGAGTGAATACTGAGATTCACGAATTATCGAGAGAATGTCAATCCCGTGGAGTTGGGTGCTTTCTCCAAAAAAAACCGTTCTGCAACGCGTCCATCCTTAACTTATTCCGTTTGGGAGCAGTAGCAGTTTCTTTGACGTCCGGCAGTGCGAGGGTCAGCGCTTCTAACAGTATATCAACGTTCAGAGGACCACTTTCTATGTCACTAAGGGCAGTCTACGCGTCGGCCCTGCTACGATGGCAAACTTTTGAGCGTTCAACATGATCCGCTGGCTTGGCAACAAGCGACCCCATTTTGCGAATCTGGGCGGCGTCTGTCAAAAAGTCCATCGATGCTGGAGAAAGGGCTTGGTCCGAAAGATTGTCGACCAAGATTTGTGATGGGCTTAACATCATCATGATGGATGCGCGCGCCCTTCAAGCGAAGATCGTCTTAAATCCGGTGGACCTGCGCCAGATTTCCAGCCACGTGCTTCGTAAATGGATATCAAGACGGATCGTTGGATGACGATGCAGTATAATTTGTCTGCCATGTTGGGCGACGACCTCTGGTACGATCCCAGGGCCAGGTTTCGTACCATGGCTTTCGCTGTCTTGCGAAACAAAGTGCTAGGCCGTTTCAGGGTCAATGGGGCGTTCCGCGTTCTCAAGGTACATGACAACACCGTCCGTTCAATCGTTGATCACCAACCGGATCAAGCACTGGCTGGGCCCGTGTGGGTGAGCGCATTTTCTATTAAATTTGTCATTGCTTGGGTAAAGAGTGTTTTGCCGCTCTGAACTGTAAGATCAACCTTTGGCAAAGTGACCTCAAAGCCACGTCTGCAATTAATATTTTTAGGTCAATGCGCGTGGCCAAGCCTTGCAGAACCGGATTTAAATCGAATTTTTTATCGCCCGTGCAATTGTGTGGATTGCGGCGATAGGATTTCGCAATTTGTATGGGCGCTCGAATTCAATCGATCTTTGGTTGCTTGTGCTTCGGTTAACTTATTAATGAAGAGATTCAATCGACCGACTGAACCGGTTGCTTCACGCGGGGTTTCGCGTTCAATTGGGTCGAGATCGGTCGTGGATCTTTTCTGTATCGTAGTTTCCAGTTGCTCCCGTTGACGCTGTCCAAATTGAATTCCAAAGGTATCTTCGGTCGTTGCGCGTGCGTTTTCAAAGCGCCAAATCACTGCCAGCGCAGATACAACCAGCAGGGGAAGCAGAATGAGCACTGACGAACGTAGCCTCAAGGAATGACCCAAGCACATCTTGATGATATGTCCATCATATAACCAAGTCCGCATGCCGATTTGATAACGACTGCATCTTTTGCCAGTTTTTTGCGTCAGCGATAGACATAACCTTTTACCAGACGGTCTTCGATTTTGGCATCAACAATCATATAGGAGGTGGCGATCTGCATCTTGGAGACGATCTGATCACACTGTTCAAACTAGTATTGGAATGCTGCAAGCTTTTTTCGGTTCAGCGGCACGTCTTGTCCCGAAGTCTGAAGCATCCGACCTATGCGGTCATAGCGGATTTTGCCACATTGCACCGCCCCTGCGTTTGACTGAGGTTTACGGTGACTTGGGGCAAGGATGCGGGCGTCAAGTTCTTCCCTGGTAAACGCCCTTATCAGATGGCCGTCTGCCCCTGCATCCAAGCCAGCGACGCGGTCGCATAATCCCCCGCTTGCTGTTAGCAGAATTACCGGCATATCCTAACGGGCCTTGCGAAAACCCTTTCAAGACCTCCAGCCCGCCCATTGATGCCAAGATTACCAGATCCACACCATCTTGGCGTAAATATTTATCCAGTCATCCACCAAAAGAAGCTCATTGCTTATTGAGCGCCCAATAGTTGCTTGCCTCCCTGCATCCCAAAGTCGCGCTTGCAAATAGAGGTGGGCTGCGGCGTCAGGGCATCTGGGCGCGTGTTTTCAGAAGTCTTGGAAAATACCAGCCATCGATGATTAAACAGAAAAATGATCTCAGTGGCCATCCCGGGCCCCTTGGCCCAAGAACCATTTTTTTATTGCACATCAAAGCTGGAGATTGCCCCAAAACATCTGGAAACAAGCCCTGGTCTCTGTGAAACGTTAAATTTCTAACACTTATTGTGACACCCTAAATCCACCGACCTTAAACCCGAGGGATATCTGGCAACCTTGAGGTAATGCCTGCATTTGTCTGTCTTGTAGCGATCGCAGATGTCTGTGAGATCGTGGAACACGTCAGCGAATCTGCGTGTGCCGATCCTGCGAAGGT
>JAYQEA010000019.1:0-2210 GCA_038138625.1 Roseivivax sp.
AAGTTGTCGGCTTGACGTCGCAATTCGTCGGCGATCATCGGAGGCTGGCTGCGGATTGTTGACACGACAGACACCCTTACGCCTTGTCGCTGAAGGGACTCTACCAACGGCCGAAAATCACCATCGCCTGAAAAAAGTACAATGTGATCAACGCGTGACGCAAGTTCCATGGCATTAACGGTTAGTTCAATATCCATGTTCCCCTTGACCTTGCGACGGCCTTGGCTGTCTGTGTATTCCTTGGCTGGCTTCGTTACCATGGTGAACCCATTATAATGCAACCAATCCACCAACGGCCGGATCGGAGAATACTCGTCGTTTTCCAGCAAAGCGGTATAGTAAAATGCTCGAAGCATCTTGCCACGTCGCAGGAATTCCTGCCTGAGAAGTTTGTAGTCTATGTCGAACCCAAGCGCTTTGGCTGCGGCGTATAGGTTGGATCCGTCGATGAACAGCGCCAGCCGTTCGTCTTTGTAAAACATAAAATTTACCCTTCCAATTAATATCCGGGCTGTTGTGAGTGGCGTTTCTCGAGTGTCTAAGAAAGTATAGAGCCGCGAATAAAAGACAACAAATAGTGAAAAAGCGCAGTTTCGCAAGCATTCCCAAGCAGCTGACACAAAAAAACGATAGGGCTTTGAATATGACCAAGCAACGCGCATTGATCGCATTAGGCGCAAATCAGGAACATGCAGGAAACGCTCCTCTCCAAAATATGATGGCGGCAATAATTGGTATGGTAAATTACGGAGTGCAAATTCGTGCTGTCAGCCGCTTTTTTCGATCAGACGCTTTTCCAGCCGGATCGGGACCGGATTTCATAAATGCCGCTGTTGCCGTTGATTGGTACGGCGAAACAGAGGATCTACTGGCCAGATTGCATGACATGGAAAAATACCTCGGTCGAGAGCGTTTGTCGCGCTGGGGTGCGCGAACATTGGATCTGGATCTGATTGCGTTGGGAAATCAAATCCTGCCCGATACGTCCTCTCAGTCCTATTGGCGAAACCTGCCATTTGAAAACCAGTTGCAAGAAACGCCTGATCGGCTGATCCTGCCGCACCCCCGCTTGCAGGATCGAATTTTTGTGTTAGCGCCTTTGCGGGAAATTGCACCTGATTGGCGGCATCCGGTGACCGGGCTTACCGTGAGCATGATGTGTGCTGCGCTTCCGGAAACCAGCTGGAGAACACTTAGCCCGATCTGATTTAACTGCTTGCATTTTGTGCCGAAGTCGCCTAGCAGCCGAGTCTTTACTCCATACTGCAAAATGATCGGAGCGCCCATGGCTCGTGTCACTGTTGAAGATTGCGTCGACAAAGTTCCCAACCGATTTGAACTGGTTATGTTGGCAGCCCATCGGGCACGCGAGATTTCTGAGGGCGCTGCCCTGACGGTAGAGCGGGACCAGGATAAGAACCCAGTAGTTGCCTTGCGTGAAATTGCAGACGAGACACAGTCAGCTGACGAGCTTCGCGAGAGGCTGATCGAAGACAACCAGACGCAAATCGAGGTCGACGAACCTGAAGAGGATAGCATGGCGTTGCTCATGGGGGCCGAACCCGACACGCCTGCCGAAGACGATATGTCCGAAGAAAAGCTGCTGCGCGCTTTGATGGAGGCGCAAAGCCAAGGCTGACTTTACCTTTGGGGGAGAGTGTATGCTCGCCGCTGATGATCTTGTAGAGCTGGTCCATGCCTACAATCCCAAAACAAACGGCGATTTAATTCGGTCGGCGTATGATTATGCGCAGCAAATGCACGAGGGCCAGTTACGCAAATCTGGCGAGCCTTATTTTACACATCCAGTTGCCGTTGCGGCGATCTTAACCGAGCAGCGGCTGGATGATGCCACGATCGTCACCGCGCTCCTACACGACACCATAGAGGATACGCGCTCAACCTGTTTCGAGGTAGAGCGCCTCTTTGGGGGTGAGATTGCAGGCCTTGTCGATGGTGTTACCAAGCTCACCCAGCTTCAGCTGAGCAGTTCAGAGACCAAGCAGGCGGAAAACTTTCGTAAGCTTTTTATGGCGATGTCCAAAGACTTACGGGTAATATTGGTAAAGCTGTCTGATCGGCTGCACAATATGCGCACAATCAAGGCGATGAAACCTGAAAAGCAGCAGCAAAAAGCGCGTGAAACGATGGAAATCTTTGCTCCTCTTGCAGGCCGTATGGGTATGCAATGGATGCGCGAAGAATTGGAA
>JAYQEA010000019.1:2220-44754 GCA_038138625.1 Roseivivax sp.
AAGACCTCGCTTTCAAGGTCCTTAATCCAGAAGCACGAGCGTCCATAATCCGTCGCTTTATAACACTGCAAAGGGAAACTGGTGATGTCATTGTGCGTATCACCGGAGACATGCGAAACGAACTTGACAAGGCTGGGATCAAGGCCGAGGTCTTTGGCCGGGCCAAAAAGCCGTATTCGATTTGGCGCAAGATGGAAGCCAAAGAAATTCCATTTTCAAGGCTCAGTGATATTTACGGTTTCCGCGTGGTTACGGGACCCGAAATGGATTGCTATGGCGCGCTTGGGGCAATTCATCAACGCTGGAGAGCAGTACCGGGTCGTTTCAAGGATTACATCAGCCAGCCAAAACGAAATGGATACCGCTCGATCCACACGACGGTCTCGGGCCGGAACGCGCGCCGTGTTGAGGTGCAGATACGCACCCGTGACATGCACGAAGTGGCCGAAGCAGGCGTTGCAGCGCACTGGTCTTACAGGGATGGTGAACGTGTTCAGAACCGCTTTGCCGTGGATCCCACCGGATGGGTGACAGCTCTTTCCGAGCAACTAGATCAGGATGATGATCATGATGCGTTTCTTGAAGCTGTGAAGCTTGAGATGTATTCAGATCAGGTTTTCTGCTTTACTCCAAAAGGAGACGTGATCCCTTTGCCTCGTGGCGCTACGCCCATTGATTTTGCCTATGCAATCCATACCCGGATTGGATCGGCCTGTGTCGGGGCCAAGGTAGATGGGATGCGTGTGCCTTTGTGGTCACGCCTCAAGAATGGCCAATCTGTAGAGGTCATAACGGCACAGGCGCAGGTGCCTCAGGGAACGTGGCTGGATATCGCCATCACCGGCAAGGCCAAGGCTGCTATCCGACGTGCTTTACGAGATGCAGATCGTGAACGTTATATCCTGTTAGGTCGAGAATTGGCGCGTGCCGGATTCGAACATTTGGGAAAAAAGGCAAGTGACAAAGTCCTCGATCGCGCCGCTCGGACTCTTCGGCTGGATAATGCTGATACACTTCTGGCAAGACTGGGCAGCGCCGAATTGACCGTGGCACAGGTGGTCAATGCCGTTTATCCGGATATTGATCGGGATTTGAGAGAAGAAATCGACAGCACCCGTGTGGTCGTAGGCCTGCATCATGGTCAAGCTTTTGAGCGTGCAGCCTGCTGTCAGGCATTGCCACCGGATAGAATTGTGGGAATTACAACCCGCGGTAAAGGTGTTGTGGTGCACGCGATTGATTGCCCGGCACTGACCGAGCACGAAGATCAACCGGAACGCTGGCTTGATCTGCGATGGGCAGAGGGCGCTCATCCGCCGATCTATACCGTTACTTTGGACTTGACGATCGGGAATGACGCAGGTGTCCTGGGGCGCATTTGCACACTGATCGGTGAACAGAAAGCAAATATTTCGAACTTACATTTTGCAGAGCGGAAACCGGATTTTTACAGGCTTCTGGTCGATCTAGATCTAAGGGATGCGGGGCAGCTACATTCCGTCATCTCGGCACTTGGTGCAGAAAGCGACGTTGCCTCTGTCAAACGTCGACGTGATACCACCGCAATCTCTGAGAACACGAATGCAAACCAACGCATTCGTTTATAACCAAACAAGGAGCCCCGAGTGGTTTTTAAACGTCGCCATAAACGACCAATCTGGCAGATTGCCGCCGAAGCGCTCTGGCCCAGAGGGGGCTGGGCGCGTGCAGCGCAATATGTACAGCATCGTTTGCGGCGTTTGCCCGGTTCTCCGGAGCATATCGCTCGGGGGATCGCTGTTGGCGTATTCACCACTTTTACGCCATTTTACGGCTTGCATTTCGCCTTTGCCGGACTGCTGGCGTTGTTGTTTCGCGGAAATATACTCGCAGCGTTTCTCAGTACGTTTTTCGGCAATCCGCTGACGTATGTTCCAATCGGTGTTGTTTCACTTCAGACGGGCTATTGGATTTTGGGTGAGCGTGGCCAAATTGAAGATGATGCAAATTTACCCCAAAAATTCATTCGTGCGTTTCTGGATCTTTGGCAAAATATTCGAGGCCTTTTTACCGGCGAACCTGCACATTGGGGCTATCTTTCAGATTTTTTTGAGACGGTGTTCTTTCCCTATCTGATAGGCGGGATTGGCCCCGGGATTATCACAAGCATCGTGGTTTACTTTGTGTCAGTTCCACTGTTACGCGCGTATCAGGAACGGCGCCGGAAATCTCGGCGTGATCGCTACAAGCGGGTTGCGAATGCAGGTCGGAAGACTAGGTAACGCTGACAAAGATCCAGTTGGGAATGGAATGAATGACTGAACAACGCGAATTGCGTCTCGGTGTGAACATCGATCACGTGGCCACAGTCCGAAATGCGCGTGGTGGCGGGTTGCCAGACCCTTTACGGGCGGCACGTCTTGCTCAGGATGCAGGTGCGGATGGTATCACGGCACATCTGCGTGAAGACAGGCGCCACATTACAGATGCAGATATAGAAGGTCTCATGCAGGCACTCACGGTGCCTTTAAATTTTGAAATGGCTGCCACCACAGAGATGCAGGCGATCGCACTGCGTCATAAGCCACATGCGGTTTGCATTGTGCCCGAAAAGCGCGAGGAGCGAACCACTGAAGGTGGGCTTGAGGTGGCCCGCGAGGAAAACCGTCTTGCGCATTTCATCGCACCCCTTCGAGAGGCTGGGTGTCGCGTCTCAATCTTTATCGCTGCTGATCGTCGTCAGATCGACGCTGCACATAGGATTGGAGCCGAGGTCATAGAATTGCACACAGGGGCTTATTGCGATGCTTGGGCTGCGGGTAACACGGCCGCGCGTGACGCCGAACTGTCGTCGTTGACAGCCATGGCCGCTTACGCAGACAGCCTTGGGCTTGAGGTTCATGCAGGGCACGGTTTGACCTATGAAACTGTGCCACCCATCGCTGCCCTACCAGAAGTCAAAGAGCTTAATATCGGACATTTTTTGATTGGTGAGGCGATTTTCTTAGGGCTAGAGCCAGCAATTCGAGAAATGCGAAGAGTGATGGATGATGCCCGGTCAGCCATGTGAAAAATGCGCCGGTTTTGCTCGTGTGATAAATCAGTGTAGATTATCGACATGACTATGACCTTACTGGATTTCCTTGCTGCTACGGCTGACGTGGCAGGATTTTGTACCAATCTACCATTCACTTGGTCGCTACTGGACTTGCAGATCGTGAGTGCGGTCTTGTGATCCTAGGCATCGGTTCTGATCTTGCGAATATTGAACGCATCCAAGGCACGCTCGATCGCTTTGGGGACAGATTTCGCAATCGGGTCTTCACTGAAACCGAACAACGCAAAGCTGAACGAAGAAAAGACACGGCCGGAACTTATGCGAAACGATGGGCTGCGAAAGAAGCATGTTCCAAAGCCTTGGGCACAGGGCTGCGTATGGGTATTGCGTGGAAAGACATGGCCGTCAGCAACCTTCGCACGGGGCAGCCTGTTATGGAGGTGACAGGCTGGGCACAAACCCGGTTGGAAGAACTGACGCCAGAGGGACACTATGCTGTGATCCACGTGACCCTGACAGATGATCACCCTTGGGCACAGGCTTTCGTCGTAATCGAAGCCATAAAGAAGACGTAACGCAAACCGCGTACTCAATCGCAAGAAACGTCTGAACGAGTTTATCAGACTATTTGCATTAGACATGCAAGCTTTCATCTTTTTGAAATGTGTCATCGGTCATTGTGGCGAAAATTTATTCTAATAGCCATTTTGGATTTTTCATGACATTAATGACGCCCTTATCCGGAGACGAAAGCCCTACTCTTATGGCAGGAGAGGTGCCTTTTGATATTTCGGAAATGTTTTTCTCGCGAACGGACAATCGCGGTGTCATTCAAGCGGGTAGTGATGTCTTTCGACGCGTTTCCGGCCTTGATTGGGAAAATCTTGTTGGGTCGCCCCATAACATGATGCGCCACGCAGATATGCCACAAGGCATGTTTCACATAATGTGGGAACGTTTGAAGCAGGGGCGTGCAGCCGGCGTCTATATCAAAAACCGCTCGAAGGATGGCCGGTTCTTTTGGGTATTCGCGGTGCTGACACCCACTGATAATGGTTATGTTTCGGTATGTCTTAAGCCGTCCTCTCCAATTCTGGATAAGATCGAGGATATATATGCTCAGGTTTTGACAGCTGAGGCAGACGGTATGCCGCCCGCAAAAAGCTCTGTGCTTTTGATGGAACTGCTTCAGAGCGAGGGCTACGCGAATTATATGGTATTCCAGTCTCTTGCATTGGTGACGGAGGTCACTTCCAGAGCCAAACGGATGGAACACGCGGTGGAAGGATGGCAAACACGCTTCCGGCTGATGGCGGACAGCATCATGGATATACAAAATGAGACGGAGCAAATGCTGCACGCATTTCGCTCTATTCGAACGGTTCCTATGAACATGCGAATACTTGCCTCGCGGCTGGAAGACTCAGGAGGTCCAATCAGTGCCATTTCTGTTAATTACGGGGCAATGCTGGGTGAAATGATGAGCTGGGTACAATCCTTTTCTTTAGGAGACGACAGTCCCTTTGCGCGCATTCGGAATTCGATTTTAAAGGGACAGTTTCTAGCATTCACCGCCTTGGTTCAGTCGCACATGGTGCGATCGTTCAACGCGCGTGGGACACAGCTTCCCTCATGTTTTGACATCAAGGCTGAAAAGGAATTGTTGCGCGAACAAGCAGCTCATTACCGGTTCAGGGCAACGCGCGCCCTTAAAATCGTAGAGCTTGAAGTTGAACATCTTGCGCGAAGCGTTCTGGATATGAAACGATACGTCACGGGGCTGAGCTCAACCCGCATGATGTGTAAGATCGAAAGCGCCATGCTAGAAGACTCAGGGGATGCCTTGGCAGGCATTCTGGAACAACTGGATTACTGTCAGGCAACGACCGAAACACGTCTCAGCCGGATCTCTGAGCTGAACGGGTTAATTCAGGCCAATACTGACATGCTCAATGCAACGGCTTGATTTGCCGGGCCTGAAGGTGTCAGATCCGGCAAATTCATGTAATTCTTATGCCCGAACCAACTTTTCGTAACTGTCAGAGATGGTTCGCGCTATGGTTCCAACTTCGAAATTGTAATCGCCAATCTGTCCAACAGGCGTGACCTCGGCCGCGGTTCCGGTTAGCCAGCACTGCTCAAACCCCTCTAGTTCTTCGGGCATAATGTGGCGTTCATGCACACTTATGCCGTTCTCTTTCAGAAGTCCGATGACGGTTTGCCGTGTGATCCCATTCAAAAAGCAATCCGCCAGAGGCGTATGAACCTCACCCTCTTTTACGAAAAAGATATTCGCGCCCGTGGCCTCAGCCACATAGCCCCGATAGTCAAACATCATCGCATCTGAGCACCCCTTCGCTTCTGCGGCATGTTTTGACATGGTACAGATCATATAGAGGCCAGCAGCCTTCGCATGGCTGGGTATCGTATCCGGAGACGGCCTTTTCCATTTCGAGATATCAAGTTTGGCGCCTTTCATTTTGGCGTCGCCGTAGTATGCGCCCCATTCCCAAGCAGCAACCGCAAGACGTACGGGGTTTCTGGCAGAGGCGACGCCCATATCTTCACCGGCACCACGCCATGCAACCGCACGAACATAGGCGTCACTGTAATTATTCGCCCGCATGACCTCTTCCTTGGCTTGCTCGATATCATCGACAGACCACGGAATCTCAAAATCTATCATTTGTGCAGACGCCTTGAGACGTTTTGAGTGGTCGCGCGATTTGAATATCTTGCCGCCATATGCGCGCTCACCTTCGAAAACCGAGCTGGCATAATGCATCGCGTGTGACAGGACGTGTACGTTAGCCGCGCGCCAGTCTACCAATTGGCCGTCCATCCAGATTTTGCCATCGCGATCGTCATACGCACCAGCCATTTGCTCACTCCTAAGCGATTTTTACATTTATTACCAAAATATGTCCGGTACGGACATAAAGTTGCGCTAATTGTTCGATCAGGTAGCAGTTGGGACTTGGAATGTCAACAAGGCTGACATAAAATATCCCAAACGAAAGGATGTCAAATGTCAGAGAACCGCGCCGTACATCACGGCGAATCGCTTCTATTTTTAACTGATGAACAGCTGCGGCACGGCATTGAAGCGATGTTTTTTGCATATCGTGGGTTTACCGATGATCCTGATCGCATTTTGGCGGACCTCGACTATGGGCGGGCGCATCACCGGGCAATCCATTTCATAAATTGCGCACCCGGTACCACCGTTAACAATTTGCTTTCGATCTTGGGCGTAACGAAACAATCCTTGAACCGTGTGTTAAGACGTCTGATAGAAGATGGTATGGTGGAATCCCGGGTAGGACGGGAAGACCGGCGGGAACGCCACCTTTTTTTGACCGACGCGGGCGCTGCGCTGGAACGACAGCTGTCTGATGCGCAACGTGTTCGGATGCGCAGTGCCTATCGCGCTGCAGGTCCGGAAGCAGTACGGGGATTCCGCCGGGTTCTTGAGGCAATGATGGATCAGGATATGCAACGGCATTATTTCAATCTTCGCGAGGCGCGTCATGATTGAACCCGAAGCGCATCTTTTGATTGTCGATGACGATGCCCGAATTCGGGGACTTTTACAAAAATTTCTTGTACGCAACGGATATCTGGTAAGTGCGGCGCGCGACGCAGCGCACGCCCGCAAACTTCTAAATGGACTGGATTTTGATCTCATCGTTCTGGATGTGATGATGCCAGGCGAGGATGGTGTCGCGCTGACCCGTCATATCCGCGACACAAGTGACGTTCCGGTGCTTTTGCTGACAGCAAAATCGGAAACCGACGATCGCATAGTAGGCTTTGAAGCGGGAGCTGATGATTATCTTGGAAAACCTTTTGAGCCCAAAGAGCTTCTTTTAAGGATCAACGCAATTCTCCGTCGTATACCAGATACACAAAGAGATCGCGGCCGTTCGCAAATCATAATCTTTGGCCACTTCCGCTATGACACGGAAAAATCCGAACTGATGCAAGAGGATCGCCCACTTCGCCTGACCGCGACCGAGACACAATTGATGCAAATTTTTACGTCACAACCCAACACAGCCATCAGCCGCACGACTTTGGTCGAAAGGCTTGGTCGTGACACAGGTCAGGCACAAGAGCGCGCGGTCGATGTTCAGATCACACGGTTGCGCCGCAAACTGGAGGCCGACCCCCGCCAACCCCAATTTCTGCAAACCGTCCGCGGCGAAGGTTACTTGTTAGCGATTGACTGAGCCCAACTTGCCATAAGCCGGACCAAGGATACTTTGGCCATATGACCACTTTGTTTCTGACACATCCCGATTGTTTGAACCATGTCACGCCACCCGGACACCCCGAACGCGTGGCACGGCTAGAGTATGCCCTGAATGCCGTTAAGGATCTTGATCTTGATCGCAAAGAGGCCCCGCTCGCGACTGACACGGATCTTTTGCGTGTTCATCCGCAGGCCCACATAGATGCGATCCGCGAGGCAGAACCCGCTGATGGCCAGGCCAAATTGGATAGCGACACCTTTATGTCACCGGGGTCGATGAAGGCTGCGTTACGAGCCGCCGGAGCTGTTGTCGCAGCCGTCGATGCCGTTCTGACCGGGGCAGCGCAGAACGCGTTTTGTGCTATTCGCCCGCCAGGCCACCATGCCGAGACGTCAACACCCATGGGCTTTTGTCTGTTTGGCAATGCCGCACTAGCCGCCAAACATGCACTTGACTATCATGGATTGTCCCGCGTGGCTGTCGTGGATTTTGACGTTCATCACGGCAATGGCACACAAGACCTGTTGTGGGATGAACCGCGAGCATTGACAATTACAAGCCAGCAAAGGCCGCTTTGGCCGGGCACGGGATCTGCGGATGAAACGGGCGCACATGGAAACGTTCTTAATGTGCCGCTGGCACCGCAAAGCACAGGCGCCGATATGCGTGCGGTCTACACAACACAAGTATTCCCACGTCTGCGTGATTTTGGTCCGGAACTGATAATACTTTCAGCTGGATTTGATGCACACGAAGACGACCCGTTGGCGCAGTTGGAGTGGAGCACGGACGATTTCCATTGGTTAACGAGCGAAATATGTGCGATCGCGGACGCGTGCTGCGGGGGACGTATCGTATCGACTCTTGAGGGTGGATATGATCTTGACGCGCTGGCCGCCAGCGTGCGTGCTCATGTTACTGTATTAAGGGACCGCGCCACATGACCGAGACACCTGTGAACGAGATGACTTTTGAACAGGCTATGGCCGAACTGGAGAATGTTGTCGGGCAGCTGGAGCGTGGGGATGTGGCGCTTGACGCGTCGATATCGCTATACGAACGCGGAGCAGCGTTGAAAAAACACTGTGAGGCCAAGCTGCGTGAGGCCGAGGAAAAAGTCCACGCAATCACGCTGGATGCAAATGGCAGCCCGACCGGAACCACGCCTGCGAACGGAATTTAAACGATGTTCACAGACCGTTTGCACGACGCGGGCTCTTTGGTCCGAATGCATCTGGTAACTTCTTTTGCCGGCATGCGGACAATTCCCCTGACAGAAGCGATGGCCTACGCCACACGTGGCGGGAAGTTTTTGCGCGCATTTCTTGCAATCGAAAGCGCACGTTTGCATGGCATTGACCGCGAGCGTGCCGTCTACCCCGCGGCCGCGATCGAAGCCATCCACGCCTATAGTCTGATTCACGACGACCTTCCTGCGATGGACAATGATGATTTGCGGCGAGGTCACCCCACGGTCCATCGCAAATGGGATGACGCAACCGCAATACTTGCCGGGGATGCCTTGCAAGCATTGGGTTTTGAAATGGTGTCCAGCCCGCTTTGCCACAATGATGGCGACGTGCGTGCTGATTTGGTCCATAGCCTTGCATTAGCCGCAGGTGCGCGCGGAATGGTACTTGGGCAAGCATTGGATATAGCAGCCGAACAGTCCGATATACCGCTTGATTTTGATCAGATATCGGATCTTCAGGCCGGCAAAACCGGCGCTTTGATCCGTTGGGCAGCCGAGGTCGGGCCGCGCATGGCACGTGCCGACATGACGCCCTTGTCCAGCTATGCCGGTGCGCTTGGATTGGCGTTCCAGATCGCAGACGATATTCTGGATATCGAAGGGGACGAAGCCAAAGTTGGCAAGGCGCTGCGCAAAGATCAGGCCGCAGGCAAGGCAACATTCGTTACATTACTGGGAATGGATGAGGCGCGCCGCAGATCCAAGCAATTGATAACAGCAGCATGTGATGCATTGTCGTATTACGGATCGCGGGCGGATCCCTTGCGTGAAGCAGCGCGTTTCGTCATTGATCGTAAACACTGACGCCTTTGTTAAGGTTGACATATGCCTGAACTGCTATGCACGCCGCTCTTGGACCGGGTCGATGATCCGGCAGATTTGGCGCAATTCTCGGATGGGGAACTGCGCCTGCTTGCAGATGAATTGCGTGCCGAGACGATTTCCGTTGTCTCTGAAACCGGTGGGCATTTGGGGGCGGGTCTCGGCGTTGTCGAACTGACCGTTGCTTTGCACGCAGTCTTTGACACCCCTCGCGACAAAATCATTTGGGACGTCAGTCATCAATGCTACCCACATAAAATTCTGACAGGCCGCCGGGACCGCATCCGCACGTTGCGGCAAAAGGACGGATTATCGGGATTCACCAAACGTTCAGAAAGCCCGTATGACCCCTTCGGTGCCGCGCATAGTTCGACCTCGATCTCGGCGGCACTGGGATTTGCCTCTGCGCGTGATCTGGGTGCAGACACAGGCGATGCGATTGCGGTCATCGGTGATGGTGCCCTGACGGCGGGCATGGCCTTTGAGGCGATGAATAACGCCGGTTTTCTGAAAAAAAGGGTGATTGTCATTCTGAATGACAATGGGATGTCAATTGCACAGCCGGTCGGCGCGCTGTCGTCCCATCTTGGTGTGCCCGGCACAAAAACAGCCGGCGGCGTATTTGAAGCTTTTGGATTTTCCTATCAGGGGCCGATTGATGGTCACGATATGGGACAGTTGCTAAGCTCACTCAGAGATATTCGTGCGACCGCTCGGGGGCCTGTTTTGCTGCATGTGCGGACACGCAAGGGCAAGGGCTACCCTCCAGCGGAGGCACGCGCCGACCGTGGGCACGCCACAGACAAGTTCAATGTTGCAACCGGCGCGCAGTCCAAACCGCGTGCAAACGCGCCGACATATACGCGCATATTTGCAGATAGCTTGATCCAACAGGCCGACAGTGATCCGCGTATTTGCGCAGTGACAGCAGCTATGCCGGATGGGACCGGGTTGGATTTGTTCGCACAGCACTATCCCGACCGGATGTTTGATGTCGGCATTGCCGAACAGCATGGCGTCACGTTTTCGGCCGGTCTTGCTGCTGGTGGCATGCGCCCGTTTTGTGCGATCTATTCGACGTTTCTACAGCGCGGGTATGACCAGGTCGTCCATGATGTCGCAATACAGAGCCTGCCGGTACGGTTCGCGGTTGATCGCGCAGGTTTGGTTGGGGCGGATGGGCCAACCCATGCCGGCAGCTATGACATCAGTTTTCTGGCAAATTTGCCGGGGTTTACAGTCATGGCCGCCGCAGATGAGGCTGAACTTAGGCATATGGTCGCAACGGCGGCGGCATATGACGAAGGCCCTATTGCATTTCGCTATCCCCGCGGCGAAGCCACAGGCGTGCAGCTGCCCGAACGGGGGCAGATCCTGCCGATCGGGCGTGGCAGAGTTTTGGCACAAGGCTCTGACGTCGCACTTGTATCTTATGGAACCCGACTTGCCGAGGTTCTGAAAGCGCGGGATCTTTTGGCAGAAAAAGGCTTTAGCGCGACTGTGGTTGATGCCCGTTTTGCCAAGCCCTTAGACAGGGATCTGATCTTGCAGCTGGCGGCATATCATCCCGCGTTTATCACCATCGAAGAAGGGGCCGTTGGCGGCTTTGGCAGTCACGTGGCCCAGTTGTTGGCAGAGGCTGGGGTATTTGATAGCGGTTTGCGGTTTCGCAGCATGGCTTTGCCAGACGTCTTCATAGATCATGCTGATCCGTGGGCCATGTACGACATGGCTGGCCTTGCTGCTTGTGAAATTGCCAACAAGGCAGCGCTTGCTCTCAAAAATCGATAGCGAGACCGCCCTTTTCCCAATCACCGTATCGCACAGGTTCAGGTCCATCGCGCCCCCCCAGTTCTGTTGGAAGAGGCGCCACTGCGTCCGCTTTTTTGCGGCGTTCTTCTGCCTCTGCGAGGGCACGTTGTGCTGCGGGAGGTAAATCTTTTTGCGGAGTTTCGGTCATGGTATCCTCTGAGGCGTTTGCCGGAGCCTTCATAATGTTATACGCCGCGCGTAGCGGGGGTAAAGCGCCCCCATAGCCGCAGGAGCTTTCATGTCCCAACAACCCAATGCGCGATCCGCAGCGCTGGCCCTGATCTCTGGCGTCACGGGCGAAGGACGCATGGTATCGGATCTTGCCCCTGATCTGCTTGAACCCTTAAACCCTTCGGACCGGGCGGCTGCGCAACGCTTGGCGCTTGGAGTGCTGCGTAACCTCGGGCCGATTGATCGTCTTCTGGCTTTGCATGTGGATAAAGTGCCGCCGCCGGCTGCGCGCAATATCTTGCGTCTGGCCACCTACGAGCTGACCTCGGGGGGGGCCGCGCATGGAGTGGTGCATTCTGCCGTTACAGCTACCGGGGCACGACGTAAAATCAGGCATCTGAAAGGTTTGGTTAATGCAGTCTTGCGCCGGATTGCCGAACAAGGGCCTGACGCCCTGGATGACAAAGCCACGCGCATGCCCAAGTGGCTGCGCCATCGGAGCAATCGGGCTTGGGGCGCACAGGCGACAGCGGCGATTGAACGTGCGCACGCGCTGTCCCCCCCCGTCGACCTAACGGCCAAAACAGATCCGCAGGTGCTGGCAAAGGCCGTCGGGGGCACGGTTTTGCCAACAGGGTCGGTTCGTGTTGCTGCAGGACGGCAGGTATCAGCGCTACCGGGGTATGATAGTGGCGAATTTTGGGTGCAGGATGCTGCCGCTGCCTTGCCGGTACGCATGCTGGGCGATGTCGCTGGGGCACGTGCTTTGGACCTGTGCGCGGCCCCTGGTGGAAAAACGATGCAACTTGCCTCTGGCGGGGCACAGGTGATGGCGGTCGACGTTGCTACCAAACGAATGGCACGATTGACCGAAAATCTGCAACGCACACAGTTGAGCGCTGACATCCGTGTGGCGGATGCTCATTCTGTGACGGGTCAGTTCGATGTGATTGTGCTGGACGCGCCTTGCAGTGCAACGGGCACCATTCGCCGCCATCCTGATTTACCGCATGTGGGTCGGGATAAGGCACTGCGCGATCTGTTGGATTTACAACGCAAGCTATTGGATCATGCACTGACGTTGCTCGCCCCGCATGGACGTTTGGTATACTGTACATGCTCGCTTCTGCCCGATGAAGGTGAACACCAGATCCGAGACGCATTGCAGCGCCACAATCTCGAGCTCATTGAAGCGCATCCACCGGGGATCGAACGTTCTTGGCTGGCAAAAGGGGGCGGCGTGCGTATCCGGCCGGATTTCTGGCCGGATGTTGGTGGGCTTGATGGATTTTTTATGGCAGCTATGCGCCAACGCGGCTGAGACAGACTTTCGCGCCGGACCGATCAAGGCTAGCCTGTCATAAATCCCGATTATGGGCGATTTGGGCCATAGTAAAACATGTCAAAGCAGTAGGGCCACGACAGATGACGCACTCTGACAAATGGAGCAAGCGCTGGGTGCGCTGGCGAAACAGGCGTGTCGCGCGTGCGTGCTTTCGGGCGCGCTTTGTCACCGGCTTTGTCCGTCAGCCCGAGCCGCGTACTTTGGGGGCATATGCGCGTGGACGTCAGCTTTTGTCCGGTAATCTGCATTTTGCGGGAATGCTGGTGCAGGCACCAGGCGCAACCCTGTGGGAAGTAGCCCCGCCCGACCCCGCATGGGAAGAAGAACTACACAGCTTTGCCTGGCTTGATGACCTTGCAGCAGTTCCAGAGCCAGTGGCCGCAAAGCTGGCGCAAACGTGGGTATGGGGTTGGTTGCACCGGTTTGCCGCAGGGCAAAGCGCTTTGGCCTGGGAGCCGGGTCTGGCAGGGCAGCGTTTGATGCGCTGTGTTCAGCATGCGTCAATTTTAACGGCGGGTCGCAATCATGCGGATGTTGAAAAATTGCTTCAGTCGCTTGGCGCGCATGTGCTTTATCTGGACAAACGCTGGCACGTTGCATCAGTGGCATCCGATCGGCTTGCCGCGTTGTCAGGCCTTGTTTACGGCGCTTTGCTGCTGCGCGGAAAACGGGGGCTTGTTGCGCCGGCACAGGCAGAACTAGGGGCAGAATGTGCAGCGCAGATAGATGCGCAGGGCGGACTGCCGACAAGAAACCCAGAAGAGTTGTTGGAGGTGTTTACCCTTCTGACATGGGTGCAAACTGCGCTAGATGACCAGTCCGAACTGACAGACACGCGCATCACACGCGCTATTTCGCGTATTGCACCCACGTTACGGAGCCTGAGGCATTCCGATGGCGGGCTGGCGCGGTTTCACGGGGGCGGGCGAGGTGCAGAGGGCAGGTTGGAGCTTGCTTTGGCCGCCAGTCCCGTCAAGAAACGGCAGACTGACGGACTGGCTATGGGATTTGCGCGACTGTCGGCGGGCAGGTCGAGTGTCATTGTTGATGCGGCCCCACCGCCACAGGGCCCGGTTTCGCTGAATGCGCACGCATCGACACTTGCCTTTGAACTGACCTCGGGCCGCCGTCCTGTGATTGTAAATTGTGGTTCGGGCGCGGTATTCGGCGAAGCATGGCGGCGGGCGGGTCGGGCCACACCGTCACATTCGACACTGGCGATCGAGGAATATTCGTCGGCCCGTCTGGGTGAACCGGGTTTGATTGGCGCAGCACGGCGTGAAATGCTCGAGGATACGCCCCGTGCTGTTCCGATTGAGCTTTATGATCGCGAAAGCGGTCACCGCTTCGAAGGCGCACATAGCGGCTATGTGTCAACCCACGGCCTGACGCATGCGCGTCTTCTTGAACTGAGCCATGATGGTGCGTGGCTGGACGGAGAGGATCTGCTGCTTGCTATGAACGATGATGACAAGCGCCGATTTGATCAACGCAAGGATGAGACTCTGGATTTCGATGATCCAGGGAATGCCGGTGTCGTGTTTGCTTTGCGCTTTCATCTGCACCCAGATGTCGAGACCGCCGAAAATGAAAATGGCCTCGAACTGGCTTTGCGAAGTGGTGAACGATGGTTGTTTTCGCATCAAAGCGACTGCGAGATGACGCAAGAAAGCTCGGTTTATCTGGAAAAGGCCCGCCTGCGACCACGCGGCACCGGACAAATCGTTTTATCTGGGCGTGCGATCAAGTATGCAACGCGCATACGCTGGAGCCTTAAAAAAATCATCGAGGGTACCGGCGTGACGCGTGATTTTGCTCGCGATGACACTGACCATAGCCTTTGATAGGACCCTAACGACCAATGCCTGACATGACCCCCAATCTCGCGCCGCTGCGCCGCGCACTGCTGTCTGTTTCCGATAAAACTGGTCTTTTGGATCTCGCCCGTTCGCTTGCGTCACGCGGCATAGAGATTCTATCCACCGGAGGGACAGCTCGGACGCTGCGCGAGGCGGGTTTGCAGGTCATTGATGTTGCAGACGTGACCGGCTTTCCAGAAATGATGGATGGCCGCGTAAAAACGTTGCACCCCATGGTGCATGGGGGATTGTTGGCTTTGCGCGACAATACCGATCATGCCGCAGCGATGGCAGATCATGGTATAGGTGCGATCGATTTGCTGGTCGTGAACCTGTATCCATTTGAAAAAACTGTCGCAGCCGGCGCAGATTACAACACCTGTATCGAGAACATAGACATAGGCGGCCCGGCGATGATCCGTGCAGCAGCAAAAAATCATGCATTCGTGACAACATTGGTCGATACAGAGGATTATGCCACGCTTTTGGCCGAACTTGATGCCAATGATGGTCAGACCAGTTTGGTGTTCCGCGCCCGTCAGGCGCAGATCGCTTATGCCCGCACGGGGGCTTATGATGCGGCCGTCAGCACATGGATGGCCAAAGCTATCGGAGAACCCACTCCGCGCCGCCGCGTGTTCGCAGGTACCCTGCGTCAGGAAATGCGTTACGGCGAGAACCCGCATCAATCAGCGGCATTCTACACAGATGACGAGGCGCGGCCCGGTGTCGCCAGTGCCATCCAACACCAAGGTAAGGCGCTGAGTTATAACAATATCAACGATACGGACGCCGCGTGGGAGCTCGTTAGTGAATTTCGACAAGGCCCTGCCTGTGCAATCATAAAACATGCCAACCCCTGCGGTGTTGCACAGGGTGACACCCTCGAACAGGCATATAGCCGCGCCTTCGATTGTGATCGCACCTCTGCCTTTGGTGGAATTGTCGCGCTTAATCAGGAATTGGACGGCCAAACAGCACGTGCAATTACCCAAATTTTCACCGAAGTCGTGATCGCACCAGGTGCCACCGACGAAGCCCGTGCCATGTTCGCCGCCAAGAAAAACCTGCGTTTGCTGACAGTGCCTGGTTTGGCAGATCCCGCCGGTGCGGCTGTTGCGTACAAACAGGTCGCAGGCGGACTTTTGGTTCAGGATCGTGACAATGGAATACCTGAAGACTTTCGTATTGTAACCAAAGTGTCGCCAACAGAGCAGCAAATGACAGATCTGAGATTTGCCTGGTCGGTCGCAAAGCATGTCAAATCAAATGCGATTGTTTATGTCCGGGACGGCGCCACAGTTGGTGTCGGGGCCGGTCAGATGAGCCGCGTCGACAGTGCCATGATTGCTGCAAAAAAGGCCGAGCGCATGGCGCAGGCACTTGGCCTGCCAGAGCCGCTCACCAAAGGGTCCGCTGTTGCGTCTGACGCATTTTTCCCGTTTGCCGACGGATTGCTGGAGGCCGCCGCTGCCGGAGCGTCTTGTGTTATTCAGCCGGGTGGATCAATGCGGGATGACGAAGTGATCGCTGCCGCTGATGACGCAGGCCTGGCGATGGTATTCACCGGCATGCGTCACTTTCGTCATTAGGAGCGGCGGGCATGCGCATTTTTGGTTTGATGGCTTTACTGGCCCTTGCTTGTGATCAGCTTAGCAAGCTGGTTGTGGTGCATTGGATGGATCTCAAGACCATCGGCCTGATCGATGTTGCACCGCCATTTTTGACGTTTCGCATGGGGTGGAATTACGGGATCAACTTTGGACTGTTTTCCGGGGTTGAGGTTTGGGCGCGTTGGGTACTGATCATCATTGCACTTTTGATTGTTGGTATGGTTGCGATCTGGATGCGCAACGGGCAGCAAGGCAAATGGGCACTGATTTCGGCTGGACTGCTGACAGGCGGAGCGCTGGGAAATGTAGTTGATCGTATCATGTACGGAGCGGTTGCTGATTTTTTGAATACGAGCTGCTGCGGGTTTGACAATCCCTACGCCTTTAATGTTGCCGATATCTCTATCTTTGTCGGAGCTATAGGATTGATGTTTTTTGCCGATGGAAAAAAGGCAGCGTGACCCGCTCGCGCGGATAGGCTAAACCGGGTCAGGAACAAATGGGCTGGAGATGTGATATGACGGGCATTCGGGTGTGCGTGCTGGGGGTGGCTTTGGTCATGACAGCGGGTTGCTCGGTCAACGATGACCGCGCGCTGCATCGCTTTAATAAAACACGTGAGCCCGAGGAATTCGCAGTGTTGCCGCGCCGCGAACTACAGATGCCACCCTCAATGCGCGAACTCCCGGTCCCTGATGCGCAGGCCGCCAATCGCACTGACCAGACGCCTTTGGCGGATGCCGTCATAGCACTTGGTGGACAACCAAGTGATAACGGACGTGTTCCCAAGTCAGACAGAGTGTTGATTTCAGCGGCTGGCCGTTTTGGCACAGATTCGGCGATTCGCACCCGACTGGCGGCCGAGGACGAGGTTTACCGCGCAGAAAACTCCCGGTTTTCATGGCAGTTGTTCCCATCTGACCGCTATGCGCAGGTCTATGAGGACATGCGTCTTGACCCATATTCTGAACTGAAACGCTTTCGCGCGCTTGGAATAGAGACGCCATCAGCCCCTCCGAAACAATAAACCGCTCACTTTCCCGATAGCAGAACTTGAAGTCGCGGTTTTGCCGCGTAGCTATGTGCATAGGACCTTGAAGGAGAAACACTATGCGCAAGCAATTGGCGTGGCTGGCCGTAATGGCAGTTATCGGGCTGACGGGCGGGGCGGGACTGCCGGCGCTGGCGGCATCTGATGATCAAGTCACCACCTTTCAACTGGAAAACGGGATGGATGTGGTGGTGATCGAAGATCACCGCGCTCCGGCGGTGGTGCACATGGTATGGTATCGCGCCGGGGCAGCAGATGAACCGCCCGGCACCTCTGGCATCGCGCATTTCTTGGAACATTTGCTGTTCAAGGCAACAGACACCCTTGCCTCGGGCGAATTCAGTCAGGTGGTAGGGGCCAATGGTGGCAGTGACAATGCCTTTACCAGTCAGGACTACACAGCCTATTTCCAACGCATCGCTGCGGACCGGTTGGGTCTGATGATGGAGATGGAATCCGACCGTATGGTAAACATCCGCCTGACCGAGGATGACATACTAACAGAGCGCGAGGTCATCATAGAAGAGCGGAACCAGCGCACGGAAAACGAACCCGGCGCCCTGTTTTCCGAACAACGCATGGCGGCACAATATCTCAATCATCCTTATGGCATCCCGATAATCGGGTGGCGTCATGAAATGGAACTGTTGGATATGGACGACGCGCTTGGCTATTATCAGCAGTTTTATGCGCCAAATAACGCAATCCTGATCGTAGCCGGAGATGTCGATCCTGCCGGTGTCCTGCAACTTGCGCAAACGCATTACGGCCCAATACCGGCCAATCCTGATCTGAAAGAGCGCATGCGTCCGTCAGAACCTCCCCAAACATCAGAGCGGCGCTTGGTCTTCAAAGATCCCCGGGTAGCGCAACCCTATGTGATCCGGAGCTATCTTGCCCCGGAGCGTGACAGCGGAGATCAGGAAACGGCAGCAGCATTGACCCTGTTTGCCGAGCTTCTGGGTGGTGGGCAGACGTCTCATCTGACGCAAAGTCTTCAGTTCGAAACACAGACCGCCGTTTATGCGGCTGCATTTTATCAATCTACGGCCCTCGACGACACGACATTCGGTCTTGTCGTGGTTCCATCGCCCGGTGTGAGCCTGCAAGAGGCCGAAGATGCACTCGATGCGGCTGTTGCCGATTACTTGACCCAAGGGGTCGATGAGGCTGCGCTGGAGCGGTTGAAATTTCAGTTGCGGGCTCAGGATGTCTACGCACGTGACAACGTGAGCAGTCTGGCCAATCTGTATGGTAGAGCCTTGACATCCGGTCTGACCGTCAAAGATGTACAAGCCTGGCCTGATATTTTGCAGTCCGTGACAGCCGAGCAGATTATCGCCGCAGGCGAGATGGTTTTAAATGATCGCCGCAGGTCAGTGACCGGTTGGTTGACCAAGCCTGATGACATCCAATCACAGGAGGATACAGAATGAGACTGATCCTTGTACTAGTCGCGGCGGTATCGCTTGCCTTGCCGGCACGGGCCGAGGTTCAAATTCAAGAGGTCACAAGCCCCGGCGGGATAACAGCCTGGCTGGTCGAAGAACCCTCAATCCCGTTTGTTGCAATCGAGATTTTGTTCAAAGGTGGAACATCTCTGGATCCAGAGGGCAAGCGCGGTGCTGTGAACCTGATGACGGGCCTTATCGAAGAGGGGACAGGAGATCTGGACGCGCAAGGCTTTGCAGCAGCGCGCGACAGCCTTGCTGCGACCTTCCAGTTTCGCGCGTATGATGATGCCATTCTTGTCACTGCAAAGATGTTGACCGAAACGCGGGAAGCATCGGTAGATTTGCTGCGTCGGGCACTGGTTGCTCCGAATTTTGATCAGGTGGCATTGGATCGGGTGCGACAGCAGGTGCTGTCATCCATCCGGTCCGAGGCTCAGGATCCAAATGCCATTGCGTCAGATCGGTTTGACGCAATGGCCTATGGACAACATCCTTATGCCACCAACCCTGATGGGACCGAGGCCAGCGTCAACGCATTGACCCAAGACGACATGGTCGCGGTCCATGCAGGTGCCCTAGCGTTAGATCGGGTGTCCGTGGGGGTGTCGGGGGATATCTCTGCTGCCGAATTGGGTCCGTTGCTGGACGCGCTTTTGGGGGGGCTGCCAGAAACAGGGTTGCCCATGCCAGATCATATCGTGCCAACATTTGATGGCGGGACGCATATTGTTCCGTTCGACGTTCCGCAATCAGTGGCCTTGTTTGGCCACGCAGGTATTGAACGCGAGGATCCGGATTTCTTTGCAGCCTACATTTTGAACGAAATTCTCGGTGGGCGCGGGTTCGAGGCGCGTCTGATGACCGAGGTTCGTGAAAAGCGCGGGCTGACCTACGGCGTGTCCAGCTTTTTGGTCGGCAAGGATTATACGTCGGTCTATATGGGACAGGTGGCATCCGCGAATGATCGGATTGCCGAAGCGATCGAGGTCATACGCACCGAATGGCAACGCATGGCAGATGCAGGTGTGACCGACGCAGAACTATTGGATGCACAGACCTATCTGACAGGGGCCTACCCCCTGCGGTTTGATGGCAATGCATCCATTGCGGGTATCCTTGTCGGGATGCAGGCAGATGACCTGCCCATAGATTATATCAACACCCGAAATGATCGTGTGCGAGCGGTCACGGTGGACGACATTGCTCGGGTGGCTTCGCGTCTTTTGGATCCCGATATGCTGACATTTGTCGTGGTGGGCCAGCCACAGGGGCTCTAGCAGGACGCCGAAAAACATCGAGGCAGCGCAGCTGAGTTACTGCGATGCCTCGACCCGAAATGCGTCTGGAATGGTGTTGCGGCCCTCCAGCACGAGATCAGCCATGCATTCGGCAACTTTCGGAGCCATTCCAAAGCCTATTTTAAACCCTCCGTTAGCGACAAAGTGATCGGGTCTACCCGGCCAAGGGCCCAGCATGGGGGCACGCGAGCGTGCTCTTGGGCGCACGCCCGCCCAACGCCCGGCCTCGGGGCAACCTTTCAATTGGGGCAAAATGGTCTCAGCGCGTGCACGCAAGACATCGCATTGCGCATCGGTTTCATCGGCATGGTCAAAGTCACGCTCGCTGGTCGAGCCAATGGCACAGGTGCCATCGGCCTGCGGAACAATATGCAAGCCGTCAGCAAAGACCTGTGGCACATGGCCAGCATTATAATGAAGACTGATGGCCTGTCCCTTTATGCCCGTGCCAACAGACCGTGGTTGATCCAGTGACATGGTTTTCAATCCTTGCCAGCCGGTGGCCCAGATTTGTTTGCCGCGTGGCTTTGCCTGCTGCACAATCGCTACGCCCCGCGCAGCAAGTGCCGCCACCAGCGCGTCCACAGCACGCTTTGGGTGCAACCGCGCAGTCAGATCATCCTGAACCCAAAGACCCGTTGGGCTTTGTGGGGCAAATGCGCTTGGGGCATCTGTCACCCACCATCGCGCAGCACCGCGCCACAGGTCCTGCGCACCGATCGCACGTGCCCGAGCAAGATCCACTGCGGTCTGATTGGCGAGCGGCTGTATCCGGCCAAGCCGCCCATATCCCGCATCAACGCCCCCGATGGTGCAGACATCGGTCCACCATGTTTCGGCCATTAGAAGACTGTCCAGCTGAAATGCTTTTTTGACGTTCCAGTTTTCCGGCACATGCGGGGCCATAGCCCCGACCAGGCCGCCGGATGCACCTGCCCCCGGACCATTTGGATCAATGATTTGAACACAGGCCCCGCGCATCACGCAGGCCCATGCCACCGACAGACCGAATATTCCGGCACCATGTACTGTAATATCGACCATTGCCTTCGCCCATTCTACGCCGCAGGGTGTCCCAATGACACAAGGAACCGATCCGATCCACCCCCTCGATTGGCATGATACCCATACACCGGTCTCGCGACGCTTTGATGATCCCTTTTTCTCGCTTCAGGATGGATTGGCAGAAACGCAGCATGTCTTTCTTGCGGGAAATGATCTGCCTGAGCGATTGCGCCCGGGATTTCATATCGCAGAGCTGGGCTTTGGTACCGGTCTGAACTTGCTCGCAGCTTGGGCAATGTTTCGGACCACCGGGCTATCCGGCCAGCTGAATTTCACCAGCTTTGAAGCCTTTCCCATGTCAGCCCCTGATATCACGCGTGCTCAGGCTGCTTTTCCCACGTTGGCGCCGCTGGCAGCCACATTGGCCCCCTTCTGGGCCAAAGGAGCCACCCGGATCGACCTTCCAGATTTAAAAGTCAATCTTGTGTATGGGGATGCCCGGCAGACTGTACCCGCGTGGTCCGGACGTGCCGATGCATGGTTTCTGGATGGATTTGCACCCGCCAAGAATCCGGAACTGTGGGAGCCTGCCCTGTTACAAGCCGTCCACGATCACAGTGCATCTTTTGCAACCGCGGCGACCTATACCGCTGCCGGGGCTGTCCGGCGTGCGCTGGAAGCCGCTGGATTTGCGGTGACACGTGTGCAGGGCTTTGGTCGCAAACGCCATATGACCCGCGCCGTGAGGTCCGAGTGACAAAACCGCCCGCGACGCAAACTTTGGGTATCACACTGATGATTGCGACGACATTTGTCTTTGCATTGCAAGACGGGGTGACACGGACGCTTGCCTATAATCTACCTATTCCCGTGATTGTCATGGTGCGGTACTGGTTTTTTGCAATCTTTGCTTTGGTTGTATCGACACAGACCAGCGGAGGTCTGGTTGCTGCCGCTCGCAGCAGCACCCCTTGGACCCAGATTACACGAGGCGTGATTCTGGCCATCGAAATGACTGTGATGGGGCTTGCTTTCCATGCACTGGGACTTGTGGGAACGCATGCGATCTTCGCCTGTTACCCGTTGATCGTGGCGGCCCTGTCGATCCCCCTATTGAAAGAGCGCGTAGGCTGGCGACGGTGGGTTGCCATCGGCGTGGGTTTTTTGGGAGTTTTGATCATTTTACAACCGGGCAGTGGACTGTGGTCCCCCTATGCCACCCTGTCACTGGCTTCGGCGATGCTATTTGCAATCTACAGCGTACTGACGCGGCTCGTTTCACGCTACGACAGTCCGCAAACCAGTTTTCTTTGGACGGCTGTGACAGGGGCCATTGTTATGAGCGTATTGGGCGGGCTGACCTGGCAGCCTGTTCCCCCCGAGGCCTGGGGGTGGCTATCTGTCTTATGTGTTTTGGGCGTACTGGCGCATTACTTGCTGATAAAAGCCTATTCATTGGCAGAAGCCAGCGCCGTGCAGCCCTTTGCCTATTTTCAGCTGCCATTCACCAGCCTTTTGGGGGTCGTAGTATTTGCCGAACCGATCCCTGCTCATGTGGTAATTGGAGCAACGATCGTCGTTTTGGCGGGCCTGTTTACGCTAAGGCGCGCCCGCCAACAGGCCTGATCCTGTCAGTTCTTGCGAGAAAGGGCGGGGCAATGGATTCAGGCCTAATCGCGCGCGGTAAACAGGCAGGCTCTCGGTGACCCGCATGACGTAATTGCGCGTCTCTTCGAAAGGAATAAATTCTACCCAATCCACGACATCGACGTCTCGTGGGTCTCCATACAAACGCATCCAGCGTTCCGGGCGACTTGGTCCCGCATTATAAGCGGCGGCTACAAGAACGGGATTGCCACCAAAAACAGTCGCAAGCTCGGCCAGATAAGCGCCGCCTAACCGAATGTTATAGTCCACATCTGACAACAGCTTGCGCTGATCATATTGCAGGCGTTCTTTCTGAGCCATCTCGCGTGCGGTTCCGGGCATCAGTTGCATCATGCCACGTGCCCCTACCGGCGAGACGACCAACGGGTCAAATTCTGATTCCCTGCGCGCGATAGCCAGCATCATTTCCGGGGGAACGGGATGGGGTCGATCGGCCAATGGGTGCAGCGCATAGTACGGCCCCGCTATTTCCATACCATAACGGGCGGCACGTTTGCCCAGCATAACCTGAATATGGGGCTGGCCCAGTTCTTCTAACAAAAGGGCCATTTGGCGTATCTGATCTTTATCCAGAGATTCGGCCAGATGGGTAAAGTAACGCTCGGCAAGGCTGATCTCTCCACCTGCCAATAGCAAGATTGCAGCATCAAAAACCGATGAGCCAAGGAAGGGTGCAGCGGTCCACGGTAAAAAATCCTGTGCCCCGGACAGGTCTGGATCCAAAGGCAGATTGGCCCGTTCAGCTGCAAGCAAGCCGTAATAGGCGGTCTGATATTTGGCCGCTGTGGTATATGCAATTCGGGCCTGATCTTGTTGCTGGGACGCTTCATAGGCTCTGCCCAGCCAATAACCCGCACGAGCCAACGAAATAGGTGTATCCACATCGGCGAGAAATCTGTTGAAATGTTCGATTGCCAGGCCGGGATCATTTTTTTGACGCAGGGCGATGAACCCTGCCAACCATTCCAAGGCGGCATAGTCGGTCCCCGTGGTCAAGCTGTGCCGTGCGGCCAGGCGGTACGCCAGATCGGTCTCGCCATCCCGCATTGCATTGCGTGCCAATGTGCGTCTGTGACGCGCCCATGGCTTTGGACGCCCAAGGTCTTGGGGTTTTGCAGACCGCTCATCCAATAGCTTGGCCGCGTCACGCCAGCGCCCATTCCGCATACGCCATTCAAAACGTTCGTACGCCAAACCAGGGCTGTTTTGCGCCTCCGTGCTTAATGCATTGATTGCTCTGTCCACTCCGGTTTCGTCACTTCGCAGGCGCAGGCGCGCCTCTGCCAGTGCGCGCGTCTGGGCATCGACAAGGCTCAACAATCCGCGCGCGTCCGCGCTCCAACCTCGCCACAGAGCTTCTTCGAGGCGTGTTTTGTGATGAGGCTGCAAAAGAGCATCGTACTGTATCAGGAATTCGCGCCGTTCATTTGTGGACATTTTCAGGGTTGTCCATGCACGAATCACTGCGTCATCTGCGGCCTTTGGATCTTTTGTTTCACGCAAGGCGCGGGCGTGGGCCAGCGCGCCTGTTCCGGTGCGGGGCAATTGTTCTGCAAAAAAAGCCAAAAGCTGGTCTGCCGGCGCAGTGGCGACCGTGCCTTCGCTGCGCTGGCGCAGATAGGGCAATCCGGGCCAATCACTGTACATGTCAAGAAAATCAAAAACCTGCTGCGCTGTGCCCCGTCCGGCCCGCAACAAATGCCAGTCAATGACAGCCATGGCATTTGCACCGTCCTTCGCCGCGTGACGATAAGCGCTTTCCCAATTGTTTTTACGCACGTCATCCATCGCCTGACCGAGGGGACGCTTTTCCAAACTGTCGGCCTGCACAAGTGTTGCCAGACACAATCCAACAAGAGCTAGGAGACAACTGGCCCACAGGTGCTTGCAATTTTTGGTTCGAAAAGGAATAGACACAGATGGGATACTAATCTCTGTTTCGATGGATTCAATCTTGGATCATGACATCGGCGGGGGTTTGCGCCAGAACCGGAAAAAGCAATGCACTATATAGGAGCGTGAGATGTTCAAAGGATCAATGCCTGCACTGGTCACGCCGTTTAAAGACGGCGCCGTGGATTTTGAAACGCTCAAATCGCTTGTGGACTGGCAAATCGCCGAAGGCAGCACCGGACTTGTTCCCGTGGGTACAACAGGGGAAAGCCCGACGTTGACCCATGACGAACACGAGGCCGTCATCAAGGCCGTCGTGCAGCAGGCTGCCGGGCGTGTTCCGGTCATCGCCGGTGCAGGGTCGAACAATACCGCAGAGGCACGGCGTTTCGTGCAATTTGCCAAAGACGTCGGTGCGACTGCTGCGCTTGTGGTGACACCGTATTATAACAAACCAACACAGGCTGGTCTGATTGCGCATTTCGAATCTTTGAACGAAATCGGGATTCCGATCATCATCTACAACATTCCCCCGAGGTCTGTTGTCGACATGACACCGGAAACCATGGGCGTGCTGTCAAAGTTGGAATTCATTATTGGTGTCAAGGATGCCACAGCGGATCTATCGCGGGTCAGCGCGCAGCGTATAACATGCGGAACAGATTTCGTGCAGCTTTCTGGCGAAGACGCGACAGCGCACGGGTTCAATGCCCAAGGCGGTGTTGGCTGCATCTCTGTGACAGCCAATGTGGCCCCCGGACTGTGCGCGCAGCTTCAACAGGCAACATTGGCGGGCGACTACACACAGGCCTTACAAATCGCGGACAAACTGATGCCACTGCATCACGCCATTTTCGCAGAGCCGGGTCTGAGCGGCGCAAAATATGGCCTCAGCCGCCTTGGGCGCTGTGTTAACGAAGTGCGGCTGCCCCTGCTCACCGTCTCGGACAGCACCGCTGCAAAAATAGACGCCGCAATGGTCCATGCCGGACTGATAGGCGTCTGACGTACCGACTTGTGCGTCCTATGAGTCTGGGTTGCCTGTGCGCGCAGGTTTTTGGCCGATCGGCAGCAGATGATCCCTTGATGACCGCAACAGGCGGCTAGACGGCTGTCATGCCCCCGTCGATCGCAAGTGTCTGGCCGTTGTAAAACGAGTTGTCCGGATCACTGGCCCAAAGCATCGCCTGTATAACTTCGTCCACTGTGGCGAGGCGCGGCGTGGGAAAGCGGGATGTAATCTTTGCATACGAGGTCGTGCGGTCATCGCCAGATCGTTTGCCCAAGATGTCTGCCATTTCCTCTACCATGGGGGTTTCGGCAAAGCTGGGACAGAGCGCATTTACCCTGACACCTGCCCGCGCGACTTCGGCTGCTGCGGAAACCGTCAGTCCTACCACTGCATGCTTGGAGGCGGCATAGGCCGCCAAATGCGGGGCGCCCACCAGTCCGGCCACAGACGATACATTCAGCACAGCCCCCTGACCTGCCGCCACCATGACCGGCAATTGGTGTTGCATACCGAGAAAAACACCTTTGACGTTCACAGCCATAATCTTGTCGAACACGGCTTCCGGTATGTTTGACAAAGGTGCATGAATCGCCGCAATCCCTGCGTTATTGATGGCAATATCAAGACGGCCCCACCGCTTTTTTATCCGGTCCATATGTGCGGCATGGGCAGAGCTTTGCGTGACATCCAGACTGTCAACGATGCAGTCGGTATCGTCTGGCACTGGCACTTTGCTATGATCAAGGTCCGACAGGGCCAGCATCGCCCCTTCGGCGGCAAAAGCACGCGCTGCGGCTGCGCCGAACCCACTGGCTGCACCGGTGATCTGTACCACCTTGCCATCAAACCGACCACTCATGCGCGCAATGCCTGCAGGCCGGCGTTGGCGAACATGGGCACATAAGCCCCAAGCTTCATAGCCCTTTCCGGATTTGACGCATTTCCATCCAATGCCCTTTTTTTCACACCCTGCAAAATCGCCCCCATTCTAAAAAACGCAAACGAGACATAAAAGCCAAAATCGTCGATCTGACCCAAGCCGCGGCGCTGACAATAAGCTTTGACAAAATCATCATCACTCGGCAGCCCGAGCGTGGCCCGGTCCACTCCGGCAAGGCCGCGGCCTTCGCGACCTTGTGGCATCTGCCATTGCATGATCACAGCCCCCAGATCAGCATAGGGATGGCCAAGGGTCGAAAGCTCCCAATCCAGAACCGCCGCAATCCGACTGCCGCCTTCTGCAATGATAAGATTATCCAGACGGTAATCTCCGTGAACCAGCCGCCGCTGACCGTCATCTGCAGGCAACCGTTGGGCCAGCACGTCAATCAGTTTGGTCATCTCGGCAATGTCTTCTGTTGCAGAGGCCAGATACTGTTTGCTCCACCGGCTTAGTTGACGTTCGAAGTAGTTTCCCTCTGGCCCATAATCCGACAGACCCACAGCCGTGATGTCCACGTCATGCAAGGCGGCCAGAACGCGGTTCATCTCATCCATGATAGCGCCGCGGCGATCCCGCGTCATATCGGGTAAAGTGGGGTTATCAAGGTTATCGCCCGCCACATGATCCATAATATAGAACATGGATCCTATGACGGAATCATCGTCACACAAAAGATGCATAGCGGCGACGGGAACGGCGCTGTTTACCAAGGCGCGCTGGACCCTGAACTCACGGTCCACCGCATGGGCAGATTTCAACAATTGTCCCGGTGGTTTGCGCCGCAATACATAACTGCCCGCATGTGTGTTCAGCCGAAAGGTCGGGTTTGATTGCCCCCCTGCAAATTTGACCGCGGTGACGGGCCCATCAAAACCGGGCAGACGGCCAGCAACCCATTGCGCAACCGCTGCGGTGTCCAGATCAGCGTTCATTCGTATATCGCTTTAGCTCGGCGCGGGCCACTTGACGCCGATGAACGGCATCGGGTCCATCTGCCAATCGCAAGGTGCGTACATGGGTCCACATCTGCGCCAGAGGAGTATCTTGGCTGATGCCCATGGCACCATGCATCTGCATCGCTTCGTCGATCACCTTGAGCGCCATCAGCGGGGCCACAACCTTGATCTGGCTGATCCAGGGCTGTGCCTCGCGGACCCCGGCTGTGTCCATCTTCCACGCAGCCTTAAGGCATAACAAGCGGGCCTGCTCTATTTCCATGCGCGCATTGGCGATAATATCAAAGTTAGCACCCAACTGCGCGAGAGGCTTGCCGAAGGCCTGACGGCTGACAGAGCGGCGACACAACATTTCCAGTGCCGATTCTGCCTGTCCTATGGCGCGCATGCAGTGGTGGATGCGTCCGGGACCCAGACGCCCCTGAGCGACCTCGAAGCCCCGCCCTTCACCCAGAACAATATGGCTGGCTGGGATCCGCACATTTGTGAACCGGATATGCATATGTCCATGTGGCGCATCGTCGTTGCCAAAGACCTGCATCGGACGCAGCACTTCGATGCCGTCCAGATCCGGATCCATCACGAACATGGTGTGTCGGGCGTGTTTGGCCGCATCCGGATCTGTCTCGGCCAGTAGGATATAAAGTCCACATCGTGGATCACCAGCACCGCTGATCCACCATTTTTCGCCATTCAGGATATACTCATCGCCATCTCTGCGTGCCTCGAATGCCAACTGCGCGGCATCAGACGAGGCGGTGTTTGGCTCGGTCATCACATAGGCGCTGCGGATGGTCCCGTCCAACAAGGGCGAAAGCCAACGGTCCTTCATCCATTGGGTGCCATAGCGTTCCAGAACTTCCATGTTGCCAGTATCCGGCGCGTTGCAATTAAACACCTCGGCTGCAATTCCGACTTTGCCCATTTCTTCGGCCAGATAGGCATATTCTACCGTCGTCAACCCATAGCCCTGGTCGCTGTCGGTCAACCAAAAATTCCACAGGCCACGATCCCGTGCTTTGGCCTTGAGGGTCTCCAGAATATCCAGTTGGCGGTCTGTATGCTGAAAACGGTCACCGGATGGATGACGGCCCACCTCTGCGTGAAACTCCACATCGAGCGGAGCAATATCGTCTTGCACCATACGACGCACAGCGTCGATCAGCGGGCGGACGCGTTCGGTAATGCCTAGATCCATTTGGGGTCTCCGATTATGAGGTCCACTTTAGGTCCAGATCCTGCGCGGCTGCGGCGGCCTGGGTAAAGCGACGAGTTTGTGAAAATGCGTCAGGGATAACCTGTGCGTCAGTGGGATCTGCAATTTGATCAAAGGCAGCTGCAACGGACTCGGGTGTCGGGTCAGTCAGCGTGACACCCTGCGTTTCGGTCACTTGGGTCACAGCAAAATGGCCGGCTCCCGCAGCTAGAATTGTCTTGGTCGGGGCGTTTTGGGATAACAGGTAAAGCAGCCCGGGCGTGATTGTTTCAGGCCTAAGAAGCGCCGCGGCTGCGTCCGGCAGCAAGCCCTCTGTCATGCGTGTCGCTGCTGTGGGGGCCAACAGGTTGACCCGAATGTCGTCGCGCGCGCCCTCGATGGCCAGAACGTTCATCAGCCCCATCAGTCCAGCTTTCGCAGCCCCGTAGTTGGATTGGCCAAAATTGCCATAAAGACCGGAAGCCGAAGAGGTCAACACAATGCGACCGTAGCCCTGTGCACGCATATCAGACCAGACAGCCTGGCAGCAGATCATAGCGCCGGTCAGGTGAACGGATATAACTTTGGCAAAGTCTTCGTGAGACATCTTACCAAAGCTGCGGTCACGCAGAATGCCCGCATTACACACCAATCCGTCAACGCGACCCCACGTTTGTTTAGCCATGTCTACCATATCCGCGACTGCCGCGGCGTCGGTGACATCCGCACCATGGGCTACGGCGACACCCCCTGCGGCAGTGATCTCTTCGACCACTCCCCGCGCTGCCTGGGACGCATCCAGAGCACCATCGGGCGTGACACCCAGATCGTTGACTACAACATACGCGCCGCGTTCCGCCAGTCCCACTGCATGTGAACGACCCAGTCCCGCGCCGGCACCCGTGACAATAAAGACCTGTTTGTCGAATTTCATGACGGTGCCTTGTAATAGCTGCGATTGATCCATCGTGCGGCGAGCGCCGGTTTGTCATATCCGTCGATCTGGACCGTCACATCAGTGTGAAAGGTCACCTGGCCAACTGTGTCGATATCTGCTTGCGCCAACGTAAATTGCCCGCGGATACGTGATCCTGACGGTACAGGCGCCAAAAACCTGAGCTTGTCAAAGCCATAGTTCACGCCATGGGTTTCGTCGTCAACATGGGGCATGACTTGGTAATACATGGCCGATAACATCGCCAATGTATGAAATCCATGCGCAATGGTGCCCCCATACGGCGTATCGGCAGCCCGTTCGGGATCAATATGGATCCATTGTGGGTCATCAGTAAGATCTGCAAAGGCATCGATACCCGGTTGGTCTAAAACCATCCAGTTTGTGGTGCCCAGATCAGTGCCCTCAAGGGCTTTTATCGCCGCGGGTGTCATCCAAAGGCTCTTTCGAACAGGGGTGGCGCGCTCATCACTTGCAGCCCACCGGAGACAGGTAGAACAGCACCTGTCAGGTAGGCGCCCGCCTGTCCACAAAGGAACTGTAGGCAACCTGCAATATCTTCGGGGCGACCCACTCGTCCCAAAGGCACACCACTGCCAACTTTGTCGCGCTTTGTGGCATCGCCGGTGGCAAAGGCCGTCATTTTTGACACAAACGGACCAGGAGCAATGGCATTCACGGTCACCCGCTTGGGTGCCAATTCTTTTGCAAGGATTTCGGTAAGGTGATGAACCGCCGCCTTGGATGCAGAATAGCTATAGGCGCCATCGCCAATGGGGGCGTCGCCCATCACAGACCCGACGTTAACCACCCGTGCAGGATCTGCGTCGGTTGCGCTGGCGATCAACATTGGCAACAGGGATTGGGTCAGATGAAACAGTCCGGCCACATTCAGCGACATCACCTTTTCCCAAGCTTCATGAGGAAAACTGCCAAGCGGTTCGCCCCAACTACGCCCTGCGTTGTTCATCAGAATATGCAGGGTATCGCTGCGCGCCTGAACCTCCGCAGTTAACGCCGCCACGCCCTCTGCCGATCCGACATCGCCGTGGAAACCTTCGGCTTGGCCGGGTAAATCCAGTGCATTCAACTCGGTGGCGGCGGTTTCACAGGCCTCACCCTTGCGAGAGGCGATCAGCACCCGCGCGCCCGCTGCCATCAGCCCTTCGGCGGCCATTCTGCCCACACCGGTTGCGCCTCCTGTCACAAGGGCGGTCTTTCCGTCTAAGCGAAACAGGTTTTCAGGTGTCATTGGTGGAGTTCCTTAAACAAGATGGTCAGGCAAGTGATTGATATCATTAAACCCACGCACCTGCATGTAATCCGGGGTTATGATCAAGCGGCTGATTGAGGCATTGGCAGCCCCCATAAACGCAAAGGTCATAGATCTGGTGGCCAGTGAAAACGCCGTCGCAATGACACCGCCGTGGACAAAACAGGCCACTTGCTGATCTGGATGGGCTTGGGCGACGCGCCGCAAGCCGCGTTCGACGCGCTCATTGACCTGTGCGGTGGTCTCTGCACCGGGGATGTGCCCCCATTCGCCATCATAAAGCGCCTTTAGAAAGACCGGATCGCGTTCTGCGGCTTTCTGACGGTATAATCCGCCATCCCACTCACCCAGACACACCTCGCGCAGATCAGCCTCGATTATGGGCGTCATGCCTTTACGAGCGGCCAGGGGGGCTGCGGTCTGATGGGTCCGCCGCAGCGTGGTTACATAAAGCGCGGCCAGTGGTGCATCGGCCAAACGATCTGCCAAGGCCTGTGCCTGCGCCTCCCCATCGGGGTGCAGGGCTGGATCACCGTGACCATCTTTCATCGGAAAGGGTTTGCCCATCACGGCAGGTTCGCTTTCCCCATGACGGATCAGCAACAAATCCGCCGCCCCCGGAGGTGGACGAAATCGGGATTGTCGATATTCGGTCATGTGCGCAAATCCGGCAGCACATAGTCGGCAAATCGTTCACGCAGGGTCATCTTGCTGACTTTGCCCGTTGCGGTCAGAGGCAGCGCATCGATTGTCACGACATCATCCGGCATCTGATATTTGGCAAGATCGCGACGCAAATAATCCAGGACGGGGACGGGATCAAAGCTGTCGGGATCGGTTGGAACAACGACCAACAGCGGGCGTTCATCCCATTTGGGATGGGCAATCGCGATGACTGCGCAATTTGCGACCGATGGATGGGACATGGCCATGTTTTCAACATCGATGGAACTGATCCATTCGCCGCCCGACTTGATCAGGTCTTTGGCGCGATCTGTGATTTGCAAAAATCCATCTGGCGAAATGGCTGCCACATCACCGGTGCCAAACCAGCCTTCGCCATCTATTGCCGCGGCACTTGCCTCGGGGTTTTCGAAATAGCCACTGATGATGGCATTTCCGCGCACAAACAGCTCGCCAGTACTTTTACCGTCATGCGGCAAAGCGGTCCCCTGATCATCCACGATCTTGAGCTCTACACCAAAAATACGCCGCCCTTGACGGGTTTTCAGATCGAGGCGATCCTCAAGCGGAAGATCACTGAGCGGCGCGGCCAGATTGCCTTGCGTTCCGATCGGAGACATCTCTGTCATCCCCCAAGCGTGGCAAACGTTTGTGCCCAGCTCTTCGAATTGTGCAATCATTGACCGAGGAGCTGCCGATCCGCCAATAATCACCTCGTTAAAGTTGTAAGGGCGACGACCTTTTGCCTGGATTTCGGCCAAGAGCCCCAACCAGACGGTTGGGACGCCCCACGCAGACGAGACAGCTTCGTTTTCCATCAGTTCCCAGATGCTGGCGCCGTCCAGTTTGGGGCCCGGAAAGACGATAGAGGCACCGGTCATGGGCGCGCCATAGGGCAGGCCCCAGGCGTTGACATGGAACAAGGGGACGACAGGCAGGATCCGCGCGCCACATCGCAACGAATTTTGGAATGAAATCCCTCCCATCATCGCGTGCAAGACCGTGGACCGGTGCGAATAAAGCGCACCCTTCGGATTGCCCGTGGTGCCGGATGTGTAGCACAGTGATGAGGCCGTATTCTCATCCAGCTCCGGCCATACGATCTCCTCATCCGCCGCATTCATGAGGTCTTCGTAACACAAAAGATCAAGCGCACTGTCGGGCATGTGAGCAGCATCTGTCATGACGACAAAGCGCATCCCTTTTGGCAGCTTGTCGACCAAGGCTTCGACGATGGGCACAAAGGTAAGATCCAAAAACAGAACTTTATCGTCAGCGTGATGAGTAATGTAGATCAATTGGTCTGGTGAAAGACGGGGATTCAAAGTGTGGCATACCGCACCGACGCCTGAGATCGCGTAATAGAGCTCAAAATGTCTGTAGCCGTTCCATGCCATTGTCGCGATACGATCACCAAGACCCAGCCCCAACCCCTGCAGAACCCGACCCAAACGACACACGCGCGTATATGTTTCGCGGTATGTTTGCCGGTGGATATCGCCTTCGACTGTTGCCGAAACGATTTCGGCATCGCCGTGGGTGTCCCTGGCGAATTTCAGGATGTCCATAATGGACAACGGTCGATGCATCATCATTCCCTGCATGGTGATCCTTTCTACATGTCATGCCCAACGGGGACCCGCGCGGCGCTATCTCTATGATAGGTGTCTTGCGCTACGGTGCGGAATATCAGGCCGCAATTCAAGTTATTTAGGGGATACGATTGTCTGTGTGACAAGCGCATTCAAACAATCGCGCAATACCCCCGCGATTGGTACAGGACGACGGTGATTACGTCCGACCAGAACATGTGTGAACGATCCTTGCGCCACCGCGTAATCGCCTGTTGGACCAAAGATACCGATATCATACCGGACCGAGCTATTGCCCAGGTGGCCTACCTTCAAGCCCACACAGGCGGGACCCGGAAACCGCAGTTCTGTGAAATAATCGCACTGCGATGCAACCACCAAAAAGATTGCGTCCGATTTGGAGGGATCCAAAACGCCCTTTTGGACCAGATAACCGTTCACTGCCGTATCCATCAGCCGATAGTGAACGGCGTTGTTGACGTGGCCATAAACGTCGGTGTCATCCCACCGTAGGGCAAAACTGTCGATGCGCGCATAATCGCCACGCATCGACGGATTGGGACGCGTCATGTCGGGTCGGCGCCAACGCGCACCAGCTGCTTGCCAAAATTGCCGCCTTCCAGCAGGTTCAGAAATGCCTGTGGCGCGTTTTCAAGCCCATCTGTCACGTCCTCTTTATAGGTCACATCACCCTTGGCAACCAAGGGAGCAACCTCTTTGCGGAACGCGCCATAGGTATCCCAATGATCAAAAATGATATATCCGCGCACGCGTAACCGGCTGACAAGAATTTTGCGCATGACCGCGGGTGTAATCAGGCCCTGATCAAGATTCTGACCAGAATACCATGCAATCAGACCACAAACGGCAATCCGTCCAAAAGTGTTCATCAGGGGCAGAACAGCGGCTTGCGTTTTTCCACCGACGTTTTCGAAATAGCAGTCCACACCATTCGGAGCTTCGGCTGCGATTGCGGCTCTCAGATCCTTGGAATCGCCTGATCGGTGGTCCACACAGGCGTCAAACCCCAACGTGTCAACGGCGTACGCACATTTATCGGCCCCCCCCGCGACTCCGATAGTGCGCAATCCCTTTAGCCGCGCCAGTTGACCCACAAGCGATCCGACCGCCCCGGTTGCCGCACTGACGACAATCGTTTCACCCGGTTGCGCCTCGAGGATAGTGTTCAGCCCGATCCAAGCGGTATGACCCGGCATGCCAAGCACACCCAACGCGGTCGAAATCGGAACCTCGTCACCTGTAATAGCCAGAACACCTTCGCCATCGCTGATGGCATGATCGGCCCAGCCAAAGGCGCCAACAACAATGGTGCCAACGTCAAAGCGGGCATTGCGACTCGCGATAACCTCACCCACGGCGCCCGCTGTCATGGTTTCGTCTACCTTGACGGGGTCAGCGTAGGATGGGCCATCGTCCATGCGGCCGCGCATATAGGGATCCAATGACAGCCAGATGGTCCGCACAAGAAACTGTCCATCACCCAGATTCGGGACAGGGGCGTCCTCGAGACGAAAGTTTTCAAGCGTCGCTTTGCCTTTTGGCCGATTGGCCAGAACAACCCGGCGATAAGTGGTCATGGTAATGCCTCCCAAATGCAGTTGCGCCACTATTGGCTTTGCAAACGGGGGATGCAAAGGACATTTGCAACGACGCCACGTCTTTTCGTCGTCTTGCTACGATTTTGGGTAAAGATTTGCTGCACTCTGCCGGGCTGTCGCAAGTGCAGCGGCGCCGCAACCTCCCGCTGATCTGGACGTTGCGGCGCAGGCCCCTTGATCCCCCAAGGTGCAACGGGTCACGTGAATTGCAGGTTACACGTAAATACTGTCAACGAGTGGATCGGTGATGCCTAACGAATAGCCATCGGTCAGCGCGGTAAGCAGGGTTGCACTGTCGATCCCGTCAAAGCGGACCGAATTGGCATAGCTCTCCAAAAGTCCGGCATCGGCCCCTTCCATCAAGCGGCTGGCCAGCAATGCGTCACCTGCATCGGTGAAAATACTAATTTTTTCCAACTCGGCCGTATCAATGGCGAGGATATCCTCAGCGGCATCAAAATCGGTTATGACACAATGGCCGACCTTCGTATGGTCCAGCCGCAAATAAAAGGTATCTGCCCCTGCACCACCAGTCAGAGTGTTGTCGCCTTTATCGGACCATAAAAAGTCGTCACCCTCACCACCGAGCAAGGTGTCTTCGCCTCTGTTGGCCACAAGAATATCGTTGCCAAGCTCACCCTTGATCAGGTCGTTGCCATGACCGCCGTGCAGATAATCGGCGTCGTCACCCCCTTCGATGACGTCATCGCCTTTGCCACCCCAAAGTTGGTCATTGCCACCCAGACCGATCAGCGTGTCCTGTCCGGAACTGCCCCAAGCGGTGTCCTGCCCGGAGCTGGCCCAGATGTAATCGTTACCGCTGCCGCCCGAGATTTCGTCGTCGCCTGTGCTGGCATTAATTGTGTCGTTGCCGGATCCGCCGGCGATGACATCATTGCCGGATCCACCTTCGAGTTGGTCAGACCCGTTGCCACCATAGACTGTATCTTCACCGTTCGAGCCATACAGCGTATCGTTGCCACCGCCGCCGGCAATAAAATCGTTATCCTCTCCGCCATAAACCGTATCGTGGCCCGTGCCGCCGAACAGACGGTCGTTTCCGTTAGATCCGTAGATCAGGTCCTGGCTGGCCCCACCGGTCAATTTGTCGTCTCCGTCAAATCCATAAACGGTGTCGTCGTTGTTTCCACCGTGCAATGTGTCGTTGCCAGATCCACCGCGGAGCGTATCATACCCCGCACCGCCGGTCACTTTGTTCAAGCCATCGCCCGCATAAATCAAGTCGCTTCCATCACCGCCATCTATGCGATCTGACCCGTTGCCGGCGCGAAGGGTGTCGTTGCCCTGACCGCCTGTTATGCGGTTATTGCCATTGCCCACATCAATGTCGTCAACACCATCGCCACCATCGGCTCTGTCATTACCGTCACCTGCGCGGATCGTGTCATTGCCAATGCCGCCTGCAAGACGATTATCGCCCTCGCCCGCGTCGATCAGATCATTGCCATCACCTCCGGCGATCCAATCATTTCCAGATCCAGCCGTCACAGTATCGTGACCAGTTCCGCCAGTCAGCCTGTTGTTGCCATCGCCCCCGTGCACAGTATCGTCCCCGGCACCACCGTTGGACCAATCATCACCAGCACCGCTGGTGACAAGATCATTTCCGTAGCCGCCATTGAGTCTGTTTGTCCCGATTCCACCGTCTACGATGTCGTTGCCGTCTCCGCCGTTCAACCAGTCATCGCCTTGACCACCGATAATGGTGTCCGTGCCGTTCCCGCCATCACCACGATCGTTGCCATCACCACCGATTAGGGAATCGTCGCCTTCGGAACCGATAACATGGTCGTCGCCCGCGCCACCATGGATTGTATCATTGCCATCAAAGCCACTGATTTTGTCATCGCCTGACCCGCCCTGTGCCTCGTCATTTCCAATGCCAAGGTTGATAATATTGGTTCCGCTGGTGGCGATGACCGTATCATTTCCTTCGGAGGTCGAGATGAAATCATCACCATCGCCGGATGAGATATAGTCTGCGCCCGCAAGGCTGCGAATGACATCTCGGATCGCGGTCCCTATTATGGTGTCGGCCCCATCGGTGCCCGTGAATAGATTTTTCTCAACCGTATCGGTCATATCGTTTGCTCCTCCACTTGGAACAGCGCATTTACCATTAGGAGTACCGTCCCTGGCTTCGCACGCGTCTGACATATGGCAAGAGATTCTGTCTGAACTCAGACAATTTAGAGAAATTAGCAGGAAATTTGCGGCATCTTCATGGCGTTTGGGTTAATGAGTTATGACCTACGGCGCCGGGCCGGACACAGGCCCGTCGCTATGGTTTGATAGGCATTGCGATGCTTAAATGTGGTTCATTGTCGAACATTTTTGTATCGTGTTCAGTCCATAGCCAGACGCCAATTTAATCGAGGCTGATGGCACATCCGTTTTGCGGCAGCGGTGAGCGGGTGTGTGTCATTTCTCGTCATTCAAATTAAGTGCAGATGCCTCGGGAGGCGAAAAATAACAAAAGCACCTCTTTTGAATTCAGGAACTATCCTTTTGGATATCTCCTGCAGAGTTTTAAAAATTGTTATGAATTGTTGCGAAACGTGTTCGGTAACGAGTTTTGTGTTTTTAACGAGTTGATCTGTATGGTCATCTAACGCGGTGGTTCCTCGGGATCCACCGCGTTTGTATTTCTACCGTATACATCCTGAACGGGATACTTTTGGCCCAAAAAATGGCAGCATATCGGTAATTTTGGTCGGCGGAGTGTTGTCCAGAACCAACGTGTGCACTGCTATTTTTTGTTTTTTCGTGATAGGTCGGCTTTGATCATCCGACCTCAAAACACAAAACACGTGGAAAATCCGTCCACAGAGGATAGCCCTGTATCAAAAAATCATTAGCGATCCGCAGACATCGAACAGATTTCGAAACCGGAGCATGAGCATGAAAACTGCGCCGCAGGCCCCAACGCAACATAAATGTCATGTACGCAAGTGTGCACTTTGCGAAATCACTTCGACGCGCGCCCGATATAACTCACATCTGTGAAATAACTACATATTTGGATAATTGGGGCCATCACCACCCTGTGGAACAGTCCATGTGATGTTTTGACTGGGGTCTTTGATATCACATGTTTTACAGTGCACGCAATTTTGGAAGTTGATGACAAAGCGGGGCGGTTTGCTATCCTCTTTTATCACTTCATAGACCCCTGCCGGGCAATAGCGTTGCGCAGGTTCTGCAAATTTTGTCAGGTTGGTTACAACAGGGATATTTGCATCAGACAACTTGAGATGCGCGGGCTGATTTTCCTCGTGGTTTGTGAAACTGTAGCTAACATTGGTCAGCCGATCAAAGGATAGCTTGCCATCAGGTTTGGGGTAGTCGATTTCCGGATAAACTGCTGCCATCCGCGTTGCTGCCGCGTCGGTCTTGCCATGCCGCAATGTGCCCAGAATCGTGAACCCTAGCGTGTTTGACCACATATCTGCCGCACCAACTATTGTAGAAGCCAGCATCCCGTACCGCGACCACAGTGGTTTGACGTTACGCACCTTTTTCAGGTCCTTGCCAATTGCACCGGTACGTACAGTTGTTTCATAAGCCGTCAGTTCATCGCCCGCACGATCTTTTGCGATTGCGTCAATTGCAGCCTCGGCTGCCGCAATCCCAGAGAGCATGGCATTATGATTGCCTTTGATCCTGGGGACATTGACCATGCCTACCGAACATCCAAGCAGCGCCACACCCGGCGCGACCATCTTGGGCATTGACTGATATCCACCCTCAGAGATCGCGCGCGCACCATAGGCAACACGCTTACCACCCTCGAGCAGCTTGGCCACCATTGGGTGGTGCTTGAACCGCTGGAACTCCATATAGGGGTACAGGTGCGGGTTTTCATAGTTCAAATGAACGACAAACCCGACGTAGACCTGATTGTTATCCAGATGATAGATGAACGAACCACCACCGGCATTGGATCCTAGTGGCCATCCCATTGTATGTGTGACTGTACCTTCGCGGTGCTTGGCCGGGTCAATTTCCCAGATTTCCTTCATACCAAGACCGTATTTTTGAGGTTCTTTGCCATCTTGCAAATTATACTTGGAAATGACTTCTTTCGACAAAGATCCCCTGACGCCTTCGCCAAGCATCACGTATTTTCCCAACAACTCCATTCCGGGCTCATAAGACGGACCGGGCGTGCCATCGGGGTTTTTACCAAACTCACCCGCAACGACACCGCGCACCTCTCCGTTAGGTCCATAAACCAGTTCCGATGCGGCCATGCCGGGAAAGATTTCGACGTCCAGAGCTTCTGCTTGTTCCGCGAGCCACCGACAGACATTCCCCATAGAGACAATGTAATTACCGTGGTTGTTCATCAGCGGCGGCATAGGCCAGTTCGGCAGGCGAATTTGTCCTGCTTCTCCCAGCAAATAAAAGTTATCTTCCGTCACCGGCACATTCAAGGGCGCGCCTTTTTCTTTCCAATCCGGTATCAGCGCGTTCAGCCCCGCGGGATCAAGCACAGCACCTGACAAAATGTGTGCGCCGACTTCGGATCCTTTTTCCAAGACCACGACCTGACACTCTGGGTCCAGCTGTTTGAGCCGAATTGCAGCAGACAGACCGGCTGGGCCTGCTCCTACGATAACGACGTCGTATTCCATGGCTTCGCGTTCGATAGCTGTCATGGCTGGCTCCTTTTGGCGCGCGTGTTTATCATTGACCGAGTAGGTAGCGCGGCAGCGCAGTATCCGTCAATTGGAACCCAGCGTCGCACGTGATCACATTGGAAATGGAAAACCGCATGATTGATGTTTACGCACTTATACAGCGGGGACCAAAACTGATTACCTGCAAGCTGCGCAGAAAGGTGCCAACTTTTTTGCCGTCTGTGCCATCGCTTTGGCCACCTTGATATCTGCAAGCCGCAAAATTACTTGACTTCGAACGGTACACGCGGATTAAGTCCGTAGCTTAACATTGATCCGCGCAACCACCGTGCAGGAGCCAGACGACCCATGGAAAAGTTCCCCATGACACGCGCGGGGCATACCGCGTTGGAAACAGAATTAAAAACGCTCAAATCCATCGAGCGCCCCGCCGTTATAAAAGCGATCGCGGAGGCAAGAGAGCTCGGAGACCTTAAAGAAAACGCCGAGTACCACTCTGCGCGCGAAAAGCAGGGCTTTATCGAAGGGCGAATCAAGGAACTGGAAGGCGTGTTAGGTCTTGCAGAGGTGATTGATCCCGCCACTTTATCCGGAACAATCAAATTCGGTGCGAGGGTAGAACTGGTCGATGAAGATACTGACGAAGAAAAGACATGGCAAATTGTCGGTGAACACGAAGCCAACATCGAAGCTGGGCTGCTGAATGTAAAATCCCCTCTGGCACGTGCGCTGATAGGCAAGGACGAAGGTGATAGCGTCGAGGTGCGCACGCCCGGTGGTTTGCGCAGCTACGAGGTTTTGAGCATCGCCTACAAATAGAGCCGCAAATGACTGAGCCTGGTGCCATAGAAAACACCCCGGAAGAGGTTGGCACAGCCTGGCTTTGGGGTTTGTTTTTAAGCGCTCTTTGGATTGTGGCTACTGGCGGGCTTGCTGCCTATATCGGGTTTGATGCGCGCGGCCTGGCCATCTTGTTGTTGGCGGTGTTGGTATCCGTTCCGGTCGGGCTGATCTGGACGGTTGTTTTCGCCCTGCGTCTGGCGCGGACCGCTCGCGAGGACCGTCGTCAGTTGCGCATTGCCCTTGATATGATCGCAGCGCGAAACGCGGATGATGGTACTTCACAGGCGTTAAAGCTGTTACAGCGCAGGCAAATGGAAAACACCGGCACATTGAAACGGATCGAAAGTGCGGTTTCAATGCTTACATCGTCCAGAGCAACCCAGTCTGCCCTTCACAATCCCGCAAGCGAGCCCAGTGCACAGGGCGCGCTGGCACTTGATACACCCGAACTCGAAGAAGAGCTTGATCTAGAGGACATGATCCGTGCGCTGAACTTTCCTGTTACTGCCGAGGACGAGGAAGGGTTTGCCGTACTGCGCACGGCCTTGCTGCACCGAACCACTGGGCAACTGGTTCAAGCCGCCCAAGATGTTCTTACGCTGTTCAGCCAGGAACACATTTATATGGACGATCTTAGTCCCGATCTGGCGCGACCAGAAGTCTGGCGGCGCTTTGCCAGAGGCGATCGCGGGCGGGCGGTTGCCGCGCTTGGTGGCATACGCGACCGAAATGCGCTGGCCCGGACTTCGGCGAGGATGAAACAAGACGCAATTTTCCGGGATGCCGTCCACCATTTTCTGCGCGTTTTTGACCGGACATTTTCTGATTTTGAACCGCGTGCGGACGATGCCGCGATAACGGCCTTTGCCGGTACGCGCACCGCGCGGGCGTTTATGCTTTTGGGACGGGTTGCAGGAACGTTCGACTGATGTTTTCAGTCGGGAAACCCGATGGAATGTCCTCGTACCAAAAAAAGTATTTATGACTGAATCAATACGTTGCACGGTCCCGCCGTTTGGCGCAACCTGATGGCAAGCATCTTGGGAGGAATATCAATGCGTACACGCGCCGCTGTGGCTCTAGAGGCCGGTAAACCGCTTGAAGTCATGGACGTCAATCTTGAGGGTCCGAAAGCAGGCGAAGTTTTGGTGGAAATTAAGGCCACCGGCATTTGTCACACGGATGAATTTACCCTGTCGGGTGCAGACCCCGAGGGTATGTTCCCCGCTATATTGGGTCACGAAGGAGCAGGTGTCGTTTTAGAGGTCGGCCCCGGTGTCACGTCGCTCAAGCCGGGCGATCATGTGATTCCCTTGTACACGCCGGAATGCCGCCAATGCGAATACTGCCTGCATCCTAAAACAAACCTGTGTCAGGCAATTCGAACAACACAAGGCCAGGGCGTGATGCCTGATGGAACTTCGCGGTTTTCGATGTTGGATGGGACACCGATTTTGCACTACATGGGGTGTTCCACATTTGCCAATCACACAGTGCTGCCTGAAATAGCCCTGGCCAAAATCCGCCCTGACGCGCCCTTTGACAAGGTCTGCTACATTGGATGTGGTGTAACCACAGGCATTGGTGCGGTTATCAATACGGCAAAAGTGGAAATTGGCAGCCGTGGAATAGTCTTTGGTCTGGGTGGCATTGGTCTGAATGTAATCCAGGGTCTGCGCCTTGCGGGCGCAGACCAGATCGTCGGTGTCGATTTGAACAATGACAAAAGACCGATGGCTGAACATTTTGGCATGACAGATTTCGTAAATCCGTCGGAAATTGACGGTGATCTTGTGGCACACCTCGTGGCGCTGACCAAGGGCGGGGCTGATTACACCTTTGATGCGACCGGAAACGTACAGGTTATGCGCGCCGCTTTGGAATCTGCTCACAAAGGCTGGGGCGAATCGATTGTGATCGGTGTTGCACCTGCGGGGGCCGAAATCTCGACCAGGCCCTTCCAGTTGGTTACTGGCCGGGTCTGGCGGGGGACCGCCTTCGGGGGCGCAAGTGGTCGAACGGATGTGCCTAAAATCGTGGATTGGTATATGGATGGTAAGATCGAGATCGACCCGATGATCACGCACACGCTATCACTGGATGATATAAACAAAGGGTTTGATCTGATGCATTCAGGCGAATCAATCCGCTCGGTTGTCGTCTACTGATTTTCAGGTGCCAGGGTCACGTTTTGTGGCCTTGGCGCTCTGGGTATATTTTTTGAAAGCGTCTTTTTATGAATAAGCCGTCCAATCGGCTGTC
>JAYQEA010000020.1:0-19893 GCA_038138625.1 Roseivivax sp.
ACTGAAAGCAGCTTAGGTTCTACTGATACGCCCCCCTAAGAATGGCGGGATTACCCGCTTACCTTATGCCGATTTACCATGCTTCAGCGTTAGCTGGCCAACGCTCTGTGTATCATTTTCGACATTATCGCGTCGCTTTCTGGACAACTGTGGACAGACGAGATGGAAAATGTAACGCTATCTGTCACTTCGGGAGAGAATCTGCCCGTTGTACCGGTGAAGTAGTTTTAAGGTTAAGCGATCGTTTTGGGAGAAAAATCTAGTTGTTCTTTTGAATGCGAAGCGGCTGCATGCTGTCGCTTGACAAATGATAAAACCAACCAAATCGGGGCAAAACCCGATGACGAAATCCAGCAAGGAGGAAATATGTCCGAGTTCAAAAATAATGACCCGCGACTAGCAGATTTACCGTACGCAGAGCGCCAGATTGTCGAAGCAATGCATCGGCGGGGCGCATCGCGTCGGGACGTCATAGGGTATATGATGGCGGCTGGTGCGACCTTTGCCGCATCAGGGGCAATCTTTGACGGTGTAGCACACGCCGCCGCTCATGCGCCCAAGCGTGGCGGCAAGCTGATCATGGCCGGCGACCAGCACGGACCGAACGATACTCTTGATCCACAGTTATTCACGTCTGCAGTCGATTATTTCCGCGGACGGATGTTTTACGGATCGCTCACTCGGTTGACAGACAGTCTTGGCTATGAGCCCGAGCTGGCAGAAGAGGTTCTTTCAAACGACGCTGCAACGGAATGGACCTTCAAACTGCGGCGTGGCATTGAATTCCACAATGGCAAGACGTTCAACGCGGACGATGTGTTGTACACCATGAACCGTCACAGCATGGAAGGGTCGATCTCGAACGCATCCTCCCTCGTGTCGATGGTTGATCGTTGGGAAAAGGTGAATGATTACGAGGTGCGGGCCATCTTGTCATCTCCGAATGCGGACCTTCCCATTGCTTTGGGCACATTCCACTTCAAGATCATAGCAGACGGCACAACTGACTTTTCAACAGCAAACGGCACGGGACCCTATCGCGCCGCAGAGTTCAAGCCCGGTGTTCGCGCCGTCGGTCGTCCGTTCGAGAACTTCTGGAGCGAGGGCGGCTATTTAGACGAGCTGGAGCATTATGGTATTGGCGACCCCGTCAGCCGACTGAACGCCTTTATGGCTGGCGATGTTGATGCCATGGTCAATCTGCCTCCTAAAGCGATTCCACAGGTCGAAGCCACTGCGGGTCGTGATGTCTGGTCACTGAAGTCGGGTGCATATGTCAACATCGCACCGCATATCAAACTTGCTGGTCCGTCTGGAAACGAGCATGTCTGGAAAGCGATGCAGCATCTTCAGGATCGCGAACGCTTGGTGAAAGGTGTGCTCAAGGGGCAAGGCTCTTTGGGGAACGATCAACCCATCAACGCAGCCTATTTTGATCACTTTGCAGATCTGCCTCAGCGCGAGCTTGATCCGGATAAAGCAAAGTGGCATTGGAACCAGTCCGGTTTGGGATCGACAGCAATAGAAGTCGTCGCGGCCGAAGTAGCACCCGGTGCTGTCGAGCAATGTACCTTTATGGCACGCGAAGCGCGCAAAGTCGGTATCAACTTTGATGTCAAGAAGGTGACCACCGATGGTTATTGGGGCGCCGTGTGGCTGAAGGCTCCGATTTGTGTCGCGTCGTGGAACATGCGTCCGACGGCCAACATTATGATGACACTGGCCTTTGCAGGATCCGCGGCTTGGAACGAAACACGCTGGAACAATGAACAGTTCAACCAGACACTTGTTGATGTCCGTGGTGTGACTGACCCAGCCAAGCGTGCTCAGATGTATGCCGATCTTCAGACCATGATCCATGAGGAAAATGGCATGTCACTGCCGGCGCACAGAAACTACGTGGATGCTGTAGCCAGCCATGTAAAAGGCTTGACTTATGTGCCTTTGAACAACTTTGGAGGTGCGGAGTCACCTGTGACGTTGTGGCGTGACGACGCCTAAGCAATTTAAGGGCTCTGCAGCACCCTGCTCGCAGAGCCCTTTTCGCTTCAAACGACCAAAACAAAAATTCATAAAACAAAGGGGGTAAGGGCATGTGGTCCCTAATCCTAAAGCGTATCGGTGTGGGGCTGGTGACCGTTGTGGCCGTGTCATTTATCATCTTTGCCGGAACCAAGATCCTGCCAGGCGATGCGGCGCAAATCCAACTTGGACAGAATGCAACCGCTGAAAATCTTGCTGCGATGCGCGCAGAAATGGGTTTGGATAAACCGTATTTGGTTCAGTATTTTACGTGGGCTGGAAATTTTGTCAGAGGTGATCTGGGAAGTTCGCTGGCATCTGATGTCCCTTTGACACAACTGATTGCTGATCGTTATAAAAACACACATATGGTCGCCGTTTTGACCGCCTTGATCGGTGTTCCCATTTCGTTGTTAATGGGTATTCTCGCCGCGATGTTCCCCGGAAGCGCATACGACAGGGTTTTGACCTTTGTTTCGGTGTCGCTTGTTGCATCGCCAGAATTTTTGACCGCAACCCTGTTGGTGCTTTTGTTTGTTCTGGGAATGGGTATCGGTACAGCGGTGGTTGTTGGCAGTACGGATGGCAAAGGCTTTTTCGAACTGATTGCTCACTTTGCGCTCCCTATCACAACACTCAGTTTTGTAATCGCGTCGCAGTTAATACGGATGAGCCGTGCAGCCGTTTTGAATGTAATGTCTTCACCCTATATCGAGATGGCCATCCTGAAGGGTGTTCCCCGCAGCAGAATCATATTTCGCCATGCTTTGCTGAATTCAATTGGTCCAATCGTTAATGTTGTGGCGTTGAACCTTGCGTATTTGGTTACCGGAGTGATCGTCGTCGAAGTCTACTTTGGCTATCCGGGCCTTGCCACTCTTATCGTTCAAGGCGTGCAGTCGCGCGACTTTGTAATGGTGCAGGGCTTGGGCATGATCTTTTGCCTGACCTACGTCATCTTGATGCTGATTGCAGATGTAGCTGCCTACGCATCCAACCCCCGTTTGAGGCACCCTAAATGAGCACGCCGTCTGAAACAGAACATTTTGTTGCGCCCTATGATGAAGGTGTCAGCTTTGACGAGCTGCCTGACGCTCCGCCCAGTCAGGGATACAAACCTTCGATTACTGGCTGGATAGGTATCGTCGTTGTTGGCTTTTGGCTGTTCATCGCTGTGGCAGGGCCTTTTATTGCGCCCATGGGTGAAAATGACCTGCCATTCCCTGATGACTATAGCGAATTTCAAAAGCCGCGAGCCGGAGCGCCCCTTGGCACCGATGTTGAGGATCGCGATATCCTGACACGTATCATGTATGGCGCTGGCAGGACGATCGGAATTTCCTTTGTGGCAACGTCGTTGGCCTATCTTGTGGGGGTGGTGCTGGGAATCGGGGCTGCGGTTTCCGGTCCGCGTGTTGATATGATCCTCAGCAGGGTCAACGATGCGTTCCTGAGCTTGCCAACGATTATGCTGGGACTGGTGGTGGTGGCGGCTGTGGGCTCTTCGATACCGGTTTTGATCGCTACTGCTGGATTGATCTATGCCACTGTCGTGTTCCGATTGGCCCGTGCTATCGGAATGGAGATCATGGTCATGGATTACGTCGAAGCCGCCCGTGCTAGGGGCGAGGGAACGTGGTGGATTATCACACGGGAAATCTGGCCCAATGCAAGGATGCCCCTGATCACTGATTTCGGTTTGCGTATGATCTACGTGATCTTGTTTATCTCATCTTTGTCGTTTCTCGGGCTGGGCGTCCAACCGCCTCAGGCTGACTGGGGGTCAATGGTGCGTGAAAACCTCGGGACGCTTCAATATGGTGCGTCTATCCTGCCGGTGTTGGCCCCTGCGTTGGCAATTGCTACGCTGACTGTGGCCATTAATCTTATCGTCGACGATGTTTCTGCCCACGGTGGCGGTAAGCTTTCCAAAAGGATGTAAGCCATGGCGCTTGATAAATCCCACAATGATGTTGTGTTCCAGGCCAAAGACCTGCGGATCTCTGCGTTTCGCGAGGATGGTAGCGAGCTGCCGATTGTCAAAGGGGTCGATTTCAAAGTGCGGCGTGGCGAGGTCGTGGCGCTTATTGGGGAGTCGGGCTCTGGTAAGACGACTATCTCATTAAGTTCGCTTGGATATTGTAAACCTGGATTGGAATTTTCCGGTGGTGAAGCGATCTTGCTGGGCAATGACGTCACCAAAATGACGACCGATGAATTGCGTCCGTCCCGTGGGGTGAATGTTGCCTACCTGGCTCAGTCCGCTGCGGCGACCTTTAACCCGTCCATCACCATCAACGAACAGGTCACCGAAGCACCTGTTTTGCACGGCACAAAGACCCAAGCTGAGGCCAACCAAAAGGCACTGGCTCTTTATCGGGCGCTAGAGTTGCCTGACCCCGAAAATATCGGGAAACGCTATCCGCATCAGGTATCCGGTGGCCAGCTGCAAAGGTTGATGGCAGCGATGGCGCTTTGTGGTGATCCGTCTTTGCTGGTGTTGGACGAACCAACCACCGCGCTTGACGTGACAACTCAGATTGAAGTGCTGAAAGCCTTTAAAAAGGTGATCAAGGAAGAAGGCGCTGCCGCGATATATGTAACCCATGATCTTGCTGTTGTGGCGCAGATCGCAGACCACATCGTCGTTCTCTATAATGGTGAAGTTAAAGAGGCTGGTCCGACTGAGATTATTATAAACCGACCTCAGCATCCCTATACGAAACGTTTGATGGCCGCGATCAAACCCCTGCCGGAACCAGGACAGAGCGACGGCAACTTGGATCATATGGATGATACGCCGGCGCTGGAGGTCTATGGCGTTGATGCGGGTTATGGTAAAAAATCTGATGGTCAGCCGACGGTCAAAGTGCTGCGCGATATCAATATAAGCATCGACAAGGGACGCACCGTTGGCATCATCGGAGAGTCCGGATGCGGTAAATCGACCTTGGCGCGTGTTATGGCGGGTCTTCTGCCCGCTTCATCTGGCGAGACCGTACTGAACGGTGAAACATTACCGCGGGCGCTTCAGCAGCGATCCCGTGACCAATTACGGCAAGTGCAGTTTGTCTATCAGATGGCCGACACTGCTTTGAATCCGAGGCAACGCATCATCGACATTTTAAGTCGGCCGATGGAGTTCTATAAGCAGCTCGATGGAAAAACAAAACGCGCCGCTGTAGAAGAGCTATTGGGTCTTGTGGAACTGCCACCCCAATTCGCCGACCGATACCCGCATGAATTGTCAGGAGGCCAAAAGCAAAGGGTCAATCTGGCCCGTGCTTTGGCTGCCAAGCCCGATGTGGTCTTGTGCGATGAGGTGACGTCAGCATTGGACACCATTGTAGGGGCGAATGTGATCGAGCTTTTGACGCGCCTTCAAAAAGAAACAGGCGTCAGCTTTGTCTTTATCAGTCATGATTTGTCTACCGTAGCCAGCTTTGCGGACGAAATTGTAGTGCTGTATGCTGGTCGGGTGGCTGAACAAGGTCCGACAGATCAGGTCTTGGCACCGCCATATCATCCCTATACCAAATTGTTGATTGGATCTGTTCCTGAAACACGCGTGGGCTGGCTGGAAGAGGCCAGCCAAACCCGAGAGGCTAAAAGCGGTGCGGCTGGTGCCGTGCAGTTGGCAGAAGTCGGGTGTGCGTTCACACAACGCTGTCCTATTGCGATTATGGGCACCTGTGATCAGATCGATCCACCACGCCGTATTGATGCCCAAGGTCATATCATTGAATGTCATCGCGAGTTGAGTGAGTTGTACGGCTGAACGATAAACGCGAATACTCTGAAAACCCCGTTTTGGTTTGCTTATGTCACCAGAGGCCTGAGGCCTCGTCGTTGCGCGTAGCTTTGAACATCTGGCATGTCTCGGGGTGGGGTGTGTCAAATTGGTGTCTTTTGACATGTTTACGGCCCTATCAAAAAACAGCTCTGGCCCATGCTTCTGGCGGCCAAAGCAATCTGTGTATCTTTTATATCGGGCACATCTGCCGACGATTTAAATGAATGGCCAGAAAAGTTTAAAGATGCAATAAATGGGACTACTAGTTTCATTAACGGCGAATTTTCTACTGAAAAGTGCCAAATAGCCACATAAAATCTGTCGAATCCGACATGAAATGTCGCTCATAGGGGTTGGGTTGGCGGGGTAATCCTCCTAATGTCCGGCTAAATCATATGTCCCGTGCAAGGGGCGTCAGTCCGCAAAAAATAAAGGGGGAGCCACCCATGAAGATGACCACCGAAGAGGCCTTTGTGAAGGTTTTGCAACGTCACGGTATCAACCATGCATTTGGTATTATCGGGTCGGCTATGATGCCCATTTCGGATCTTTTCCCCGCGGCCGGGATCAATTTTTGGGACTGTGCGCACGAAGGAAGCGCAGGTATGATGTCGGATGGTTACACACGTGCAACTGGTAAGATGTCGATGATGATAGCCCAGAATGGTCCAGGCATCACAAACTTTGTTACTGCGGTGAAGACTGCATATTGGAACCACACTCCATTGCTTTTGGTAACACCACAAGCGGCAAACAAGACAATTGGCCAAGGCGGCTTCCAGGAAGTCGAGCAGATGAAGCTGTTTGAAGATATGGTTGCCTACCAAGAGGAAGTGCGCGACCCATCCCGTGTGGCCGAGGTGTTGACACGCGTTATAGCGCAAGCCAAGCGTCTGTCAGCTCCGGCACAATTAAACATTCCGCGCGATATGTGGACGCAGATCGTCGATATCACAATTCCTGATCCCATTGAATTTGAACTTTCGCCCGGCGGTGAGAACTCTGTCGCGGCGGCTGCGGCGCTGCTCAGCGACGCCAAAAGCCCAGTCATCTTGAACGGCGCTGGTGTCGTTTTGTCGGAAGGCGGTATTGAGGCCAGCAAGGCCTTGGCCGAGCGTTTGGATGCACCTGTTTGCGTAGGGTACCAACACAACGATGCGTTCCCCGGAGGACACCCCCTGTTTGCAGGGCCGTTGGGATATAACGGGTCCAAGGCTGGAATGGAACTGATCAAGGGAGCAGACGTTGTTCTGGCGCTTGGGACACGTTTGAACCCATTCTCGACCCTGCCAGGATATGGGATGGAATATTGGCCTGCTGACGCGAAAATCATCCAGGTCGATATCAACCCAGATCGTATTGGTTTGACCAAGAAGGTCTCGGTCGGAATCGTTGGCGATGCAGCAAAAGTGGCAAACGGGATCCTGAGCCAGTTGTCTGACACCGCTGGAGATTCGGGTCGTGCCGAGCGTAAGTCCGAGATTGCTGCTAAAAAGAGCCGCTGGGCGCAACAGCTATCGTCGATGGACCATGAGGATGACGATCCTGGCACCACTTGGAACCAACGTGCACGCGATGATAAGCCGGATTGGATGAGCCCACGCATGGCTTGGCGTGCGATTCAATCAGCGCTCCCTCGTGAGGCGATTATTTCCAGCGATATCGGGAACAACTGCGCGATTGGTAATGCGTACCCTTCATTTGACGAAGGACGTAAATATCTTGCGCCAGGGCTTTTTGGTCCTTGTGGATATGGCCTGCCTTCTATCGTTGGTGCCAAGATTGGTTGTCCTGATGTACCTGTTGTCGGTTTTGCCGGAGATGGGGCGTTCGGGATTGCTGTAAACGAGTTGACCGCAATTGGTCGTGGAGACTGGCCGCCAGTAACACAGATTGTCTTCCGCAACTATCAGTGGGGTGCGGAAAAGCGTAATTCGACCCTGTGGTTTGAGGATAATTTTGTTGGGACGGAATTGGACACGCAGGTCTCATACGCAGGTATCGCGCAGGCTTGTGGCTTGGTGGGTGTCGTGGCACGCACTATGGAAGAATTGACCGCCGCTTTGAATAAAGCCATCGAAGACCAGATGAAGCACGGCAAGACCACATTGATCGAGGCCATGATCAATCAGGAACTCGGTGAGCCATTCCGGCGCGATGCGATGAAAAAGCCTGTGGCCGTGGCAGGGATATCTGCAGACGATATGGTTGACGCCTGATTGCAGCCTTGAAATCAGATACAATAATAAGGGGCGCACTGCAGTATTTCTGCTGTGCGCCCCGTCGCTTTTCTCCGCTTAGTTAATGAGCAATATGCTTGCTGCATGCATATATTTCATTTCACTTTTACAGCAAAATTTCTATCCGTAGCAGTTAAACTGATACAGCTTCGGCGCGCGGCGGATCGTGATTTTCGGCTTGGGGCTAAAAGTGGAAACAGCTTCGGCTTGGCCTTATTAAACATTTCTGTGGTCAGACAGTATTTGCGTGTCACGTTGGAGGATTTGGAAATCTCGACGAAATCCAACGTGTTTGGGAGACTACTTTGGACTGAATAAAAACGTTTGCCCGATGAACCTAATATGGGAAGAGTGTGTCTGTTTTTGCATGTTCGGTGTATCTAAAAGATGCTTCAGGTGTGCCACGTATTACCATGCAGGCCCTTACTTATTGGGTGTAATATGGCGGTTCATTCACATCTTCCCTGTTATGCACCGTATAAACGAGTTTCTATTATCGCAAACGTCCCGAAGCCACATATCGCAAAATATCAGCCACTTCGGTAACAGATCTTGCCACAGCCATCGCAGCCGCATCGACTTCTTTAAGTGCGTGATCAAATTCCGGTGGTTGTAACACGATCAACGGTTTGCCGAGAGCAAATGCAATGCCTGCATCAAAGGCTGCGTTCCATTGGCGGTATTTTTCACCAAATCTTACGACAACAATATCGGCCCCACCGAGCAGCGTTCGTGTTCGAATACCGTTCAGCAGTGCGCCCTTTCTATCGTGCCAGAATTTATTAGGTTCTGCGCCTAAAATTGAGACCCCACAGTCGTCGCTGGCCTCGTGGTCCGTAACAGGGCCGGAAAATGACACATCGAGGTCACCACATGCATCAGCGATATCATCACGCCAATTAGTATGAATTTCACCGGCTAAATATACCTTTAGATGTTCTGTCATCCCCGAAGTCTCCCGCCTGTCGATTTGATTACCTTTGAAACGATCTTGGCTGTTACAGCTTCGATGTCTTTCTCGGTCAACGTCGATGCCGTCGGCTGAAGATGCACGGTGATCGCAATAGACTTTTCATTATCGTCCAGACTTCCACCAAAAAATTCATCAAACACCATAACTGATGCGATCAGTTTTTTGTCTGCTCCCTTTGCGGCATTCACGATATCCGAACTGGCCACTTTGGCATCGACGATAAAAGCAAAGTCACGATCAACCGTTTGAAAGTCATACATCTCAACGGCGCCACGTGACGCTCCTGATTTGCGTGGCATAGGGATAGCATCTGGCAAAATCAAAAATGCGACAGCTGGTCCCTGCACATCAAAAGCAGAAAGAACTTTTGGGTGCACTTCGCCAAAGGTGCCCAAAATCTTTTTAGGTCCCAGACAAATCTGGCCATGTCTGCCGGGGTGCCACGTTACATCACCATTTCGCATTATTTGGGCCTTGCTAGGGGCACCGATCGCCGCCAGCACGGCCTCTGCGTCACTTTTGGCATCGAATACATCGACCGGCCGCTGGCGGCCATGCACATCGCGGGGACCGGCCATACCGACCAAAAGGCCAGCTGCCATCAGGCTTTGTTCGCCCGGCTCTCCTCCATCAAACACGTGCCCCACTTCGAACAATGCCAAGTCCGAAAACCCTCGGGCCTGATTGCGTGCGGCAGCTTGCAATAACCCCGGTAGCAGACTTGGGCGCATATGGCTCATGTCTGCACTTATTGGATTTGCAAGCATCGATGCATCTGTTCCGCCTCCGAACACGCCAGCGGCAGCTTTGTTTATAAAGCTGTAGGTAACGCATTCATTGTAGCCCAGCTGTGCGATGGTCCGACGTGCGGTTTGTTCGCGTCGTTGTTTGGGCGACAAGATTGGCTTTGGAACCCCTTGCGATAGTCGTGGCAGCGGTGCACCTTTGAGCTTGGTCAAGGAGGCGATGCGTGCCACCTCTTCAACGATGTCAGCATCGCCCATGACATCGGGACGCCAAGATGGAACCCATACTTTGTCACCATCGGGTCTAAATCCAAGCGCCTCGAGCGATTTGACCTGCTCATCAACGCCAATTTCCATACCGACAAGTGAGACCACATGAGCCGGATCAAACCGATAGGCCCTTGATGTGTCGGGAATATCGCCGGCGATCAGTAGATCAGATACGTCACCACCGGCGTGATCCATGATCATGCGTGTTGCGTGTTCGATCCCACTAGGGGTCCATGCGGGATCAATACCGCGTTCAAACCGGTACCTTGCGTCTGAATTAATTTTGAGCGCGCGCCCGGTCAACGCAGTACGCACGGGGTCAAAATAGGCAGCTTCCAAAAAGACATTGACGGTGTCTTCTGTGACACCGCTTTGGTTGCCCCCCATGATACCGCCGATGGATTCAGGGCCATTGTCATCCGAAATCAAGATCATACCAGCTTGGAAGGAATACGTTTTCTCGTCCAAAGCAGTCATGGACTCGTGACCCATCGCGCGATGAACGCGCAGGTTTCCGTGAACCTTATCAGCATCAAACACATGCAAGGGGCGGTTACGATCGTAGGTAAAGAAATTTGTCACATCCACAAGGAAGCTGATTGGACGAAGACCAATGGCTGTAAGCCGGTCTTGTAACCATTGCGGAGATGGACCGTTTTTGACGCCTCGGATATAGCGGCCGCAGAAAACCGGACAGTCCGAGCGCGCGTCGTCGTCTATTGTCACTGTTATCGGACTTGGAAAGCTGCCTTTGACTGGATCGCAGTCACGTGATTTCAGCTGGCCCAGTCCTCGCGCTGCGAGATCGCGCGCAATTCCGCGCACGCCCAGTGCATCCGGGCGATTGGGCGTGATGGCTATCTCGATAACTGGATCAACTTTTGCAGGATCATTTTCTGCCAGCCAATCGACAAACCTCTGACCCACTGCACCGCTCGCCAGTTCAATGATTCCATTATGTTCATCTGATAATTCAAGCTCGCGTTCACTTGCCATCATGCCATGGCTCTCAACGCCACGGATTTTTCCAACACCCAATGTTACATCTATTCCAGGCACGTAATCACCGGGCTTGGCCAAAACCACGGTGATACCAGCACGCGCGTTGGGCGCCCCACAAACGATTTGCTTGTCACCTTCGTCTGTTTCAACAGTACACACGCGCAGTCTATCCGCATCAGGATGTTGCTCGGCGTGTTTTACCCGTGCCAAAGTGAAGGCTGACAGGCGGGCTGCGCGATCTTCGATCCCTTCGACTTCCAAGCCAAGGTCGGTCAGTGCGTCGGAAATTTCGTCAAGAGTTGCGGAGGTTTCGAGGTGCTCTTTTAGCCAAGAGAGAGTAAATTTCATATCAGCCTACCTATCTTGAACAGCAGTTTGATTTAAACATGCCTTACGTCTGATCGTTCTTTGCAACATTAATCGAGCCGCTAAATCCGCAATCGGTTTTTTCATCACCGAGACAGCCCCCCGTGTAGGTTTGGTTGGTCCAGAGCGGAGAAGCCATAATGGCGCAGCCAACGCAGGTCGCTGTCAAAGAAGGCACGCAGGTCCGGGATCCCGTATTTAAGCATGGCAATGCGGTCGATTCCCATGCCAAAGGCAAACCCCTGCCATTGTTCGGGATCAACACCAGAATTTTGCAAGACCTTAGGATGCACCATTCCCGAGCCTAGAATTTCCAGCCAGTCGTCACCTTCGCCGACTGTTAGGGTGCCGCCCTCCCAGGAACATCGAATATCCACCTCTGCCGAAGGTTCGGTGAATGGAAAATGCGAGGCGCGGAATCTGAGATCCACAGCGTCTACCTCGAAATAGGCTTTGACGAATTCTTCCAAAACCCATTTCAGATTTGCCATGCTAATATTTTTGTCAATGGCCAGACCTTCGACCTGATGAAACATGGGCGTATGTGTCTGATCATAGTCCGCACGGTAGACGCGGCCCGGGGCGATGATTCTGATCGGTGCGCCATGCGCTTCCATTGTTCTGATTTGAACCGGAGAGGTGTGCGTGCGCAAAACATTTGGGGCACGCGCGTCACCGTCGGCACGATGCATGTAGAATGTGTCCATCTCGGCGCGGGCCGGATGGTGTCCGGGAATGTTCAACGCGTCAAAGTTATACCAGTCACTGTCGATCTGGGGGCCTTCTGCCACCGAGAAGCCCATATCGGCAAAAATGGCAGAGATTTCTTCAGTGACCTGACTGATCGGATGTATCGTTCCTTGCCTGTAGTGACGGCCCGGCAATGTCACATCCAGCCATTCTGATTGCAATCGGGCATCAAGGGCAGCATCAGCCAACGCCGATTTTTTAGCAGCGAGGGCAGAGTTGATTTCGTCCTTGAGCGCATTGAGCGCAGGACCGGCCACTTTGCGTTCTTCCGGACTCATTTTGCCGAGGCCTCGCATTTGCAGGCTGATTTCACCTTTTTTGCCAACTGCCTGCACCCGCAGGTTTTCAAGGCTCGCCTCGTCGGCGGCCCCGCTGATAAGACCAAGGTATTTCTGTCTCAGATCGTCCATGCCCGTCTCCGTCAGTCGCTCTGCGGGCGTGCTATCGGTTTGGAAAGGGCGGTGCAAGGTTGACTTGGGCAGAGTCGCGCCTCTGCCTTGGTCAAATCCCAAAATCTAATGGAAAACGTCAAGATCCGAGGGTGTTTTGGACTGTGCTACCGCAACGCACGAGCTTTGGCGTCTTCAACAAATAGCATCTGGCCGACAGGTGATCCGGGGCTGTACCAATTCTGACATCGGGGTTCGAAAACTATGGTTTTTACGATGTGGTGGCGATCGCGATCAAATGACTGTGGATTGAATATTTTTCCGCAAGCCATGGATCTTGACTATGACTACATTCAAAGGCTTCCGCCCGGGCAGGCCGAATCGGTATATTTTTGCAAGCCCGATGGGACCGCGCGTGCATTCCAAAAAATAGAAAAGCCGCCCGGAGGGGCGGCTCTCATGACCTGTCGGGCTTGACGATTACGCCGCGAGGGCGCCCTTGGCTTGCTCGACGATCGCTGTGAAAGCGTCTGGCTCGTTTACGGCCAGATCTGCCAGCACCTTACGGTCGACTTCAATACCTGCTTTGGTCAGTCCGTTGATGAATGTGGAATAGGTCAACGCGTCATCACGCATCCGAACCGCAGCGTTAATGCGCTGGATCCACAATGCGCGGAAGTTGCGCTTACGGTTCTTGCGGTCGCGGGTTGCATACTGGTTGGCCTTATCAACAGCCTGCGTTGCAACTTTAAAGTTGCTTTTGCGGCGGCCATAATATCCTTTGGCTGCCTTGATGATTTTCTTGTGACGGGCGTGGGCGACTGTACCACCTTTGACGCGGGACATGGGCGTTCTCCTTTTTGGCGGTTAGCGGTCGTAGGGCATATAGCCCTTGACGATTTTGGCATCAGGGGCGGATAGGGTTGTTGTTCCCCGGGCGTCACGGATAAACTTTCTGGTACGCTTGATCATGCCGTGGCGCTTGCCAGCCTGACCTGCCAACACCTTGCCGGTGCCAGTCACCTTAAAGCGCTTTTTTGCGCTCGACTTTGTCTTCATCTTGGGCATTTTCATCTCCAAAAGTTTGAGTTTCAAACGCAGCTCGGCATGCCTCGTTCGGCCGGCCACGTCGGATAGAAGGTGCGGATACCGTCTATTACGGTTCCGCGCAAGCCCCAAGTTATTCCGGGTCTGTGCTGTAGATGAGCTTCTCGTTACAAGGGGCGACACGCAGAATATTGGTCGTGCCGGGTGTATTGAATGGTACGCCGGCTGTCACGAGGATCTGATCGTCTTCCTCTGCATAGTTAAATTCCCGCGCTGCTTTGGCCGAATTTACGACCGCTTGTTTAAAGCGGGTCAGATCAACCGTCAAAATGCACTGGGTGCCCCATGTCAGCGCAAGCCGTCGTGCGGTTTTTCTGTGGGATGTCATGGCGATGATGGGAACGCGAGGTCGCTCGCGAGCAACCAAAGTGCCGGTTGTGCCGGATTGCGTATAGCACACAATGGCCTTGATATCCGTTGTTTCGGCTATTTCGCGCGCTGCGGCTACGATTCCGTCTGCAACCGATTCCCGCTTGGCTTGACGGGACGCTTCGATGACGTCGCGATAGGTTGGCTCTGTTTCGACCTCTTCTGCGACATTGTTCATCGTGGTTACGGCTTCGATTGGATACTGACCGGCGGCCGACTCGGCGGATAGCATGACGGCATCAGCACCTTCATAAATTGCAGCCGCGACGTCTGATACCTCGGCGCGCGTCGGAACCGGTGATTCGATCATCGACTCCATCATCTGCGTTGCAACGATAACCGGTTTCGCCGCAGCCCGGCATGCGCGGATTAAGCGTTTTTGGATTGGCGGTACGTTTTGTACCGGCAATTCAACGCCCAAATCGCCTCGGGCAACCATAACGCCATCGCTAACCTTTAAAATACTATCGAACGCATCTACCGCGGCTGGTTTTTCAATCTTTGACAAAATGGCCGCGCGCCCCTTGGCCAGCTCGCGGGCTTCGATCACGTCCTCGGGCCGCTGCACAAAGCTCAGCGCCAGCCAATCCACGCCCAGTTCGAGGGCGAACTCTAGGTCAGCGCGGTCCTTGTCAGACAAAGCGGCCAGAGGCAAAACAACATCAGGGACATTGACGCCTTTCCGATTTGAGATTGTTCCGCCTATAATAACTGAACATTCTGCAAAGTTGGTTCCGCATTCCACAACCTTGAGCTGTATTTTGCCGTCGTTGACCAACAGACGCGCGCCGGGCTCCAGAGCTGCAAAGATTTCCGGATGTGGCAGTTGAACACGCCTGACCGAACCAGGTGTCGGATCAAGGTCGAGGCGGAAAGAGGCACCTTCAATCAGCTCTTCAGCCTCGTTCTCGAAAACGCCAACGCGTAGTTTCGGCCCCTGAAGGTCGGCTAAAATGCCTATGTGGGTGTTGGTATCAGCCTCGACCTGTCGTATTATCGCATGGCGTTCGGCGATATCATCGTGCGTTCCGTGGCTCATGTTCAATCTGAACACGTCCGCTCCGGCTTCATACAATTTACGGATTACGTCATAGTCATTCGAAGATGGGCCAAGCGTGGCTACGATTTTGATTTTGCGCTTACGTCTCAAGTTGTGCTCTCCGGGGGTCCGGACAGATGTCCGGATGCAGCAAAAACAGTGCAGGACAATACGTGTTATCGCTAACGAACACCCTGCGCGGTGCTTATTGCCTATTTTATCCTGCATAGCAACCGGACTATGAATACAGCATGACAGCTACACATCCACAAACACCCGAAAGGGCATTCGAAATCGATGGCGAAGAACGATCTGGCCCTTGGTTGATCACTTGTGACCACGCCAGTAATGCCGTGCCGCGATCGCTTGGCGGGACATTAGGATTGCCCGAGGCCGATATGCGACGACATATTGCCTATGATGTTGGGGCGCGAGGGGTGTCTTTGGCTTTGGGGCGTCTTTTGAACAGTCCCGTAATAATGTCGTGTTTTTCGCGGCTTGTTATTGATCCTAATCGAGGCGTGGATGACCCCACACTCGTCATGCGCCTATATGACGGGAGCATCGTTCCCGGGAACAGGCATTTGACGCAGCAAGAAAAAGACCGTCGCGTGCGTGACTATTACCAGCCCTATCACGATGCTTTGGCGCGGTTGGCAGGTCAGCCGGGCCGTGCAATTTGCGCAGTTCATAGTTTTACGCCGCAATTGCGTGGGCGACAGGCGCGTCCATGGCATATCGGTGTTCTGTTTGCATCAGACAGCCGTTTATCAGAGGTCTTAATCGCACGCCTAAAACAACAAACTGATCTATGTGTTGGGAGCAACCAACCGTATCATGGACACTTGCCGGGTGACAGTATGGATCGACATGCTCTTGCATTTGGACGCCACAACACATTGATAGAGCTTCGGAACGACTTGATTGAAACCCCCGATGCGCAGGCAAATTGGGCCAAACGTCTGGCACCCGTTCTGTCCGCGGCATTGTCAGCTGTGACCTGATGAGGATTTTATGGACGACCAAACACAAATAGAAATTGAAGCCGCTGCATTTCGACGCTTGAGGCAACATTTGATGCAGGACCGTACAGATGTGCAGAACATCGATATGATGAATTTGACCGGGTTTTGCCGGAACTGCCTGTCGCGCTGGTATCAAGAGGCGGCACAGGAACGCGGAATTGAAATGTCCAAAGATGAGGGTCGTGAGGCTTTCTATGGAATGCCATTTACCGAATGGAAGACTAATTACCAAACGGAGGCAGGTGCCGACAAGCAAAGTGCCTTTGCAAAGGCGTTTGCCGAGAATGTTGGTGATGGGGCCTGATCTGGTATCGCCGAATTAACTTACAAACCACTGCCGTTATCTGGGACCGAAAAGCGCATATGCAGTTTTCGGTCCTAAACGTGTCTGTCGACCCCATAGGTACAAAGGTCGCGTATGGTTAGATTGCGGCCTTGCAGCTTTCATCAAGATAAATTTCGCGCAGGCGTGTGGCCCGTGGTCCTGGTGTGCCATTACCGAGGGCCTTGCCGTCTATGGCGACAACCGGCATGACAAATGTGGTTGCTGACGTGATGAAGGCCTCGTCAGCTGATTTAGCCTCTTCAATGGTAAAGTTGCGTTCTTCCACATCCATTTGTGCTTCGGCTGCAAATCGCAAGACGGCGGCGCGCGTGATCCCGTGGAGGATGTCGTTAGACAGGCCGCGGGTGATTATTTTGTTGCCTTTAATGAAATAGGCGTTGTTCGAGGTCCCTTCGGTCACAAAACCGTCTTCCACCATCCACGCATCATCCGCACCCTGCGCTTTGGCCATCATCTTACCCATTGACGGATATAGCAACTGCACGGATTTGATATCCCGACGGCCCCATCGAATATCATCAATAGATATGACCTTTATCCCTTTTTTTGCAGCAGGGCTGTCAGCCAGATCGGGTTTGGATTGAGTGAACAGAACAACGGTCTGTGGGCATGTTTCTGAGTCTGGGAAGACGAAATCACGATCACCCGGCGCGCCACGTGTGATTTGCAAGTATATCATGCCGTTATCGAGATCATTGGCGCGCACCAGTTCGCGGTGGATCTCCAACAGATCATCGCGGGTCATCGGCATGTCCATATGCAGCGCATTCAGCGACCGTTTCAGTCGTTTGGCGTGCCCGTCAAAATCAATGAGCTTGCCATCCAGAACGGATGTAACCTCGTAGACGCCATCTGCCATCAAAAATGCCCGATCAAAAATAGACACTTTTGCTTCTGTTTCGGGCAAGTAATCTCCGTTCAAATAGACGGTACGGGTCATGGTGGCTTCCTTCTTCGGTGGCGTGCGAGCGCATCTGTGCCGATCTTCGGCCAATTTTTGCAAAGATGCAGCGCGACGTGTTGCAGCAGTGGCGCTATTTCTGGGCTTGATTACGCGTCTATCGAGCGGGGGTCACCCCCAAAGCGCGGGCGTTGGGGGATGAACCCCACGCTCATCAAAGCGCAGGGCGGATTGTCGATCTTTGGCCAGCAGCAAAGGTCCATCCAAATCTGTAACGGCGGCGCCTTGGGCGACCAAGACGGCAGGTGCCATGGCCAGAGAGGATCCGACCATACAGCCAACCATGATGCCAAACCCTTGGCCCTCTGCATCCTGACGCAATGCCAGCGCCTCTGTCAGACCGCCAGTTTTATCCAGCTTGATGTTTACCATGTCGTATTTGCCGCGTAACTTTGGCAGTGATGCGCGATCGTGACAGCTTTCATCGGCGCAGATAGGCACAGGTCGCTGAAGACCCAACAAAGCATCGTCTTTACCGGCGGGTAAGGGCTGCTCTACCAGGGCGACCCCAAGGCGTTGAAGGTGCGGGGCAAGCTCGGCATAAGTCTCAGCGCTCCATCCTTCATTAGCATCCACGATTATTGTTGATTTTGGCGCGCCATTTCGGACGGCTTCGAGACGGGGCATGTCGTCGGGCGTGCCCAGTTTGATCTTGAGCAGAGGCCGGTGCGCGTTTTCCGTAGCCTGCGCCCGCATGGCGTCGGGGGTGTCCAACGACAAAGTGTAGGCGGTGATTTCACAGCGGGGTGGGGCCAAGCCCGCCAATTGCCACACCCTGTGGCCCGCCTGCTTGGCCTCCAGATCCCACAAGGCACAATCTACGGCATTGCGGGCTGCACCCGGGGGCAAAAGCGCCTGTAACGTTTTTCGCGTCACATTTTCTGGGAGTGTGTTGATTTGTTGCGTGACTGTTTCAGGGCTTTCTGCATATCGCGCGTAGGGTACACATTCGCCCCAACCGCAATGATTACCGTCCGACACCCGAACTGTAAGCACATGTGCTTCGGTTCTAGAGCCACGTGAAATTGTGAAAACGCGGACCAACGGAAAACTGTCACGGGTGACTGAAATTTCCATCAGATCTTCGCCAAGGCATCCACGAGGGGACCAGACCCATACCGGAACGGATCTGTCGCAGGCAGGCCCATGCGCATTTCGATTTCAGCCAGATATTCACGCGCCGCATTGTCTTGCATTGCTTTGGTATTGACGGAAATCCCGACCACTTGGCAAGAGGGATTTGCGATGCGGGCGAGTGGGAGTGCTATATTCCTCAGCGTCTCGAGTGAGGGCAAATCGTAGTCTGGAAGCCCGCGCATGTGGGTGCGCGTGGGTTCATGGCTCAGGATCAAAGCATCGGGTTGCCCGCCATGGATCAAGGCCATCGTGACACCGGAATAGCTGACATGGAACAGGCTGCCTTGGCCTTCGATCAGGTCCCAATGATCTACGTCATTATCCGGCGTGAGATATTCAACAGAACCGGCCATAAAGTCGGCGATGACAGCGTCGAGGGGCACGCCGTTGCCGGTAATTAAGATGCCTGTCTGTCCGGTTGCACGGAATGTCGCGTTCATGCCGCGATCCCGCATTTCGCGTTCCATGCACATGGCCGTGTACATTTTGCCAACCGAACAATCTGTCCCAACGGCCAAACACCGTTTGCCCTGCCGTTTAATGCCGTTGGCGATGGGGTAGTCTACAGATGGCACGCGCACGTCGTGTAAAGCACGGCCGTTGGCCTTTGCAGCGGCGACAAGGTCTGGTTCATCGCAGAGCAAGTTGTGCAATCCGGACGCCAGATCAAAGCCGCTTTCTAACGCTTGAACCAAAACTTTCTTCCAATCTTGGGAAATCGTACCGCCACGATTCGCAACGCCAATGACCAAGGTTTTGGCACCGGCGGAACGGGCTTCGGTCAAAGTCATATCAGTCAGGCCCATGTCGGCCTTGCAGCCTGTCATGCGATACTGTCCGACGCAAAATTCCGGACGCCAGTCCCGTATCCCCTGCGCCACTTTAGCTGCCAGCCCATCAGGCGCATCGCCTAGAAACAACAGATAAGGAGTGTTGATCATTATTTTGCCCTTGCAGAAAAATTCTATCGAAGAATACTCCTAAAAAATCTATAAAAAATAGATATTTATTCTTGTAATCAGGTAATATTGCAATAAATTTGCATGATACTGCAAAATAACGCAAAAATATCCTGACTTAGCAGTAAGGTGTGAATGCCGCGCTTGCAAAAGCAACTTGCGAGCGTGGACGTAATTATATAACTGGTGGGCTAATATCTGTGGAACTATATTACTGAAAGGGGGCATTAGATGTCCTTTCGCATTCAACCCTCACCTCCCTCTCGCCTGAATCGTTGCCAACTGTTCGGGCCGGGCTCACGTCCCGCCCTTTTTGAGAAAATGGCAGCTTCGGCAGCTGACGTCATTAACTTGGACCTCGAAGATTCGGTGGCACCATCGGATAAGCAAACTGCGCGT
>JAYQEA010000020.1:19903-43889 GCA_038138625.1 Roseivivax sp.
AATGTTATTGCCGCCACCCAAAATGTTGATTGGGGCAGCAAACGTCTGTCAGTACGTATCAACAGCCTGGATACCCCTTACTGGTATCGTGATGTCGTGGATCTTTTGGAAAAAGGCGGCGAACGTCTGGATCAGATTATGATACCAAAGGTGGGATGTGCAGGCGATCTGTATGCGGTGGATGCTTTGGTTACATCGGTTGAATCGGCAATGGGCCGAAGCAAACGCCTTGCGTTCGAGGTGATCATCGAAAGCGCGGCAGGGATTGCTCATGTCGAAGAAATTGCAGCCGCCTCTCCTCGATTGGAGGCGATGAGCCTCGGAGCGGCTGATTTCGCAGCGTCCATGGGTATGGCCACGACTGGTATCGGCGGTACGCAAGAGAATTATTACATGCTGCACGACGGATCACGTTATTGGTCTGATCCTTGGCATTGGGCCCAAACGGCCATTGTCGCTGCATGCAGAACCCATGGTATTCTTCCTGTAGATGGGCCCTTGGGCGATTTTGGCGATGATGAGGCCTACCGAGCGCAGGCGCTGCGATCAGCAACGCTGGGCATGGTCGGTAAGTGGGCGATTCATCCGAAGCAGATTGCTCTTGCCAATGAGGTGTTTACGCCATCCGCACAGGCCGTGAACGAGGCACGAGAGATCCTTGCTGCGATGGAGACTGCCAAGGCGAATGGTGAGGGCGCGACCGTCTACAAGGGGCGCTTGGTCGATATTGCGTCGATCAAGCAGGCCGAGGTTATTGTGCGTCAGTCAGAGATGATCCAAAGCTGACGGTCTCGATTACGCAGTCTCTACCCGGATTGTCGTGATGACGAAGCGCGCCTGAGGATAGTTGCCAAACGCGTAAAAGCTGCCTCGGCCGTCGTGCTATTCTGTTCGGATAGGAATTTTTCAAGGTCAGTATGAACCGACATGGCCTGATCCACCAAAGGGTCTGAGCCACGCCGATACAATCCGGCTCGGATCATATTTTCAGATTTAGCATACGCACCAAGCAGCGAACGGGTCGTACTCAGGAGCAAATTCTCTTGCGTAGAGGCCGCTTTGGGCAGGCTGCGGGAAACCGATTTCAAAAAATCTATGGCCGGATAGCGACCTTTTTCTGCGATCTCACGATCCATGACCACATGACCATCCAGTACGCCCCTCAGGATGTCAGCTATTGGTTCCTCCATATCCGAACCGGCGACGAGAACGCTGAAAATTGCGGTTATATCGCCACTTTGATCATGCCCCGGACCCGCGCGTTCGCAAAGACTCATGATCTCTTGATTGATGGACGGTGGAAAGCCGCGCAATGCAGGCAATTCGCCAGCGGCGATGGCAACCTCGCGGTGCGCTTCTGCAAACCGGGTCACCGAGTCTACCAAAAGAAGTACATGTTCCCCCTCGTCACGGAAATACTCTGCTATTGCCATGGCTGTATGGAGACAGCGGCGACGCTCAATGGGGGATTGATCTGAGGTCGCGGCAACGACAACGCTTCGTTTCATACCTTCGTCGCCTAGAACGTTTTCGACAAAGTCACGCAATTCTCGACCCCGTTCGCCCACCAGTGCCAATACAACGACGTCGGCTTGCATTTTGCGCGCCAGGGTTCCAAGCAGGCTGGATTTTCCGACGCCAGACCCCGCGAACAATCCTACCCTTTGGCCCCTTACAATTGGCAAAAGCGTATCAAAGACATTTGTGCCAGTATTCAAACGTGGGCCCAGTGCTCTGCGCTTTGCTGCTGGGGGTGGTATAGCACGTTTTGGTGCCGCGCGACCGCCGGGAAGGAGTGGCCGATCATCTATCGGCAATCCAAAAGGGTCGATAATTCGTCCCACCCAATGGCGGGCTGGTCTAAGCTTTGGGGAACCAAGGTGTCCGACGCGATCATTCACAGAGACGCCAAGCAGTCCGTTATCCAGCAGTATTCCGATGCGATTGTTAAGTATGCGAATAACTTCGCCATCAAGCTCATGGGCGTCGCGGGTAAAAACCCGCATCCTATCCCCAATCGCTGCGTGTTCTGTCAGACCGGTGGTCCATACCAATGCTCCATCCAAATCTGCCACCCGCCCGATACGCATCACCGGGCGAATATCATGTAGGGCTGCACGGAAGCCTTCTAGGAACGCTTCGTTCATCGTTCTATCCCGTAATTGTTTGACAACTGTTTTTAAACGAATCGGAGTTAAGCCTTGGTTGAAGCAAATCGAGGGAGAAGCCCCGATGTTCGAATCGTTGAATATATTTAAGACAGCCCATGCTATGGCAAGGCATGCTGGTTTGCAGCAATCATTGATTGCCCAAAATATGGCTAATTCTGATACGCCTGCGTATTCTGCTCGTAGTTTGCCCGAATTCAGTCAATTTATAAATGATGAATCTGGTACTCAATTGCGTGCTACGAGACTTGGTCATTTGGGTGTATTTGAAAGTTCTATGTCGTCTCAAATATCACGAGCTGACACTACAAAAGATCCGAATGGAAATTCAGTATCTTTAGAAACAGAACTCCTGAAATCAGTCGAAGCGCGCCGTCAGCATGATCGTGCGATGGCAATTTACCGGTCTGGTCTAAAAATCATTCGTGCAAGTTTTGGCAGTAGGTAGGGATTGCAGAGATGAGTGAATTCTCAAAGGCGATGGGTGTTTCCACAAGCGCACTGCATATGCAGGCCAGTCGATTACGCTTGATTTCTGAAAACATTGCCAACGTCGATACGCCAGGTTACCGGCGGAAAATTGCAGGTGTTGAGGCCGTTCAAACCGGTTTTGACGCTTTGTTGGCTGTACAACTGGGCGATACCACAGTTGATGATCGTGCGCCCGACAAGGTGTTTGATCCATCGCATCCCTTGGCCGACGAAAGCGGTCATTACATGGGATCAAATGTTGATCTGATTATCGAGATCGCCGATGCACAAGAGGCGCAGCGCAGCTACGAAGCAAACCTGAAAGTCTTTGATCAAACGAGACAAATGTCATCCTCTTTAATGGATTTATTGCGTCGTTAACAATGAAAAAAAACAGGAGACCAGAATGGATATCCGATCATTATTTGCAGCACAGAAATATGCAACAACCCGTCCAGCGACAGAGCCGCAACCTTCACCGGTAGATGCATTGGCCCGCGCGGCAGGCGGGTTTGAGGCCACACTTCGCAATGCAGAGACCACTGCTCAGGCTGCAATGGCTGGAAAGGCTGATCCGCATGCGCTTGTGCATGCTTTGGCGCAAACGGAACTGGCTGTCGAGGCGGCAGTCACGGTTCGCAACAAAGTCGTTGAAGCCTATCAGGAAATTTTGCGAATGCCAGTTTGATCGCCAATGCTTAGTGAAGATCAGTTCTTGGACGTTATGCGAAATGCGTTGTGGGTCAGTGTTGTTACATCTACGCCCATTCTCGTAGTCGCGTTATTGGTAGGTATCGTTATTGGCTTATTTCAGGCTTTAACGTCTATTCAGGAAATGACTTTAACATTTGTTCCAAAACTCGCAGCAATTATTGTGATATTCTGGATATCAATGGGTTTTATGACGCAAACGCTCACTCATTTTTTTCGATCACAAATTATCCCACTTATCATAGGAGTTTGAATTGGAAGCCTCCGGTTATACCACGCTTACACGCCAATCTGGACTCATGCGTGAAATGCAGATTATTGCAAATAATGTTGCGAATATTTCGACTACTGGATTCAGACAAGAAGGCCTTTTATTTTCAGAATTTATTAGGAATATGAATGACGGTACGAGTCTGTCCATGGCATCGGCTCGTGTTCACCGGACATCCTTTGATCAGGGTCAATTGGGACAGACCGGTGGTCAACTCGACGTTGCAATTGAGGGTGATGGGTTTTTCTTGATTGAAACGCCTGACGGTGAGCGGTTGACGCGAGCGGGGTCCTTTTCTCCAAACTCTGTCGGTGATCTTGTCACCATGGACGGATTGCGGGTGTTGGATCCCGGAGGGGCGCCAATTTTTATCCCCCCAAACGCAAGCAATATATCGATTGCACCAGATGGTACTATCAGCACCGAAGACCGTCTTGTTGGACAGATCGCGATTGTGATGCCGACTGACCCCGAGGCCATGAAACGTGAAACAGGTGTTATGTTTCATGCGGAAACGGGATTTGAACCACTAGAAAATGGCCGCATGGCGCAAGGTTTTTTGGAAAGTAGTAACGTAGACCCCATCCTTCAAATGGCGCGGATGATAGAAGTTCAGCGAGCCTACGAACTTGGACAAAATTTCCTAAAAAAAGAAGATGAACGGGTCCGCAGTGCGCTGCAAACATTTGTAAAATAGAGTTATCAGGAGAAACTTGATGCGAGCATTAGCAATCGCTGCAACGGGAATGTCTGCCCAGCAGGCCAGAGTTGAAGTCATTTCAAACAATATTTCTAATATGAACACTACTGGATATAACGCGCGTCGCGCTGAATTTTCTGATTTACACTATCAGCAGCTGGCGCGGGCCGGTTCCGTGGCTGCGTCGGATGGCACTGTTTTACCCACAGGTATTCAGTTGGGTTTGGGCGTAAGATCATCTGCAATTTCGATGAATCTGGCCCAAGGTGCATTAAGCGCAACTGGCGGAGATCTCGATGTTGCATTGGAGGGGGCTGGATATTTAGAGGTCACACTGCCCTCTGGTCAGACCGCTTATACAAGAGATGGGGCTCTCAAGCGGAATGGGGAGGGGTTGATTGTTACTGCAGATGGCTTTGCTGTATCGCCCGAGGTGACGATTCCAGATGACGCAACGAGCATCTCAATAAATGCAGAAGGTGAAGTCTATGGTTATTTTGCCGATAACAATGAAGGCCAATTGTTGGGGCAGTTCTCTGTGGCCGGTTTCTCGAACGCAAAAGGCCTTGAAGCTTTGGGTGGAAATCTTTTCCAGGAAACAGAGGCGTCTGGACCGGCAATAGTAACGACGCCCGGTTTGGATGGAATGGGAACACTTCGACAGGGATATCTGGAGGACAGCTCGGTTGACGTCGTTCATGAGATGACCGAATTGATCGAAGCACAGCGGGGGTACGAACTCAACGCCAAGGTTATTTCTGCCGTAGATCAGATGATGGCAGCGACTGCTCAGGTGCGGTGATGCGAATCCTGCCCCTTTTCATAGCGTCCATATTGCCAACAATGACGTTAGCAGACAGCTTGGTTGCGACGCGCACAATCCGCCCTGAGGAGATTGTGACATCAGCGGATATTCGTCTTCTGGCCGAGACTATACCGGGAGGATACGAAAGCCCTGAAGAGGTCTTGGGTATGGAGGCTCGCGTGGCGCTATATGCCGGTCGTCCAATCCGTCGTGGCGATGTGCAACCCCCTGCTCTGATTGGTCGCAATGATCTTGTGGAGCTGGTTTATCGTTCGCGCGGACTTGAGATTGTAGCAGCAGGGCGATCGCTCGCACGCGGTGGTGTGGGTGAGCAAATCACAGTTCTCAACACCAGTTCGCGCCGTCGTGTGTCCGGTCAGGTACTGCCTAACGGTCGTGTACTGGTTGAATAGCGCATGACTCCAAAACCTATATTTTCAGTATTCTGTCTTTTGATGGCCTGTATGGACACGTCGATTGTATCACAACCTATGTTCACGCATCCACAGACGACCGTTGAACACACCGCCATGATGCAGGCCGATGAACCAATGAATGCGTTTTCCAAACCTGTTGAAATGGCATCGCTTTGGAGTCGTGGGCGTGGTTCACTCTTAGGAGAGAATCGTGCGATGGCCCGAGGTGATATCCTTACTGTGGTCATTGAAATTGACGATAGGGCAGAAATTTCAAATGGGACAAATCGGTCTCGTGGCGCATCGCAGTCTCTTGGAATATCCCAATTATTTGGTATTCCTCAGCGCATAAATGCAGAGCTCCCCGATGGGGCGAGTATGGACAGCGCCGTTGATTTGAATTCCAATAGTACGGCCTCCGGTGATGGTAGCGTCCGGCGCAATGAGCGTTTGACACTACGGGTAGCCGCGACCGTGGTGGATGTTTTGCCCAACGGTGTTCTCGCAATAGCGGCCTCTCAGGAAGTAAGAGTCAATTTCGAGCTGCGCGATTTGGTTGTTTCTGGATACGTGCGGCCTGCTGATATCACACGCCAAAATGAAATCACCTACGATAAAATCGCCTCCGCTCGCATTTCGTACGGGGGACGGGGACAAATCACTGAAATGCAGCAACCTCGTTCGGGACAAAGACTGATCGAACGTATTTTACCGTTCTGAGGAGCCAAGCATGCTGAAATTTTTGTTGCCGGTACTGTTAGCAGTCGTCGGGATCGGTGCAGGTGTTGGCGCGGGTATTTTTTTGAAGCCCGAACCACCTGAGGAGAGTGCCGAGATAGACGTTGCCACCAGAGAACTTGAGGATTGTCTGCCGTCTGATGCCCAAGGTGTCCCTGCGCAGCTGATTGATGCAGCTGCTCTTATCGACAGTGAATATGTAAAATTAAACAATCAATTCGTTGTTCCAGTTATAACGGATACGCGCGTCGCTGCACTGGTGGTTATGTCTGTAACAATAGAAATCAAAGCGGGAAATGCCGAACTTGTTTACTCCCGAGAGCCAAAGCTGCGGGATCTGTTTTTGCAAACACTCTTTGATCACGCCGGTATTGGCCGCTTTTCCGGAGAATTCACCAACTCTTCGAATTTGGGGCCCTTGCGTGAAGAGCTTCTGATTGTTGCGAGACGCGTTTTAGGCGACGTGGTTACAGGGGTTTTGCTCACAGATATGGTGCGTCAGGATTCATAGTAGGTTTTCAGGGACTGATATGTCCAATCCTTCCGGCCTTTTATTGATGATCCAAGGCAACCAAGATCTATCTTCCCGGGGCGGCAGATTACCATAAATCTTGATAGCGATTTATAATTTTGCCTAACGGCGCGGTAAGTCAGGCATTAAAGCGCCATGTACGAGTAGGGCAAGCCTGATCTAGCGGGCCCCGCTGCCGTCCGTTTTACAGATCGGTACCTAGGAAAAACTCGCATTTTGGTTGGCAGAAATGCAGCGAAGAGGCACCAAGATGCAATACATGCCAAACTCCCTAGGCAACCATACGTTCGGCTCGTTTCAGATCCACGGAAACCAACTGGCTCACGCCTTGTTCCTGCATAGTCACGCCAAACAGCCGGTCCATGCGGGCCATGGTCACCGCGTGGTGGGTTATGATCAAGAAGCGTGTATTTGTTCTGCGGCACATTTCGTCGAGCATATCGCAAAACCGGCTGACGTTGGCATCGTCAAGCGGCGCGTCAACCTCGTCCAACACACAGATTGGTGCAGGATTGGCCAGAAATACCGCAAAGATCAGCGCCAATGCTGTCAAAGTCTGTTCTCCACCAGATAATAGTGACAGGGTAGACAATTTTTTGCCTGGGGGTTGGCACATGATTTCAAGCCCGGCATCGAGAGGGTCATCACTCTCGACCATGACGAGGTTGGCCTCGCCCCCACCAAACAGATGCGTGAACAACATGCCAAAATTGCTGTTCACCTGTTCAAATGCAGTCAGAAGTCTTTCCCGGCCTTCGCGGTTCAGGCTGGCTATCCCTGAGCGAAGTGTTTTGATGGCCTCTTCCAGATCCAGTTTTTCCAAGCGTAAAGTGTCATATTCGTCCTGTACGGTGCGTGCATCTTCTTCGGCGCGAAGGTTGACCGCACCCAGTGCATCACGTTGCCTTTTGAGCCGCTGCACGTCTGTATCGAGATCATCAGCATCAGGAAGGTCGTCTGCATTTGTATTTAGCTCGGCCAGGAGTTCTGCTGGCAGATGTCCGGTTTCGTCCAACATGCGCTGGCGCGCCTCAATTACCGCGGTCTGAGCTGCCTCCGCACGTGCGTCGGATGCGGCGCGCGCTTCACGTGCGTCGGATGCGGAACGTTCTGCATCCTTTTCACCCTTTACGGCGCTCTGCAGGATAGCCTCGGCCTGACGACGCGCATCCTCGGCGGCGGCTTGACGATTCTGTGATGTGCGCAAGGCCTCAGCCAGATCGGTCCGGCGTGTGGTGAGTATCTTCGGCACTTCGATTGCATCGACCAATTCGGTTTCCGCAGCCTGTCGCCGTTCGGCCAGCTCGGACGCCCGAGCTTCGGCTGTTGCCAGCCGATGACGCCAGCCTGACAGATCCTTGGTCACTTGCTGACTGCGTGCACGGCGGCTTTCGCCTTCCCTGCGCAGTTCGTCATATTCCGATCGACGTGACATCATCAACATTCGCGCGGCCTCGACGGTGGTTCGAATATCTTCGACCTGCGCGCGCGCTTCGTCCAGATCGCCCAGCTCTGCCAGTGCGCTTTTTGCATCAGCCAATTGCTGTGTTGCGGATGCTGCATCTTCGTCGTGGCGAGAAGCGGCCATTGTAAGGGTCTCAACTTTTCCGCGGGCCAAATTGCAGTCAGCTTCGGCTTGGCTCAATGCGCGCCCGGCTTGAGCCACGGCTGTATCGGCATCGCGGCGCGCGGCACGTGCGGATTGGTCCGCCTCTGTTGCTTTGGTCAGTTTTGCAGAAAGACTGTCATGTGCTGCCACTGCTTCGAGACGTCGCGCCTCGGCGGTGTCCAATTCGCGGCGTAGGCCCGTAAGACGATTTGTTTGTTCAAGCCGCAAGGCTGCCGCAGAAGGGGCGTCTGCTGCGTTCAGCTGGAATCCGTCCCATCGCCACAGATCACCATTCCTGCTGACAAGTCGCTGCCCGGGTTTTAGATTAGGTTGCAAAGATGATGCGTTTTGTACATCAGTAACAAACACTTGCCCAAGACGGCGTGCCAGGACGTCAGGACCACCCACATGAGCTGACAGCGGCTGACCTGTAACCGGTGGGGAGGAGGCCGGTTCATAGGGGGCCAGTCGCCGCCAGCCACTCGAATTGTCTGAAACTTCGGCCGCACGCAGGTCGTCACCCAAGGCAGCCCCCAGGGCCTTTTCGTACCCGGGCTCCACAACAAGTGCGTCCAGTAGGGCGGTTTGGTCTGAGGCTTCGCGTTCAAGAACGCGCGCAAGGGCCGTCACTTCGGCGCGTAGGGTGGCTGTTTCGCCTTCTGCCTCTGCGCGTGATGATCTTGCCTCGGTTTCGGCAGATTGTGCGACACCACGCTGGATTTCCGCGTTGCTCAGTGCTGTTTCGGCGGCTTCGGCCAGAGTAAGCGCCTGCGCTTGTTCCTTTGCGGCTGCAGATTGGCGCGTTGTTGCGTCGTTCAGTTTTGCGCGTGCGTCTTGTGCCGCCTCGCGCGCGCGTTTGGCCTCGGCCAAGGCGCGTTCGCGTGCTTTGGTACTATCTGCAACCAACCTGGTTGCGCTTTGGTGTCGTGCCGCCAGTCTGGCGGCGTCTTCAGTTGCTTCGCCAAGTGTGGCTTCGCGATCCTGCAATACGTCGGCCGCTTCGCTGGCCTTGGCCTGCGCCTCGGCCAGTCGTTCATCCTGCCCGTCGCCAGCCTTGGCCAGTTCTCGCCCCTCCCAATCAAGGCGTTCGATCATTTCGCCGGCATCCCTATTAAGGGCGATTTCGCGGTCGATGTCTTTGCCAAGCTGGTCTATGCGACGCTTCAGACGAGTGATCGTTTCACTTGCCTGGGTTTCCTGCCCCGACAGGGTGTCACGTTCGACCAGTAGTCTTTGTTGCACGGCCGCAGCGATTGTTTCTTCTTCGCGTAAAGGTGGCAGCTGGGCCTCTGCCTCGGTGCGCGCCGCAGTTGCATCACGCGCAGCACGTTCGGCGGCGGCTGTGGCGTTCAGTTTTTCGCGCAAAGCGGATTCGGCGACCAGACGTTGCGCATCAGCTTCGGACCACCGCCTATAAAGCAGTGCAGCCTCGGCACGCCGTAAGTCTTCGCCAATAGCGCGATAGCGTGCAGCCTGTTTGGCCTGTCGTGCAAGTTGCGTCAGTTGAGCGGCAAGTTGTTCTAACACATCGTCGACACGCAACAAATTGGCGTCGGTATTCTTTAGCTTCAGCTCGGCCTCATGCCTGCGTTGATAAAGGCCAGAGATACCTGCAGCCTCTTCCAGAATTCGGCGTCTGGCACGAGGTTTCGCGTTGATCAATTCCGAAATCTGTCCCTGCCGCACCAATGCCGGGCTGTGCGCACCCGTCGATGCATCCGCGAACAGCATTTGAACATCCCGTGCGCGTACGTCCTTGCCATTTGTTTTGTAGGCGGACCCGATATCGCGCGTGATACGGCGAATGACATCAAGGGAGTCGGCCTCGTTAAACCCTTGCGGAGCAAGTCTTTCGCTGTTGTCGATATGCAGGCTGACCTCGGCAAAATTTCGGGCTGGCCGGGTTGCAGCACCTGCAAAAATCACGTCCTCCATGCCGCCTCCACGCATGGCCTTGGGACGGTTTTCACCCATGACCCAGCGCAACGCTTCCAGCAGATTGGATTTACCACATCCGTTGGGGCCGACAACGCCGGTCAACCCATCCGCAATCACCAGATCGGTGGGATCGACAAAGCTTTTGAAGCCATTCAAACGTAGCCGGTTAAATCTCACGAAGTCCTCGTATCACAGGGCGTCTGTGAAAATAGTGCCCGTCAAATGCTCGAGCTGTCAAATGTTTTGGCCTTGATATGGGGGCGCATTGGCGATTATCCACAAGATATTGGCCAAACCGAGGAAATGATGACAATTTTGATTGAACCGGGTGACCCCTATGCGCCGGGCGCGCTGGCACTTTTACAAGCAAGTCATGAACTGATGCAGAGCCTGTTTTCGCCGGATGATTGTCATCAACTTAGTGTCGAACAACTCACAACGCCGGATGTGTTGTTTCTGGTGGCAAAACAGGACAACCAAATTCTGGGATGCGGTGCATTTGCGCGACGTGATGGTTATGCCGAAATCAAGGCTATGTTTACGGATCCTGTCGCGCGCGGTCGGGGCGTTGCGGCTTCCATTCTTGGGGCCCTGACGAAAATTGCGCAAAAAGAGGAATTTCCGGTATTGCGACTTGAAACCGGCCACGGGCTTGATGCTGCAATCCGCCTGTATGAGGCGCATGGATTTACGTCATGTCCCCCGTTTGGATCGTATAAGGCCAGTCCAGCCAGTCTGTTCTACGAAAAACGGATCGGCTGACTGAGAGTGCCCGGCGCTTGCAATTATCTGGATTTGGTCATATGTTTTGACCAATCGAGGGGGCTGCATGCCATTCCAGAAAGTTCAGCCGGAAAAACTGTCTTCGGCTGTTACCAGACAAATAGAAACGCTCGTTTTGCGTGGCATTCTTCGGCCAGGAGAACGCCTACCGGCAGAGCGCGAACTGTCCGAACGGCTAGGCGTGTCGAGACCATCGTTGCGCGAAGCCGTTGCTGAACTGCAAGAAAAAGGTTTGCTAACGTCTCGGGCCGGCGCTGGCATCTACGTAGCGGATGTTTTGGGATCGGCGTTTTCTGATGCGCTGATCAAACTCTTTGCGACCCATGACGAAGCGGTTTTTGACTATGTTTCTTTTCGTCGCGATATGGAAGGACTGGCCGCTTATCGTGCTGCGCGTTACGGAACTGACGCTGATCTCGCGGTCATCAATACAATTTTCAACAAGATGAAAGCAGCCCACGGCAAACGCAACTCGCAAGATGAATCTCAGTTGGATGCCGATTTTCATCTGGCCATCATCGAAGCCAGTCATAACGTCGTCATGCTTCACATGATGCGGTCAATGTATCAATTGCTGCGCGAGGGTGTTTTTTATAACCGGCAAATTATGTTCCGGCAAAAACATACCCGATCTTCGTTGCTTGCGCAGCATGACACTATCAACACGGCCTTGCAGAGTCGTGATGCTGACGGTGCCCGGGCTGCCATCGTTGCACATATGGACTACGTGGAAACGTCTTTGGTCCGTAGTCGCAAAACCGAAGCGAACGAAGCTGTTGCCTTACAGCGTTTGGAGTATGAACGCGGTCGCAGTTGATAACTTTGACCGCGATCAGTGTGGTATCTGGTGGATGTGGACCGAACGCTTAGCCAAGTTCCTTCAGAACAGCTTGAGCGGCCGCGCGCGGGTTGGACGCTTGCCAGATCGGGCGTCCAACAACAATATGGTCGGCTCCGTTTGAAATGGCTTTGACCGGTGTAGCGATGCGTTTTTGGTCGCCTGCATCAGAGCCCGCAGGCCGGACACCAGGTGTCACGATCAACCGATCTTTGGATACAGGCAAAGCCCGGATCAGAGCTGCCTCGTTGGGGGATGCGATCACACCGTCGGCCCCGGCTTCAAACGCGCGACGTGCCCGCTCGGTGACCAGATCGGGGATTGCGCCTTCTTTTATCAGCGCGTCATCCAGATCACTGCGGTCCAGCGACGTCAGCAGAGTTACAGCAAGGATTTTCAGATCTTTACCGCTCGCCCCCTCTTTTGCGGCGCGCACAACTTGGGGGTCTCCATGAACCGTCAGAAAATCCAGATCATATTGCGCCAGTCCCCGAACAGCCGCCTCGACCGTTGCTCCAATGTCGAACAGTTTCATATCCAGAAAGATACGTTTGCCGTGTTCGGCCTTAAGTTCATTTGCAAGGGCAAGCCCGCCCCCCGTCAGCATTCCAAGACCGATTTTGTAAAAGTTGACAGTGTCACCAAGGGCTTCAGCCAATTTTAGTCCAGCCAATGCATTGGGGACGTCCATTGCAACAATCAGGCGATCATCTGACATCGGGTGGGTTCCTTTGGTAGGTTTATATTGTGTCGTCTTGCAGTGCGCACACCTCTGCGTCAAGGTAGTCGACATGCAGTCACACCTAGATATTTTCGACTTGGCCACCGGGACGATACGAACGGTCTGGAGCTCTGATAAATTATTTGAGGCTCCGAACTGGGATCCGGATGGTCAAAGCTTTTTGATCAATGGCGATGGTCGGCTGTGGCGTATTGGCATAGATGGCAGTGGGCCATGGAAGGTGCCGACAGGCTTTGCCACAGCCTGCAACAATGATCACGGGATTTCACCTGATGGATCCTTAATCGCCTTGTCGCACAAAACGGACGGCCTTTCGACGATCTACACCGTGCCTGCGGCCGGAGGAACTCCAACACGGATAAGTGCCAAACAGCCAAGCTATTGGCACGGGTTTTCACCAGATGGAAAAACCATTGCGTATTGCTGCAGGCGCCGTCCGGATCAGTACGACATCGCCATTAGTGCGGTGACCGGCGGAAGCGAGACTCAGCTGACAGGATGCGATCAATTCGAAGGCCATAATGATGGGCCAGATTACAGTCCGGATGGCGCATGGATCTGGTTTAATTCGGATCGGGACGGTCATGCGCAGATTTATAAGATGCGGCCCGATGGGTCCGAGGTAACGCGCATCACCCATGACAGGTCTGTCAATTGGTTTCCTCACCCATCCCCCTGTGGGACACATATCCTCTATTTGGCCTATCCCACTGGCACGTGCTTTCATCCGCGTAATTTGGATGTGGGTTTGCGGTTGATGTCCCCTGACGGCACGTCTCTTCGTGAAGTTGCGCGTTTCAATGGCGGACAAGGCACCATCAACGTCCCCTGTTGGGCCCCCGATGGCAGCGCATTTGCATATATGCGCTATGGTCCCTCTTGAATGATGCGCTGGGTCTTTCCATCTGTGTTAGCACAAGGCCCTTCTTTGTTGCGTGCCGCCAAGCGGGCGTAACTTCCCGGGCGCTTACAAAAGGAGATATGCCATGAACTTAGACAAGTTCACGGAGCGGTCGCGTGGATTTATTCAGGCCGCGCAAACGATTGCAATGCGGGAAAGCCATCAACGCTTGGCCCCTGAACATTTGCTGAAAGCTGTTCTGGATGACGAGCAAGGGCTCGCAAGCAATCTGATCACCCGGGCGGGGGGATCACCGAACCGCGTTCGTGAGGCAAACGAAGCGGCTCTTGAAAAATTGCCCAAAGTGAAAGGCGATGGCGCACAGGTCTATCTGGATAGCATGACGGGCAAGATCCTCGCCGAGGCGGAAACACTAGCGGCTAAAGCCGGTGATCGCTTCGTTCCTGCAGAACGCTTGCTGACGGCCCTCGCGCTTGTCAAGGGTCCTGCAAGGTCCGCGCTCGAGGCAGGAGCCGTTACGGCACAGGCGCTGAATACCGCGATCAATGATATTCGCAAAGGCCGCACAGCCGATACTGCGAGCGCGGAAGAGGGCTATGATGCCCTACGCAAATATGCCCGCGATCTGACCGATGCCGCGCGCGACGGCAAGATTGATCCCATTATCGGTCGGGATGAAGAAATCCGCCGTTCCATGCAAGTGCTCAGCCGACGGACCAAAAACAACCCTGTTCTGATCGGAGAACCCGGTGTTGGAAAAACGGCCATTGCCGAGGGGCTCGCTCTTCGGATTGTCGATGGGGACGTTCCGGAATCCCTTCGTAACAAACGGCTATTGGCATTGGACATGGGCGCGTTGATCGCCGGAGCCAAATACCGTGGCGAATTTGAAGAACGTCTGAAGGCTGTCTTGACCGAGGTCACAGAGGCGGCGGGAGAGGTTGTGTTGTTTATCGACGAAATGCACACGCTCGTGGGTGCTGGCAAAGCTGACGGCGCGATGGATGCGTCAAATCTGTTGAAGCCCGCCCTTGCACGTGGTGAATTGCACTGCGTTGGTGCAACCACTTTGGACGAGTATCGCAAACACGTCGAAAAAGATGCGGCTCTCGCGCGGAGATTCCAGCCGGTATTGGTTCAGGAGCCTACTGTCGAAGACACAATCAGTATCCTGCGCGGCATTAAGGAAAAATATGAGCTTCACCACGGGGTAAGGATTTCGGACAGTGCGCTTGTGTCTGCGGCAACGCTATCTCAGCGCTATATCACAGATCGTTTTTTGCCGGATAAGGCGATTGATCTGATGGACGAAGCGGCAAGCAGGCTTCGGATGCAAGTCGATAGCAAACCAGAGGAACTGGACGCCCTTGACCGTCAAATTCTGCAAATGCAGATCGAGGTTGAGGCCTTACGTCTTGAAGATGACGCTGCTTCGCAGGACCGGCTGAAAACGCTGGAAAAGTCATTGGCCGATTTTCAGCAGGAAAGCGCTGCAATGACTGCGCAGTGGCAGGCGGAACGGGACCGGTTGGCCTCTGAAAGGGACGTGCAGGAACAGCTGGATCGCGCCCGTGCCGATCTGGAACAGGCCAAGCGTGACGGCAATCTCGCGCGTGCAGGAGAGCTGAGCTATGGCGTTATTCCAGCTCTGGAAAAACAGATGGGCGAGGTTGAAAAGGCCAGTGCTGCAATCGTTGCCGAGGCCGTACGCCCCGAACAGATAGCGGGGGTTGTGGAGCGTTGGACAGGGATCCCTACGTCAAAAATGCTCGAAGGGGATCGCGAAAAGCTGTTGCGTATGGAGGAGGCACTACATGCAAGGGTGGTTGGGCAGGCTCCGGCTGTGCGGGCCGTTGCAAACGCTGTCCGTCGTGCGCGTGCAGGTTTGAACGATGAAAACCGCCCTCTTGGATCATTTTTGTTTCTTGGGCCAACTGGTGTGGGCAAAACCGAACTGACCAAGGCTGTTGCCGAGTTTTTGTTTGATGACGATAATGCCATGGTTCGCATAGACATGTCCGAGTTCATGGAAAAACATGCGGTGTCGCGTCTAATTGGTGCGCCTCCGGGGTATGTGGGATATGATGAGGGCGGTGTTTTGACCGAAGCGGTGCGCCGTCGTCCCTATCAGGTGGTTTTGTTTGACGAGGTTGAGAAAGCCCATCCAGACGTTTTCAATGTGCTTTTACAGGTTCTGGATGACGGACAACTCACAGATGGTCAGGGCCGCACGGTAGACTTTAAGCAGACACTTATCATTTTGACCTCCAACCTCGGGTCTCAGGCGCTTAGCCAATTGCCAGAAGGGGCGGACGCGGGGGTGGCCAAACTGGACGTCATGGATGCAGTACGGGCGCATTTCAGACCTGAATTTCTGAACCGCTTGGACGAAACCATCATCTTTGACCGTCTCAAACGGACAGATATGGCGGGTATCGTTGATATCCAGATGGCGCGTCTGTTGAAGCGTCTGGCAGCACGCAAGATCAGGCTTGTGCTGGATGAAGAAACACGTAACTGGTTGGCCGACGAAGGCTATGATCCTGTGTTTGGTGCACGCCCACTAAAACGGGCCATTCAACGGGCCCTGCAAGATCCGTTGGCAGAAATGATCCTGTCCGGTGATGTGGTCGATGGAGATACTGTCACTTTGTCCGTCGGGCCTGACGGTCTCGTCATCGGAGACAGAGTGTCGAGGTCTAACCGGCCCACACCCGAGAATGCGGTGGTGCACTAACCATTTTCTGTACGTGTATTTTGAAAAAGACGGTGGCGCGATTGATCGTTCAGGGAGGTCTCGCCACCGTCGTTTACTCGTTACAGCATTCCCAGTTTACATTTGGGGGATAATGACCTTGTCAATGACATGAATGACGCCATTGGTGGCTTCGATGTCAGCTGCAACCACAGTTGCATCATTGACCATTACGGCGCTGTCGAGGTCGATCATAACGGAGCTGCCCTGCACTGTGGCCGCGCTCATATCGTCGCTTAGATCACCAGACATTACCTTGCCGGGTACCACGTGGTAGGTCAGGATTGACACCAATGTGTCCTTGTTTTCGGGCAAAAGCAGGCTTTCAACAGTGCCTTCTGGCAAGGCTGCAAACGCTTCGTCGGTGGGTGCAAAAACTGTGAACGGTCCTTCGCCCTTTAGCACGTCGACCAATCCTGCAGCTTGTACCGCAGCTACCAAGGTCCCAAAGCTTCCCGCGCCAACGGCTGTATCCACGATGTCCTGGGTTTCGCTTGCCAGGACAGGTGAGACCAAACCGGTGGCAAAGGCAGCTGCAAATAACGTTTTACGGATCATGTTTTATCCTTCATGAGTTGAACGTTCTTTTTGAACGAGTACCGCTGTTACGACGCTCACATTCAGCTGGTTCATACGGATTTTTTACAAAAACTTCTTGACCTTGATGGCCGCGTGCTAAGCTTCACAGCCTGCATATTTCCAATCACAACATCGTGAAAATATTTATCACTCGGCCGTGTCTCGCGCTTGCCAAAAATTTTGGATACTCTGCCGTTATGCCCGTTTTATGCCGTGATTGCCTGACACAATTTCACTCCGGACGCCGTTGTCCTTCATGTGGGACGCCCCGTGTGGTGTCGCATCCGGAATTGATGCAGCTATCCATCGCACATATGGATTGCGATGCATTTTATGCGAGTGTTGAAAAGCGGGACAATCCCGCCTTGGCTGACAAGCCAGTTATCATCGGCGGAGGGCGGCGTGGCGTTGTGTCAACGGCCTGCTATATTGCGCGCATCCGCGGTGTCCGTTCTGCCATGCCGATGTTTCAGGCGCTCAAGCTTTGTCCGGACGCAGAGGTTGTCAGACCAAGAATGCAGGTCTACGCAGACGTCAGCCGTGCCATCCGCAGCCTTATGGATGCTTTGACGCCATCGGTTGAGCCGCTATCGCTGGACGAGGCTTTTTTGGATCTTACGGGAACAGAGAGGGTCCATGGCGCGCCGCCGGCTGTCATGCTTGCGCAATTGGTGCTGCGTATGCGGAATGACCTCGGGCTGACGGGATCCATCGGGCTGTCACATAACAAGTTTCTGGCCAAAATCGCCTCAGATCTTGATAAACCGCATGGATTTGCCGTTATTGGTCAGGCCGAAACGGCAGAGTTTCTGCGCCCCCGTCCGGTCCGGTTGATCTGGGGCGTTGGTGCATCCGCCCAGGCCGCACTGGATCAGGCCGGTATCCGCACATTCGAGGATCTGTTGCGGTGGGACAAGCCCGATCTTACGGCACGTTTTGGCAGCATGGGCGAACGATTGTGGCATCTTGCAAGGGGCGAAGATCGGCGCCGGGTTTCTGCGCATACACCGATGAAGTCGATCAGCAATGAAACGACATTCCATGAAGACCTATCAGACCCCGAGCTTTTGGATGGGCACTTGTGGCGTATGTGCGAAAAAGTGTCTGATCGCGCCAAAGCCAAAGGGCGCGCGGGTCGCGTCGTCACTTTGAAGCTGAAAAGAGCTGATTTCTCAGTGATTTCAAGGCGTCTCGCCCTGCGTGATCCGACGCAAATGGCGGATACGATGTATCGCAAAGCCAGCGGTCTTTTGGATGCGGAATTACGCAAGGCACCGTTCCGTTTACTGGGTGCGGGATTGTCTGATTTAAGCGACGCCGATCAAGCAGATCGGTCAGGAGATTTGCTGGATCCTGCGGCAGCCCAACGCAGTCAGGCCGAACGGGCCACAGACAAGATCCGGGCGCGGTTTGGCGCTGATGCAATCCTAAAGGGGCGATCCTTGCGCTGACAGTCGGGCAGACCGCCACACCCAGTGAACGCGGCAGAAGACCTGCGAATATTGCCATTCTCAATCTTACAGATCGGGACAATATACCAGCGTTCGTTAATGCACTTTGCCTGCATCAACTAAAGATGCGGTAGTAAAGCCAGTCTGGTAAGAACAGGCCTCCTCGAAAAAACCATGAAAACAGGCGCGGGAAACTGCGCTGAAACTTGCGGGTGTTCATGTGCCGGAAATATATCTTGGCGGCGGGCTCCGGGTCGAGAATGAATGGCATTGAAAAGTCGTTCTTGTCTGTCAGACGCGTGCGAATAAATCCTGGATTTATCAGTTGCACATCTACCCCGGAGCCGCGCAAGTCTGCGTACATACTTTCTGCAAGCACCATGGTGCCTGCTTTGGATGCGGCATAACCGATTGCACCGGGCAGACCACGAAATCCTGACAAGGATCCGGTGATGACGATATGCCCTTTACCCCGCGCAACCATGTCGGGTGTGATCGCACCCATCAATCTTATGGCACCCATAAAGTTGATATCGGCCATGGCCTCGGCTTCATCGGCGTTCCAGTGCGTGGCAGGCATGGGCCAGTAAACGCCGGCCATGTGCACAACACCATCCAAAAAGCCAATTTCGGCCGCCACTGCCCGCACCTCGGCACCATCCGCCAGATCCAGCGGCACAACCTCGGCAGTGCCGGGAAGTGTCTGCGCAAGGTCCTCCAGCTTTTCGCGGTTACGAGCGGAGAGGATCAAATGTGCACCTGCAGCGCTCATTTCCTGAGCAAGCGCTGCCCCCAGACCTTCGCTGGCGCCGACGATCCAGTAGCGTTTGTTGTGCCATTCTCTCATTTCTGAGGCTCCTTCTGGTGGTCGGTCAAAGACGTTGTCGCCAAAAGTGCCATGGCCCCAAGTTTCAACGCACAAGGTGCCGCAGCATAAAGCAGGCTAAGTGTGGTAAGTGCGGATGCTGTGTTCTCTGTCCCTGAAACAAACCCTGCAAGATCAAGCAGTGGAAAGATCAGCACAGCCGCAAGCGCCAATGTGAATTTGGACGCAAAGCTCCACAGGGCAAAGCCCTGGGCTGCATCTGGGGCAATTTGCGCCATGCGTTTGGAAAACAGGGCCGGCAGCAATGTGAGGTCTGCGCCAAGCGCTGCGCCGGAGGTCAAGCATACGATTGCAAAAATCCATTGGTCTCCTGGCCCCAATGTCAACGCCAGTGAAAAGCTGGCCACTGCCAGACCCATGCCCCAAAGCAGCACCCGCCGTGGAGAATAGCGCATAGCCAGCGTCCCCCAAACTGGTGCGGCCACTGCGGCGGACAGAAAAAATACCAATAGCAGCGGCCCTTCCCAGCCTGGCGCAGCAAGGCGGCTTTCTACAAAAAACAAAAATAGCGTCGAACTGACCGCCACAGGTGCTGCATTCAACAAAGCAACCAAAAGCAGACGGCGTGCGATCGGGTCTTTCAGGACGGTTCCAAAGTCATTGTCCGCGCTGGTCGGCAAAGGCTGCCACTCGTGTCTCATTGCAAAGGTTGCAGCGCCACACGCAATGGCAAACATGATCGCAAAGCCTGCGTAACCTGAAAGGATTGTGGGGAGGATTGCGGCCAAGCAAACCCCCGTCAGGGCACCGGTCTCTCGCCAGCGGGCAAGCTGCACGTGGCCTTTTGGGGCCATTGCCTCACCCCGTGCGGCGCCCTGTGCGTAAAAACAGATCGTCAAAAAACTAAAGGCCGAAAACACAAGCGTCAGCGTTAAGGCAAACCACGGTAAAGGTGCGATAGGTGGAGCCATGCCAAGCAGTCCCAACATGCCCAACCCCATCGCAGAAAATGCCACGGCGATGGCCAAGCCCCGTCGGTGTTTCAACGCGCTTGCCAGTCGCCCAAGCAGTGGATCTTGCACGACATCAAGCAAGCGCAGCCCAAACAACACAGCTCCTAGCGAGGCTAGGCTGACCCCATAGCTATCAGCATATACTTTGGGCGCGTGAATATAAAGCGGCAGGCCTGCCGCCGACAGCACACCACCCATCAGCGCATAACGACCAAGATGCGTCATGATATCAGGCCGATCTGTCCACAGTCGAACTGACGGGGCCGGACACGTCCTGAGCGGGTGGCTCTGGGCGGTTGTGGTATTGTGCGCCTTTCCACCACAGTTTCAGAGCCTGCCAATGGATTAGGCCGAGGACCCTGCGTGACCCAAGCGGTCGACGCACCATGGCCATCAGCATGCCCAAGCTTGTCATCGGCCGACGCGGGCCCGTCAGCGTCGCCACCAAACCTCCGGCGTCATGTCCGTAGTTTATACGAATGCCGATGTGGCGATGGGTTATCGCAAACTGGAATTCATATGTCCCTTCGATAGGTTGAAAGGGTGACACGTGGAATATTTTTTGTGCTGTAACTCGGTCACGGGACGTTATTGGACTGCGGTCCGTTTTTGCCACCAGATAGCTGTGACGATCGCCAAATGTGTTTGACACTTCGGCAATCACTGCGACCAAATCGTTTTGTACATTGTGTGCGAGCCAGAAAGAGACCGGATTGAAAACATGTCCCAAAATTTTTGGCTGCGCCAGCAATTGCAAAGGACCCGCAGCATCAATTTTATGCGCATGCAACACGTCGCGCGCCCAAGGTGCACCCCGACCTTTCTTCGGCGCGCCCCCATGGTCGCAGTCGCTGAGGCCCGTCAGGTTTCTGCCATTTCGGGAAAAAAGCCACGGCGACTTTGGGTTTTCTTCCTCTGCATCCAAGAGCACATAGTCAATGGAATATCGAAAGGCGTTTTGCGGCTGGCCCTTGCGGCCGTGAAATGTGTGGCCAGAAATGTGCTCGACGACATGCGTCATGCAGCAGTCTCAACCGCGTATCTGCTACGCAAGGCTTCAACAGTGTCCAAAGCGCTGGATAGCCCGTCTTCGTGAAATCCGTTTTTCATCCACGCTCCACAGAACCATGTGCGATTGGTGCCATTCATGGCCCGAATGGCACCCTGAGCGTCTAGGGCAGCCAAATCAAAGACTGGGTGGCGCATAGTTGTGCTGTCATAGATCAAATGCTCGCGGATAGTGCGCGTGCTGTTGAGTGTGACAAACATCGGGTCTTCTTCCGGAATCGGCTGGAGGCAATTCATCCAATAGGTCAGATCAATTTGGTTCATAACCTTGCCGCTGTCTTCAGTATAGTTCCACGAAGACCAACAGGCGCGATGTCTGGGCATAATGCTGTGATCTGCATGTAGCACGACTTCGTTGGGCTGATACCGGATTGCGCCCAGTGCGCGCAACTCGTCATGCCGTATGTCTGATAACAGCGCCATAGTATCGTCAGAGTGAGTCGCAAAGATCACGTCATCGTAGCGCTGTTCTTCACCTCCCAGGGGGCGAACGAAAACGCCTGCCAGTGAACGGCGAACCCCCGCCACCGGTGTTGCTTTTCGCAATTGCACGCCCTGTTGTATCAGTGCCTTTTCAAGCCGTGCTACATAAGAGATTGATCCGCCTTTGACGGTGTACCATTGGTGTTGCCCGGAGTGATGCAGCAAGGCGTGGTTTTCAAAAAACTGAAGCAGCGCATGGGCCGGGAAATCCAGAATTTTATCCTTAGGCGTTGACCAGATCGCTCCAGACAAGGGCAACAGATAATAGTCGCGGAACCAGTCCCCCGTACCCAACTCAGCCAGAAAGTCACCTATGGACTGGCTACGGTCGGTACATCTGGTCAGGGCATTGGCGTTGAAATACAAAATGTCACGGACCATGCGCAGGAATTTCGGGTTCAACGCATTCTGCGGCTGGGCAAACAAAGCGCGTAAATTGCGCAGGCCGTACTCCAACCGCCCCCCGCGCAGGCTTGCAGCAAAGCTCATGTCAGATTCCGTCACCGGAACGTCCAGAGCGTCGAACAAACGCGTCATATGCGGATAATTGGCATAGTTGAAAACAATAAACCCAGTATCAACCGGTTGATCACCTTTTTTGCCAGCGGTGACAGTGCGTGCATGGCCCCCCAGCCTCGGGGCAGCCTCGAACAAGGTGATGTGGTTGTCATCCGCAAGCATGTGAGCTGCACCCATGCCCGAGATACCGCCTCCGATCACAGCTATTTTTCGGGGACCGGCGGGGCGCGCTTCAAATGGCATATGATCCGTCTTTCTTTCGCTATAGGATGTAGTGTTTACGCACTAGGCAGTGTCTTGGATGAGGTGACCTGTTGTTTTTAATGGAAACCTGTCATTTTTTTATTGATACGCTTACGAGAGCGTTAAAACAGAGCGTTGGGCTGCCGCGTTTGGTGCGGCTTAAGAGATGGCAATACCAAACGGTCAGAACAGATTATGAGGAGGTGCGCAATGAGCAAAGAGATCGTGATTTTGGACGGAGCCCGGACGGCAATCGGCACGTTTGGCGGATCGTTGGCTGAAACAACGGCAATTGATCTGGGCGCGACAGTGGCGCGTGCCGCGATAGAACGGTCTGGCGTCGATGGTGCACAGATTGGCCATGTGGTCTTTGGTCATGTGATTAACACGCAGCCTCGTGATATGTACTTAAGCCGCGCGGCCGCCATGCAGGCGGGTGTACCAGACACTGCTGCTGCGATGAACGTCAATCGTCTTTGTGGTTCGGGTGCGCAGGCCATCGTATCGGCCGTGCAATCGCTGATGCTTGGGGATGCCGATTTCGCGCTGGCTGGCGGATCAGAAACGATGAGCCGGTCGCCCTTTATCATCCCGGATCAAAGGTGGGGCGCCAAAATGGGTGATGTGCGCACGCTGGATATGATGTTGGGCGCATTGAATTGTCCTTTTGGGACAGGCCATATGGGCGTGACTGCTGAAAATGTCTCCGACGAACATGGCATTACCCGAGAGGCACAGGACGCTTTTGCCATGGAAAGCCAAACCCGTGCAGCCCGCGCCATTTCAGAAGGTCGGTTCGCCAGTCAGATTGTTCCCGTCGACATCAAGGTGAAACGCAAAACTGTGCCGTTTGATGTGGATGAACATCCCAAAGCGACATCGCTAGAAGCGCTTTCTGGCTTGCGGGCTGTCTTTAAAAAGGATGGCACTGTCACAGCAGGCAATGCATCCGGCATAAATGACGGGGCCGCGGCCATGGTGCTGGCAACGGCTGACGCGGCCGAGGCGGCCGGGCTTGCGCCAAGGGCGCGTGTGCTTGGCTATGCACATGCGGGTGTTCGGCCCGAAGTGATGGGTATTGGCCCAATACCTGCAGTGGAACGTTTGTTCGAGCGTACTGGGCTGACTGCTGCTGATTTTGATGTCGTTGAAAGCAACGAAGCCTTTGCTGCACAGGCGATCGCGGTCACCAACGCGCTGGGGTTTGATCCAGAACGGGTAAATCCAAACGGGGGAGCGATTGCCTTGGGTCACCCGGTTGGGGCCACTGGTGCGATTATAACTATCAAGGCACTTTATGAGTTGGAACGCATTGGTGGCAGGCGTGCATTGATTACGATGTGCATTGGCGGCGGTCAAGGAATCGCGTTGGCGGTTGAACGCTTGTAGAACACGGTTTTCATGGCTGGGCTATGTCTGGATCTGTGAACAAACAATGTGTTTCTGATCCAGCAAACAGCGATTC
>JAYQEA010000021.1:0-17348 GCA_038138625.1 Roseivivax sp.
GGCGAATCGATCCGTTCGGTTGTCGTTTACTGATTTTCCAGGCGCCAAGGTGACGTTTTGTGGCCTTGGCGCTTTGGGTATATTTTTTGAAAGCGTCTTTTTATGAATAAGCCGTCCAATCGGCTGTCTGCTGACCAGACCCGCGGTTTGCGCACGGCAAAAGAGCTAGAACGCCACCTGCTTTGGCTGGACAGCTTCACCCCCGGTGCTTTGGCGGTTTTGTCGCTTGCGTCAGGTATCTACACGTATCTTGGTGTGTCCTCTATTCTCGAAGACAACGACACCACGGTCTTTGCGGCTGTGGCCTATTCGCTGGCGGTTTCGGTGGGTATCTTTGTGTTTTGGTCCTACATGCTGCGGCTTTTGCCCGCCATGCGGACGGCGGGCGGGTATTTGTGGCTGACGCTTGCTATGGTGTTGGGATGCACTGCGATTATCGCAATGTCCTCTTGGTTGAATGCTGCGGCGCTGGCGGGCTCGGCCGCCGTGGAAGAACATCTGGAAAATACCACCCGCCAATATCAGACCGAATTAGAGCAGGCATATGAAATCGCGTTAAGCGGACAGGCATTGGAACAGGACGTCCGCCGCGCGCGCGAGGCTTTTGAAGCTCTTGCTCAGCAGGAAAGCCGTGGGGAATTGTCTGGCACTGCCGGCGAAGGTGCTGTCTTTCGCGTTCTAACCCAGAAAACTGAGGAATTGCGTAATCTGGAGGCCCAGATCCGCGGGCAAACCGAGCCGATACAGCAGGCCTATGATACGGGAAATGCCGTTATCAGCAGTATGCGAGGCCTCACGGTCGGGTCAGGATCAGTCGAGGACCGTTCTTTACTGTTTTCCGAAGAAAGCTTGCGAATGGCCGGGGTAATCGCCAGCCTGAACCAATATTCGATCGCGCCGGTTGTGGCGCGCGCGGCGCGGGATTTGCCGGCATCGGTTGTATTGCCTGAACTGGATGGGCGCAGCACCAAGGTGCGCGCGGCACAATCGGCCACCATCACATCGGTTCTGGCAGCTTTGGATCAGCGCAGCAAATCCTTGGCTGAAGCCGCCCAAGAAGTTCTTGCCATGACACCGCCGCAGGAAACGGCCTACAACCCGATTTCAGCTGCAGATGCTGTTATCCGGTATGCAGGGCACTTTGTGCCGTCCTGGGCCGGCGCAATTGCAATTGATCTGTTGCCGGGGGTTTTGGTGTTCATTCTTGCCGTGACACAGGCGGCGATACGGCGGGCACGTGACGGTATGTCGGTTGAACAAACCCTGACGCTGGCTGAATTGCGCGCTGCTATGGATGCCATGCGCGAGGTCGAAGAAACACTGGATGACGCACGCCAGTCCCGATCTGGCAGTCCCGACACATGAGCCAACCAGACGACGGTACGTTTCCTTCGGTGTCCAAGACAACTGGTACAGCGCGGATGATTTTCCTAGCCGTGGTAGCGCAGTTGGTTTTAGGTCTTGCGCTTTTGTTGCCGGACCTTGGGCCATGGCTGAACCAGACCGTTCGGCCCAGCCCGGCTGCGCCGTCCGGTCCAGTATCGCCCGGGGATCAACGACGACGGTTCGCACCTTCGCAGGTGCAACAGCCTTTGGGTCCGTCCTCAGTGCCGCTCCCGGACCAACTGCCCGAACGCCTCGGGTTTCAAATCCGCACTATAGAAAACGAGGATATATTGGTCCTTTTGGGTGGTATCGCCGAGGGCGATGCCGAGCGTTTCGAGCGTTTTTTAAACAAGGCCACCCCGTCACCGACCCGTGTGGTGCTGCATAGCCCCGGGGGACTGGTGATCGAAGCCCTGCGTATCGGCCAGTCAATTCGCGCGCGGGGGCTAGAAACGGCTGTGCTCTCGGGGATGGGATGCTATTCATCTTGTCCCTACATTTTTGCGGGCGGCACGACGCGGCAACTGTCACGGCGCGGGGCGTTGGGGGTACATCAGCATTATTATGATGCCCCGGGGTATATGCCAGTCTTTCTGGCAGTTGAGGGTATTCAGCAGGGCCAGTCTGAAACGATGTCGCATCTGGTCGATCTGGGGGTTGATCCAAGCCTGATGATACCGGCGCTACGCACGCCTCCGGATCAGATATACATACTCCTTCCCGACGAAGCATTGGAGTTGGGCCTCGCGACAATGCTCAGCGAATAAATGTCATCTTTGACGATAAGAAGGTGTAGAGCCGCTGAAATAGAACGGCAGACAGCGATCACAAAAGGTGATACATTCGACGGATAAGATATGACTGAGGCTCTGTGACTGGGTTTTTCAATAGAGAGGGCGACATTATATGATCAAGTTCACACATCACATGTCCACACTGTCTTTTTCCGAGGCGTTTTCCGTTGGTTATTTCGCCTGACCGCCCCGCGTTTCTGGCCGCACTGCTGGATGCGCTTGCAGCCGCAAAAGAAGCTGACGTGACACAATTTTCAGCCGCCTTGGAACAAATTGATCTCACTGCAGAAAAAAGGCCTAGAAAGCCGCTTTTGATCCATCCCGCGATGGATCATCTGGAGGCGCTGGCTGGCCAGGCTTGTGACCCGCGATTTGCAGCAGCTGCCAAGGATCTGGACTGGTCACAAATATATAAGGGTGGTGGCATTGATCGGGCACTGTCCGAAGGAATGCTGTCAGCACAATTCGCCGGCACCTATGGCCGGCATCCATCCATGTCTGTGGCGACAGGGTTGCTTTTGTTTGCCCCACAAATCCATTATCCGTTGCATACCCATGATGCATCCGAGATTTATCTGTGTGTAAGCGGACGTTTGCAGCTTTGTCATGGTATCGATGGCGCTCCTTTCAACATTCGCGAGGGTGAACTGTCACTCACGCCGTCGGGGCGTGCTCATTCATTAACCACATACTCTGAACCCGTTCTTTTGGCTTACATCTGGGTTGGGGATTTAATGGCATCCACGTGGTGGTGGGAACACGACGAGACAGAAGGCTGGATGCGATCATCTTGGAAACGCATACCCGGTGAACCGTGGAAAAAAACGGGCACCGAGCCCCTGAGCGAAAGCCAGATCCGCGAGGCCAGTGTGTAGATATGTGAAAGATATCTGTGCGGATATATGACATTTGGTGGCCGTTGACAGAGGCTGTTTATGTCAACAAGAACACACCCTGCCAAAGCTCTGATGGCGATAGATTTTCGCTCTAGCGCAGAGCCTTCTCAAGCTGGTCCCATCTATCCTGCGCAGGCAGTCCTAATCGTATCCAAGTTGGTGCATAGGGGAAAATCCGGATCCAGACATGATGCCGGGCCAACTGGCTTTGAATGTCCCCTGCATGTGCAACCTGATAGGTGCGAAACAGACTGCATCCTCCGATCAGGGTCCATCCGGCTTGCGCTGCAAGCTGATCCAGCCGGTTGGCATCGCGGGTCAGTCGGGCCCGCGTTGCCCGCGCCCAAGCGTGATCGGCAAGCGCCTCATGGCCAATGGAAATTGCGGGGCCGCTGACGGACCAGGGGCCCGCCATTTCGCGCAAGCGGGCAGCATCCGGTGGGCCACAAAACACAAAGCCCAGTCGCAGCCCCGCCAACCCGTAGAATTTCCCAAACGAACGCAGAACAAGCAGTCCGGGACCTGCATGACGCACAACCGAAGCCTCAGGGGTGACATCGCCAAAGCTTTCGTCCACGACCAGACGCCCAACCTGTCCCCGTAGGTCAAGCAGGGCGTTGGGCGTGTGACATCTGCCATCGGGGTTGTTGGGATTGACCACAACGGCCAACTCAGCGCCTGCAAGATCTTTCAACGTGCCAACCTCGGTCACTGTCCATCCTGCGGCAGTCAACGCGGCGGCGTGTTCATTGTAGGTGGGGGCCAGAACGCGGGCCTGTCCCGGTGTCGCCAAACGCGGGATCAGTTGAATGGCGGCTTGGGCTCCTGCCAGAGCAACTGGCTGGAAAGTACCGCCATATGTGTTCTGTGCCACGTTCACCAAACCGGCCACATCCGCAGCCGTCGGCAGGGTTGCCCAGGCACGGGATGGAAGCTGTGGGACTGGATAGGGTGTGGGGTTTATACCCGTCGATAAATCCAGCCAATCTTGTGATCCGCCACCAAAGATCTGTATGGCTCGGTCCAGATCCCCGCCGTGATCACGGTTAGAGGTCATATCAACGCCAGTCCCATCAATATTAACGCCACAAGTCCAATTGTTCGCCGATATACCCGCAGCGCATGATCCACGTCTTTGGGTTCAGGGTCGGGCGCGGCCTCGTTCACCCAGGGCTCTTCAGATATTTCATTACCATAGACCCGTGGTCCCGACAGGCGCACCTCGATCGCGGCGGCCATGGCCGCTTCTGGCCATCCTGCATTGGGAGATCGGTGCTTGTGCGCATCCGCGCGCATGATGCGCAAACCCTGGCGGGGACGGCGCGATACACAGACAAACAGAACACCTGTCAGTCTTGCAGGGACCAGATTGACAAGATCATCCAGCCGTGCCGCCGCTTTGCCAAAGGCTTCGTATCGGGGCGTGCGATATCCTATCATACTGTCCATGGTGTTGATCGCTTTATACGCCACGATCCCAGGCAGACCGGCCACAGCCCCCCAGAACAGCGGCGCAATCACACCATCCGAGGTGTTCTCGGCAAGGCTTTCCACAGTTGCGCGACCGATGCCTGCTTGGTCGAGCCGGTTGGGATCGCGACCAACAATCATGGACACGGCGCGTCTTGCCCCCCCAAGATCGTGTGCTGCAAGCGGGCGGGCGACGTCACGTACATGCGTATACATTGATCGTGCGGCCACCAGTGGCCATGCCAGAATACCTGCGATCATCCAACCGAAAGGTTCAGGCAACAGACTTTGCACTCCAATCGCGGGTGCCGTTGCGATACTAACGACGAAGAGCACACATAATGCGCCGCGCGTTCTGCGCAGGGGGCCGGGTGTGTTCAGCGTCTGATCCAACCTCGAAACTATAGCGCCCAGCCATGTCACGGGATGGCCAACGCGGCGAAACAGCCACCCCGGCCATCCGATCAGGACGTCCAGCACAAGGGCAACCAACATCATCGCTGCAAAAGTCATGGACCGCCTGTGGCAAACTGTATGATTCCGGTCAAGCCTGCCTCTGTCATCGCGTCACGAATATGTGGGGGAATACCTCCGACCGGATAGATCAATCCACGCGCCGAACCGGTGTGTGCTCTTAGATATCCCAAAGCGCGGTTATCTTGCGCCAAACCCGCAATGGGGTCTGTCACAGGGCCACGGAGACCCGTCGTTGCCGATGCAGACGCTTGTGCCAAGGCTGCGAGCCTTGCGGGTGTCATGGGGGCTGCCTGCCAGTCTGCCCAAAGCGGGGTGATGTCCGGAAAATCCACATCGTTTGCGTCAGTGAGCATGCCTGACCCGAAAAAACCCCCAATGACTTCGACCAATGGCAATGCGGGAAGCGTTGCAAGTATCCGACCTGCACGAGGGGCCCAAAGCAATTGATCCGGCGCAGGCCACATCAGCGGATCCGAGGCCCCTTCGGCCAGATGGCATGCGCGGGCCAGCGCGTCTGGCGGCGTATCGGGTGCGAGGCATTTGGCCAGCGCAACCAGTGCAGCGGTCGAGGCCCCAGCACCCCCGCCAAGGGGCATCGAAGTCGACAGGCAAATTGTCCCGTCCGGAACAATTTGAAGACTTTTTACCAGCCTTAATGCCCGATCCATAGTCACCGCAGCAGCCCCCGTGCCGGTCAGGTCGAAAGGTCCCGGGGTGGACAAAACCGCCTGCATCCGCAGGACAGGACACGCGACTGTTACCAAACCGATGGGCCCCTGCGACCCTAGGCGACCCTGAATCCATTCCCCAAAATGTCCCAAGACTGTGGCCGCCATCACCGTGGCATCCAATTTGTGCGCCGTATGGACCAGCCATGGTCAGAGACACGCAAATGCGTGACCGATAATGGTGCCACCTCAAAACTAAGTGCCGGCCCTGCATGACCCAAGGCACAGGCCAAACCCGCCCGCACAGTACCGGCATGGGCGATAATTATAGCGGGCGCCAGCGCACACAAGGCTGGCTGTACTCTGTCACACATCTGGACAAAACTTTCACCCTGCGCAGGAACACGGGCTGCAAGGGTGTTCATGTCCATTGGACCAAGGTCAGGCAATTGATCAAAAGGGACGCCGTCTTCTGCGCCGAAATCCTGCTCCCAGAGCCGCGCATCCTGCGCAATAGTCCGCCCGGGCCAGATCGCCTGTGCTGTTTGTCGACAGCGTAGCGCCGGGCTTGTCACGATCGGCAGATCTGGCAGATATGCCCCCAGCGCCCCTGCGCCATCCAGCGTCGCCACGGCAACATCACGCCGACCACATAGCGCCCCACCATGATCGGCAGGCGCATGCCGGATCAGGATCAAATCTTTGACGACGGACATGGCCACCCTTTCCATTTGTCACAGAATTTGATTTGTCACGACCCTATGGGAAAGTCGATACTTGTCACCGGTGGCGCTCGTTCGGGCAAAAGTCGTATTGCAGAGGCGTTGACCCTGCAATTGGGCCAGCCTGCGGTCTATATCGCCACCGCACAGGCCTTTGATGCGGAAATGGCAACCCGGATCGCTGCGCATCAGGCGCGCCGTGGCCCTGAGTGGCGGACGGTCTCCGAACCTGTGCATTTGTCGCGCGCGATTGCCAACAGCGATGGTGCGCCCAGGCTGGTTGATTGTCTCACGCTTTGGCTGACCAATCTTATGCTGGCAGATTGCGATTGGCAGGCCGAAGTTGCGATGCTGGTAGAAACTCTGGCCATTCAGACGGCTCCGGTCGTTTTTGTCACCAACGAGGTCGGCAGTGGGATCGTGCCCGACACGCCTTTGGGGCGACAGTTCCGGGATGCGCAAGGCACGTTAAACCAATCGATTGCATCTGCTTGTGAGGCAGTCTACCTCGCTGTTTCAGGCTATCCTATGAAAGTTAAACCCAATGACATCCTCCCTGAACTTTGACAGTCTTGCTGCGATTTCCAGCGCAGGCTTACCGGCGATTGACGCCAAGGCTGTGGCTGCCGCCCGTGCGCGACAGGGCGCATTGACAAAGCCACCGGGATCTCTGGGTCGGCTTGAGGCCTTGGCAGAGTTCATGGCAGGATGGCGCGGGACTGCTCAGCCCAAAATTGATAAGGCTCAAGCGTTGGTTTTTGCTGGCAACCACGGGGTGTGCGCGCAGGGGATCAATCCGTTTCCGCAAGAGGTCACGGCCCAAATGGTGGCAAACTTTCAACACGGCGGGGCAGCGATCAATCAATTATGCACTGTGGCAGGGGCTGATCTGACAGTGGTTGCGTTGGACCTTGACCGTCCCACAGGGGATTTCACCCAAGGCCCTGCGATGTCCGAGGCCGAGACCTTGTCTGCACTTCGTCGCGGAGCAGAGGCGGTGGACCCCTCTGCCGACGTCTTGATCCTGGGCGAGATGGGCATTGGAAATTCGACAGTTGCAGCGGCCCTTGGGCTTGCCGTGTGCGGCGGAGAGGCCGCATCCTGGGTGGGTGCGGGCACCGGAGCTGATGCAGCAGGGATTGCCCACAAGGCCGACGTTGTCACCAAGGCGGTGGCGTTGCACCGTCACGCCGCCGGGATGGGGATTCTTGCGGCATTGGGGGGGCGCGAACAGGCGGCCATCTGTGGCGCTGTTCTGGCGGCGCGTGCCGCACGGATTCCGGTTATTCTGGACGGGTTTATTTGTACCGCAGCGGTTGCGCCCCTGCACGGAACTGACCCCGCGTTTCTGGACCATTGTATTGTGGGCCATGCTTCTCGCGAACCTGGCCATACGCGTTTGTGCGAGGCTCTGGGCAAAGATCCGGTATTGCGTATGGACATGGCTCTGGGCGAAGGGTCCGGTGCGGCCCTTGCCCTGAACATCCTGCGCAGCGCGCTTGCGTGTCACAATGGAATGGCAACCTTTGCCGAGGCTGGTGTGGCGGGCGGATGAGGCCGTTTCGTCGGCGCCTTGCAGAAATACAGGTGGCAGTGTTGTTTCTAACGCGCTTGCCCGCGGGTTCTGTATCGTCGCCGGTGCCGACATTGGCAAATGCGGCATGGGCCTACCCGCTTGTGGGGCTTGTAACAGGGTGTGCAGTGTGGGGTGTGTTGGTCCTGACATCAGGCCTGCACCCGACACTCGGCGCTATCTTGGCTGTGTCTGCTCTGGTCATGCTGACAGGGGCCCTGCACCATGACGGTCTGGCCGATTGTGCTGATGGTCTTGGTGGTGGGCGGGACCGTGCGCATGTGCTCGAGATCATGCGCGACAGCCGGATTGGCAGCTATGGTGTGGTCGCAATTGTTCTGGTGTTGGCGTTACAGGTCGCCTCTTTGTCAGCCATCACTGTGTCGTTGTTGCCGCTTCTGCTCGTCGCTGTTGGCAGCCGATTGATTATGGTGGCTGTTCTCGTGGCCCTGCCCCCTGCGCGTGCAGACGGCCTTGGTCAATCCGCTGCGGTAGGCTGGGCTGCGCTGCTGCCGGGGATCATTATCTGGCTATTGTTGATGTCGGTCAGTGACGCACCACTTTGGGTTTTTGCGGCGATGTGTCTGCCGGTTGTATGGTTGGCACACCGCACTTACCGGCGCATCCAAGGACAGACAGGCGATGTCCTGGGGGCCAGCCAAATCCTTGCAGAGACGGCCGGTTGGATTGCCTTGACGCTCTGAGCACTCCCGTCCCTGAGATCGCAAAATGTTAACCGCCGCGATGTGTAAAGCTGTCGCGCCGGAAGGAATAAAGCGCATTGGGATCCACCGCGACGTCGACCACTGCCGGTTTGCCGCAGGCCAAGGCCGCCTCGACCGCGGGACCAACATCCCCAAGACGATCGGCGCGAAAGCCTTTGGCGCCATAAAGGTCAGCAAGTTTGTCATAGGGCGGGTTGCGAATGTCGGCCCCGATATAGCGCCCGTTAAAGAAATCCCGTTGATAGGCCTTTTCTGCGCCCCAACACTGGTTGTTCATCACCACTGTGACGGTGTTGATCCCATAGTCTACAGCTGTCGCCAATTCCGAGGCGGTCATGCCAAAGCCGCCATCCCCCATGAGGCTGATGACCGGCCTCTCAGGACGCGCACATTTCACACCCAGTCCGCAGGCAAAGCTGAACCCGACCAATCCAAAATCAAGCGGTGTAAAAAGGCTCCCCGTGTGATGGTACTCCAGCGCATCCGTGGCCTGAAGGCACAAAGTTCCCGCATCCATTGTAACGGCAGCATTTTTCGGAATGACCCGCCGCAAAGCTTGAAACAAACCCGAAGGTTGCGTCGGGTGCGTGGTTATGGCCTCTGCATCGCGTTGGGCAAGACGTGCGCGATGATCGGATTGAAAGCCGGCGACCCAAGCATCTGCGCGAGCCCGATCCTTGTGCATCTCAAGGGCAGTTACCAATTGTCCGGCGACCTGTGCCGCATCGGCCCAGATCCCAAGGCTGATAGGGAAATGCCGACCAAGTGCAGTGGGTTCAATCTCTACCTGAATAATTTCGGCGTCTCGGTTCAGATTGTCGTAACTGTAAAAGGTGGCATTGAAACCGAGCCGGGTTCCAAGGGCAAGGATCACGTCTGCTTCGCGCACCAACCGCGAGGCGACGGGGTTTCCGCGTGGGCCCATTTGTCCCGCGTTCAAGGGATGCCCGAACGGCACGGCATCCCCATGCCCGGGCGAGGTTACCATCGGGGCGTGCAGGGTCTCGGCCAGTCTACAGGCGGCATCTGATTCAAAGGTCGATTTAAGTCCACCGCCCACCACAATGACCGGACGCGCGGCCTTTGCCAGCATTTTGGCAGCCTGCCCGATCTGGTCGCTTGCGCCAGCGGGTGTGCTATGCGCGCGGGTGTGTATGGGGTCTAACACGGACGGCTGATCCGTCTGCGCAGCCAGAACGTTGCGCGGCATGTTGACCAGCACGGGTCCTCGGCGTGGCGACATGGCATGGCGGAACCCCTCGGCCATGATCTCGGTCACACGGTCCGCTGATGGCACGGTCCATGTCTTTTTGGTAACAGGGGTAAACAACGCCTGTTGGTCCACCTCTTGAAAGGCATCGCGATAGACATGTCCCTGCGCCAGCATTCCGGCAAGAGCAACCACCGGCGAAAATGCTGCTTTGGCCTGACCAAGCCCGGTGACAAGGTTTGTGGCGCCCGGTCCATTTTGTCCGGCCAGGACCACTCCGGCCTTGCCGCTGGCACGAGCGAACCCATCCGCCATATGCGTACCGGTGCGTTCATCGCGTACCCCGATAAACCGGATCTCGGGTGCATCGTACAAGGCATCGAATAATTCCATCGTGGCCGATCCGATCAGGCCAAAAACATGGGTGGTTTTTTCGGCCTTCAGAGCCTCAACCACGGCTTGTCCACCAGACATTGGGATCACGTTGAAACCTTTCCAAGAAAATTTATGAGGGGAACGCCAAAACTGTCGGGATCTTCCATCAGTCCCAGATGCTGAAGCCTTGGTACGATAAGACAGGTCGCGCCGGGGATCTCTGCGGCGATGGCGCGGGCATGTTCCGGGGTGCTGCCGGTATCATTTTCGCACGTCATTACCAGCGCAGGCACAGATATGGCAGGCTTTGGCGCGATCAGTTCCCGGACACCATGGGCCAGAACCCAGGCGGTCTGGGCATAACTTTCGGGATCTACGCCTTGGCGCCAGTGGGTCACCTGCGCGGGACCGGCGCCAGTTACCAGATATTCGGGTGTGAACCAGCGTTTCAATGCATCGGGCAGGGTTGACAGACCACCGGCATTGCGCACCTGCGCTGCGCGGGCTTCGACTTGGGCCTGCCCGTGATGCCCGCGATCATGAGGAGAGTTCAGGATCGCCAATGACTGCACCCGATCGGGATGGTCGATCGCAAAACGTCGGTTGATCATGCCGCCTATGGAAAAGCCCACAATATGCGCCCGATCTGCGCCAATCGAATCCATCAGCCGGGCCACCTGCCCCGCGAAAAGCGACAACGTGGCTGTCTCGGGCACCGGATCGCTGTCACCATGTCCATATAGATCGTAGCAAATTACGCGGTAATTGCGCAAACAGGGGTGCAGTGGGTCCCAGATTCCACGCGCCAGCCCCAAGCCATGGATCAACACTACGACAGGAGCTGTAGCAGGGCCGGTGACCTGATAGACAGTGCCGTCAGACGCCTGCAGGATTGTCGACATCACGGCCCATTTCCCTCAGGTCATCGTAGCGGTTGCCAATCCGGTGATTGGGGTGCCCGCCCACAGAAGCCCCGATCGCAATAATGATTTCGTCGGCGGCGGGGGCGTCAGGAACAACTGTGTGAATGGTCTGATAATGCGACCGCTGCCCTGCGTCGTCTTTGTGCATCAAGGGGATGATCAAAGGCGTGCCCGCGCCGCCACGCGTATTTGCAAAGGCAAGGTAGCTTTTCATTCCCACCGCCTCACGAAATTGATTGCCGAAATGCAACGTATGGGTCAGCCCCTGTCCATGCTCTTGTTCGCCGCCCATGCCCACCACACTGGCTTTGCCACACCCTTCCAGTGCGCCTCCCGTCTCTTTCAGGATCATACCGGTCAACAGCCGCCCTAGGTCAGGGGCGATTTCATGTATTTCAGGACGCAGATTGGCAACATAGCCACGTCCAAACCACGGATTTCGGATAATTGCCAATGCGCACACCAGCTTGGTTGGAGTAGGCACGGCACTGCCGCCCTCTTCGAATGTCGTTTGCACCTGAACAAGGGTTCTGCGCACCACTGTGCTGGCGAAAGAAGGAACCATCAGGCAAACTCCGGCATGACGCGATCAATGAACATTTGCAAACTGCGCTTTTGTTGTTCAAGACCCAGTCCCATCGAGGCATAGTAGATAAAACTATCTACGCCCAACTCTCTGTAAGCATTCAGCTTTTCAACAACCTGATCTGGGCTGCCGAACATCAGATTGGATTCGAGCATCGCCGGATCCACGCGCACATTGCCATCGAGGCTGTCCAAGGGCACTTTTTCAGGAAAGCCGTTCACAACAGCGCCTGTCTGCGTCATTAAATTACCAAACATGGCCAGAACACCGCGCAGTGAATCCATGGCAGCCTGCCGGTCACGGGTATTTTCATACAAACAGGTATGTCGCATCATCGCGAAACGCCCAGCCCAAGGACGACCGCACCTCGCCTTGGCGTCAGACAAACGGTCGCGGTAGGCGACGGCTTCGGACATTGGCAGGGTCAGAGGCCAGCACATCAGATTTGCGCCCTGTTCGACAGCAAAATCGAAACTGGTCGGCGACCGCGCAGCGACCCACATCGGAACGTTGTCTTGCAAGGGTTTCGGGCAAGCGGTGGCAGCCGGGAACTGCCAACACGGACCATCATGGGCCACATCACCCTTCCAAAGTGCGCGGATCAGGGGCAGTGCTTCTTGCATGTATTTATGTCCATCTTCGCGCAGCAGTCCGGGATGCATCCGGTCGAATTCCCGTTGATACGCGCCAGAGCCGATGCCCAGTTCCAGCCGCCCCCCCGAGATCAGGTCCAGCATCCCAGCCTCACCTGCCAGTCCGATAGGGTGCCAGTACGCCGTGTTTGCCACGCCCACACCCAAGCGGATATTGCGTGTATGTTCCGCCCACCACGTCAAAATCTGAAATGGATTGGGGGCGATTGTCATTTCAAGCGCGTGATGTTCCGCAGCCCAGGCGATTTCAAAACCGGCCGCGTCGGCCATTTGCACCATGCAAAGCGTGTGGTCCCTGACCGCTATCATATCGCTACTGCCGTCCATGCGTTCCAGATTTATGGCCAGATGAAATTTCATTTTGGTCACCGTGGTTTAAACGGGTTGGCAAGAGGCGCGTCCGACATATTCATCCAAACGGTTTTCGGACGGGTGTAATCATAGACGGCCTGTAGTCCTGCCTCGCGCCCGTAGCCCGACATCTTTTGCCCGCCAAAAGCGGCAATGGGACTGATCGCGCGGTAGGTGTTGACCCAAACGATGCCGGCTTTGACATTCTGGCTCATCCTCAGGCTGCGGGCGCTGTCACGGGTGAAAATCCCCGCGGCCAGTCCATGGCGCGTGTCATTGGCCAATGCCAGCGCATGGGCTTCATCCCGGAAACGCTGCACGGCAAGAACCGGTCCGAAAAGCTCTGTATCCACAATGGTCATATCTTGCCGAGGACACTCAATGATTGTCGGGACATAAAACTGGCCAGGCATGTCGGGACGGTTGCCGCCGGTCAGCAGTCTGCCGCCTTCTTCAAGCGCCAGTGCGACCTGTGTTTGGATATGCTCCAGTTGTCCAGTTGTGCAAAGCGGTCCCATTTCAGTTTGGTCATCCTGCGGATCGCCAATCTTGATCCCCTGCGCAATTGACACCAGACGCTTTAAAAAGGCGTCGGCAATCCCGTCTTGAAGGTATAGCCGTGATCCGGCAACACAGGATTGTCCCGAAGCACCAAAGATCCCCGCCACGCATCCATTCACCGCGCTGTCGAGATCGGCATCATCAAAAACGATAAAGGGTGATTTTCCACCCAATTCCAATGAAACTTCTGCAAAATTTTCTGCTGAATTGTGAATTATGTGGCGGGCCGACGTCGGACCGCCCGTAAAGGCGATGCGGGCAATACCGTGATGCGTGGTCAACGCGCGTCCACAGGGATCGGCGTGGCCAGTGACAATATTAACAACGCCATCAGGAATACCAGCCTGAGAGACCAGTCGACCAAATTCAATCAGCGGGGCGGGAGCGTGCTCACTGGCTTTGAGCACGATTGTATTGCCGGCAGCCAGAGCAGGGCCAATTTTGACCGCGCTCAGAAACAATTGCGAATTCCACGGGATCACTGCCGCGATGACACCAAGCGGTTCACGGTGGGTAAAGGCGAACATATCGGGCTTGTCGATGGGCAGCGTTTCGCCTTGGATTTTATCGGCGGCACCCGCGTAATAATGAAGATATTCGGCTATATACGTCGCCTGCCATGCCGTTTCTTTGTACATCTTACCGGTGTCGCGCGTTTCGATCCGGCCCAGTCGTTCCGAATTCTCAGCCAGCAAATCACCCAGCCTGCGCAGACATTTCCCGCGCGCAGTGGCGGTCATTTTTCCCCACTCGCCATTCAACGCCGCCTGCGCGGCGGCAACGGCGGCATTGATATCAGTCACGGTGGCTTCGGCAAAGGTCGCCCAGACCTCGCCCGTGGTGGGATCACGACTGTCAAAGGTTTTGCCGTCACTTGCGGGCGCTTCACTGCCCCCAATCAACATGCCGTACTGTTCAGACATCCGTTATCTCCTTGACCTGCCACTGTTCGGGTCGTCGATATTTGAACGATAGACCAGCAAGATTATTTTTGGTAACGAATGTTTTTGCACAATAAATGCGGAATAGTCGAATTAAGTCATGCAGATTGTCGCGTTACGAACATTTTTAGCCATTGTAGAGACGGGCAGTCTGGTGCGCGCGGCTGACACAATGCACGTCAGTCAGTCTACCGTCACGGCCCGGTTGAAATCGTTAGAGGATGCTTTGGGGCAGCCCTTGATCCGGCGGCGCAAATCCGGTGCACAGCTGACGCCAGCGGGCGAACGTCTCAGGCGCTATGCATCGACAATTTCCGATCTGTGGCAGCAGGCCCGGCAAGAGGCCGCCCTTCCCGACGGATTTCGTGCCGTTTGCAATATTGCGTGTGAAGAAGACCTTTGGCCGGGCCTTGGACAAAGACTGTATCGATTGGTCCGCGCCGCGCGGGCGGATCTAGCGGTGTCGGTCTGGACTGGGAGCGCAAGTGATGTTTCAGACTGGATGGCCAGCGGCCGATCAGAGCTAAGTCTGACGTATCGCCCTGCGGCCTTGCCCGAACTGGACAGACAGGTTCTGCCGGATGATGTGCTGGTGCTGGTCTCGTCCGACCCACAGGGACCCATGCGTTTTGACCCCGATTACATCCTGGTCGAAGCAGGCGAGGCGTTTAGCCGTGATCATGCGGTCGCTTACGCAGATGCTGGTGTTGCCCGCCTGAGTGCGGGATCAGCGCGGTTGGGGTTAGAGCTTTTGCTGGATCATGGGGGCAGCGCATATCTGCCGATACGAATTGCGCAGCCCCACCTTATCGACGGGCGTCTGCATGCCGTTGCCGGAGCCCCCAAGTTCACCCGTCCGGTGGTCATGCAGGTCCATCAAGAGGCGCGGCAGGCATGGCCTTGGTTTGATAACGTTACAAAATCTCTTCTTGGGAATGACGTCCCGGCATTGCGTTAGTTTGTATACTTGGAAACAAGGGCGCTGGCCGAGGCAAGGATCGCATCGACATCCAGATAGGTTTCAAGATGTGCGGCCAGCGCATCCAAAGTCTTCTCGACCTCTGCATCGTAGAGTGTTCCCGACGCTGCGACGCCCATCCCTGACAGTACAGATGCGCGAAATGCATCCTCACTGAACATGCCGTGCAGATAACTGCCCGTGACGCGGCCATCTGGCGATGTGGCCCCTTCGGCTTGCCCGTTTATCAAACTAAACGGGCGGTTGCAGTCTGGTCCGGATGTGCGGCCCATATGAATTTCATACCCACGGATGTTTTGCCCGCTTGCGATGTGATGTGCGTCTACCTGTGTCAGGCGTTTGTCACCGCCCATCACAGTTTCCACATCCAGCAGGCCAAGGCCCGGTGTTTCACCCGCAGGTCCTTCGATCCCACCAGGGTCTCGTATAATGTGCCCTAGCATCTGGTATCCACCACAGATCCCAAGGATATGTCCCCCGCGTCTGTGATGGGCAAGAATGTCTTGATCCCAGCCCTGCTGGCGCAAAAAGGCCATGTCGCCCCGCGTCGATTTGCTGCCGGGCAGGATAATCAGGTCTGTATCGCCAGGCACGGCTTGACCGGGACGTAACATTGTGACGCGCACGTTTGGTTCTTGTGCCAATGGGTCGAGATCGTCAAAATTTGCGATCCTGGACAATTGGGGGCAGACCACATGAAAGCCGGCGCTTTGGCAGGGTGTTGCGATGTCCAGTGCGTCCTCGGCGGGCAGGCGCCATGCATCGGCAAACCAGGGGGCGACGCCATAGCCTCTCCACCCTGTGTGCTGACCGATGACCGCATAGCCATCGTCAAACAATCTAGGGTCGCCGCGAAATTTGTTCACTATGAAGCCCGTGATCAATCGTGCATCGTCGGGATCAATCACTGCCTGCGTGCCAACAAGTTGTGCGATGACGCCGCCTCTATCTATATCGCCAACCAACAGGACCGGTATGTTTGCCGCGCGGGCAAATCCCATGTTGGCGATATCGCCGGGTCTTAGGTTGACCTCCGCGGGGCTGCCGGCGCCTTCGACCAGCACCAGATCCTGCGTCGCAACAAGCCGGTGAAAGCTCTCAAGAACAGAGGGCATCAGGCGTGGTTTGAGGGCAGCGTATTCGCGGGCCTTGACCGTGGTGAGCCGTTTGCCTTGTACCACGACCTGACTGCCCACCTCGGTTTCCGGCTTTAGCAACACAGGGTTCATATCCGTGACGGGATCCAGACCGCAGGCGCGTGCTTGCAGGGCCTGTGCCCGGCCAATCTCGCCTCCGTCTGCCGTGACGGCGGCGTTGTTAGACATATTCTGCGGTTTGAACGGAGCAACACGCAGACCGCGCAGCCGTGCCGCCCGGCACAGACCCGCCACCAAAATCGACTTGCCCACGTTCGAGCCCGTCCCTTGGATCATCAAGGCCTTGGACATAAAAAATCAGCTTTGCTTTGGCAGATAAGCTTCGATCGCGACCTGAGCCACGACTGTGACCTCGTTGGTGTCGGGATTCGTAATATCTAGACCGCCAAGTACGGCTTGCACGCGTGCGCGTCCCCGCGGCAGGGTTTCCGTCAAAGCCGCGCAATCCACCTGATCCGGTTTTTGAACACCGATTGTGACCTCAACCCGCATGTCGCCTGGATCTATGCCAAGTGCGTCAAACAAAGGAAGTGTGGAATGGCGCATAGCGTCCTGAATTCCACGCGCAGCAGCTTTGGTATAATCCTGGCCATGCAGATCGTTGCCCATGCCCATTTCGATGATGAACCGATGATCCGTCATGCCGCACCCTCGACAGTCAATGCGACCGAGATGGCGACCGTGGCCATGACAGTGGCCCCGTCACCATCCGGTCGTTGTCTGTCCAACCCGCCCTTATGCACCTGAACGGTGATTTGACCGTATGGCAGTTCATTGGCGATTGCTTGGGTGTCTATGGCCTCTGGGTTCTGGTCACCAACGTCGACCGTGATCTGCATATCATGTTTTGTTTTGCCAAAAAGTTCTGCCAGATTGATGGAGTTGTGCCACAGGGCATCAC
>JAYQEA010000021.1:17358-43346 GCA_038138625.1 Roseivivax sp.
ACGGACACCGCGTTTTGCGGCCTCGGTATAGTCCTGGCGGCGCAGGGACGTTCCCATCCCGAATTCAGTAAGCAATCGTTTCATTGCGGCCTCTCCCTTGGCAGATTCGCCCGTTTGGTCAGGATGGCTGCCAAGAGGGTCATGAGCAACCTTATCACAAAACCGGCCCGTCTCCGAATAGGCCTGACCCAAAACCGTCGCAACAGTCATTACGACAGAGTAACCTTCCCCGGCCTATTTTTGGAATTAGCTTGGCTGTGGATACCCAATCGTCTGACCCGTCTACTTTTACCGATCTGGTCTTTTTTAAAACTCGATCCCCTTTTGGGCCTTGATTCCATCCCGAAACGGATGCTTTAGCAGCGTCATTTCGGTGACAAGGTCCGCCGCCTCAATCAATTCTGGCTTGGCGTTACGACCCGTCAGGCAAACATGCGTCATCATCGGTTTATGCGTCATCAGGAAATCCACCACTTCGTCAATGTCCAGATAGTCGTAGCGCAGAGCGATGTTTATTTCGTCCAGCAGCACAAATTGGATACTAGGGTCAAGTATCTGTTCCTGAGCGATTTTCCAGCCATTTTGAGCCGCAGCGACGTCGCGTTCCCGATCTTGCGTTTCCCAGGTGAAGCCTTCGCCAGAAATGAAAAAGCGGCATTCGTTCGCGAATTTTCCGCGCAAAAGCTCTGCTTCGCCTGTCACCCAGGTGCCTTTGATGAATTGTACAACTGCACAAGGCATCCCATGCGCGATACAGCGCATGACCATACCAAAGCCTGACGATGACTTGCCTTTACCCGGCCCTGTGTGGACGATGATCAGACCTTTTTCTTCGGTCTTGGTCTCCATCATTTTGTCGCGTGCAGCCTTGATTTTCTTCATCTTCTCGTTGTGGCGGGCAGTTGCGTCATCCATGACGAAGGCTCCAATTCGAATTTCGAGGGTCTATGTGGTCGCATGCACGAACTTGGCCGTCAACTCTGGATCAGCGCAACGGGCCAGTGGTATCGGCGCCAGAGGTCATCCATGCTTGACAGCGCTGCGCGCGCCCCTCACTACAGACATACGCTGGTGCCTGTTTGACAGGTGAAAAGGGAATGCCGCGCACCTTTCGTTAGGTCAGAGGCAGCCGCCCCCGCGACCGTGACCGGTAAGGTCCGCCAAAACCACTGGTGTCGATACACTGGGAAGGATGGCGGAGCGCCAGAGCCATCATGGCTCTGATATCCGCAAGTCGGGAGACCTGCCAGCATGTGAAACGACACCGGACGGGGTGCGCCGGGCGGTCGGAGGGATCATCGGGTCCCGCCGTGCGCCCTTGTGTATTCCCGTCACAGACGATGGCAGACAAAAGGGAAGCCCGATGCCAGACATATCCCGAACGGACCTTTTGGTCTGCATCAAATGCCGCAGAGATGCCAATTCCGACGCTGGTGACCTGCGTCCTGGCACTGCTCTGTTTGATGATCTGATTACCCGCGATTGGCCCGACGGAGTGCGTTTGATCCCGACAGAGTGTCTGTCGAACTGCACACGGGGATGTTCGATTGCGCTGCGCGGTCCCGGTAGATGGAGCTACGTTTACGGAAACCTCCACGAGGTGTCGCATCCGGACGTTATTGCAGAGGGTGTTCTCGCATATCATGCATCGACGGATGGACTTGTTCCGTGGCGTTCGCGCCCTGAACACTTTCGCAAAAACTGCATTGCCCGCATTCCCCCGATGGAGCCTGACGCATGAGCCTTGATAATCTGGAAAAGCTGCCCGTTACCGTAATTACCGGGTTTCTTGGGTCGGGCAAGACCACGCTGATCCGCCATTTGATGCAAAACCCGCAGGGCAAACGGCTTGCTGTTGTGGTCAATGAATTCGGAGACGTCGGCGTCGATGGTGAAATTCTGAAAAGCTGTGCAATCCCCGAGTGCCCGGCGGAAAACATAATGGAACTGGCAAACGGATGTATTTGTTGTACCGTTGCAGATGATTTCATTCCCACCATCGAGGCGCTGATGAAACTGGATCCGCGTCCGGACCATATCTTGATTGAAACGTCGGGGTTGGCCTTGCCCAAACCCTTGCTCAAGGCGTTTGACTGGCCGGACATCCGCTCTCGGATCACGGTGGATGGCGTGATTGCGCTTGCAGATGCCGAGGCAGTCGCCGCTGGACGGTTTGCCCCGGATGTAGCCGCCGTCGATGCTCAACGCGCGGCAGATGATAGTCTGGATCACGAAACCCCTTTGTCAGAGGTATTTGAAGATCAGATTGCCTGCGCAGACATTATTCTGCTGACCAAGCCAGATCTTGCCGGCTTGGATGGTGTCGCACGTGCCAAGAAAATGATTGCCGCGGAAACACCGCGTCCTTTGCCAGTCGTCGAAGTCGCCGAAGGTGCGGTCGACCCAAGGGTTATTTTGGGTTTAGGGGCCGCAGCCGAGGATGACATGGATGCCCGACCCAGCCATCATGATGGCCCTCATGACCATGATCATGAAGACTTTGAAAGCATTGTTGTCGATGTTCCGGAGCTTGATAATCCGATGGAGTTGGTGGGCCGGATTGAACGGCTGGCAAACGAAATGAACATCTTGCGGGTCAAGGGCTATGCTGCTGTGGCAGGCAAACCCATGCGACTGCTGGTGCAGGCTGTCGGGGCGCGGGTACGGCACCAGTTCGACCGACCTTGGTACCCGTCCGAAGAGCGCGCAGGAAGGTTGGTTGTGATCGCTGAACATGATGATATCCGCGGCGATCAGATACGGGCCATTTTGAACAATGCAGATTAACCCAATCATGCGGTCCCTGAACCACCCCCCAATTCTAACCTAGGTCAGAGACTTCGCCCATGCATGTTGTCTTTCGCGAAAGCCACGGACTGGAAGAAACCGATACACCGGTCGATCTTGGGCAGGACCCTGCCGACCTGGTGGTTTTGTCTTTTTCCGATAGTGATCTAGGAGCTTTCGCCGAAGGATGGCATCGGGGCAAGGCGGATTTGCCATCGTTACGGTTGGCAAATCTGGCCGCACTGCGCCACCCTTTGTCAGTTGACACTTACGTGGAAAGGACTTTGTCACACACCAAAGGTATCCTGATCAAACTGATCGGAGGGGTGCCATATTGGAGCTACGGCCTTCAGCAGGTCCGGGCATTGGCTGAAAGGCACGGAATCGCGCTTGCCGTTTTGCCTGCCGATGGACGGCCAGATCCCCGGCTGGATGACGTGTCGACCCTACCGGTGAGCACGCTGCGGCGTTTGCAGCATCTGTGCGATTCAGGTGGCGCGTTGGCCGCGCAAGCAGCGCTGGCACAGATGGCTTTGGCATCCGGCCTGTATGCAGGTCCTGTTATGGGCGAAAAGTCACTGCCAACTTATGGGGCCTGGACACCCGAGACCGGGGTCGTTCCGCCTCGGGCGCCCGCTGGTACGGGGCCACTCGCGATAGTGACCTTTTATCGGTCTTATCTTTTAGCCGCGGACACTGCTCCATTACAGGCCCTGATGCAGGCATTGCGGGATCGTGGGTTTCGAACCTTGGGTCTGTTCGCACCCTCTTTGAAAGAGCCAAAGTCAGCTTCTTGGCTAGCCGACCAACTGACCTTTTTGACCCCCGACGCTTTGATCAATGCAACGGCATTTAGTGGTAAGGGCAGCGATGGTACCACGCCTTTGGACGCTGCGTCCTGTCCGGTCTGGCAGGTTGCGCTGTCAACGTCCAACCGCGCCGGATGGTCCGGTTCAGACCGTGGACTGTCTCCCGCCGATCTGGCCATGCATGTGGTTCTGCCAGAGGTGGATGGCCGTATTTTTGGTGGTGTGATTTCGTTCAAGGAGCCGGGTCGCCGCGATCCCGACCTTCAGTTCGCGCGGATGCAACATCAACCAGAGCCTGCCCGGATTTCTGCTCTCGCCCACCGGATTGCTGCCCGCGTCGCACTTGCCACACGCGACAGATCACAGCAACGCGTGGCCTTGGTGCTGTCGACCTATCCGGGGCGCGATTGGAACATGGCGCACGCGGTCGGTTTGGATCCGCTTGCCTCGGCCGAAGCCATTTTGAAGGATCTGGATCTGGATGCATCGCCTGCGCCCTTGGCGCTTGCCCTGCAATCAGAAACGATCAGCTGGTCATTGCAGGACTATCTTGCAGCCCTGACCGACCTGCCGCATAGCCTGCAAAAAGATTTGCACGCGGCATGGGGGGCGCCACAGCGGGACAAATCCTTTCGAGAGGGTGCGTTTCATTTCGCTGCAACGCCTCGGGGAACGGGGCTGGTTCTTTTGCAACCAGAGCGGGGCGCGACTGAACTTCGTGACGCCGAATATCACGATCTTGCACGGGTGCCGCGCCACGGCTTTGTCGCGTTTTATCTGTGGCTTCAGCGTCATGCGGATGTGATGATCCATATCGGTGCGCATGGTACTCTGGAATGGCTTCCGGGCAAATCTGTGGCGTTGTCCGACGCGTGCTGGCCGGAGGCTCTGACCGGCTCCCTGCCTGTGTTCTATCCGTTTATTGTGAATGACCCGGGCGAGGCTGCGCAGGCCAAACGTCGGCTCGGGGCGTTGGCCATCGGGCACATCCCGCCACCCCTGCGCGATAGCACAACTCCTGATCACCTTATCCGCCTGGAGGCCCTGCTGGACGAATTTTCCACGGCCGACGGGTTGGATCCCAAGCGGCGCGATCGCTTGCAAGCCGATATCCGGATCGAAGCCAGCGCCCGCGGCGTAGAAAGTGATCTGGGCATTACCACCGCAACATGTGAGGCCGAAGCCCTGACCCGCATCGACCGGTTTGTTTGTGACATCAAAGAAAGCCAGTTCGGTGACGGGTTGCATGTCTGGGGACGTGCGCCGGCGGATGCATCTTTGGAAGTCTTGGCCTCGGTCGAGGCTGAAAAACGCGCACTCGGGCGCGCGCTTGAGGGCCGCGCGATTGCACCCGGCCCTGCCGGGTCACCCTATCGTGGACGCAGTGATGTGCTGCCGACGGGGCGCAACCTGTTTTCAACCGATCCCAGGTCGGTACCCTCCCGGGCAGCCTATGCGCAGGGGTGCAAACTGGCCGATGAACTGGTGCGGCGTCATTTGCAAGATCATGGCGATTGGCCCGCGGGGCTGGTGGTGGATTTATGGGGCAGTGCCACCATGCGCACGGCGGGTGAAGAATTTGCCATGGCGCTTGCACTTGTGGGCGCGCGTCCGGTTTGGGACGATGGATCCGAGCGGGTGTCCGGTGTCGAAATTCTCCCTATTACGGAACTGGACCGCCCGCGTCTGGATGTAACGTTGCGGGTCTCGGGTTTATTTCGTGACGTTTTCCCGACCCTGTCTGCATTGTTCGGGCAGGCTATCAAGGCCTTGGCCGAACGCGACGAAGCCCCCGATTGGAATCCCTATGTCGCAGCAGAGCCACGTGTTTTCGGCCCTGCTCCGGGACACTACGGGCTTGGGATGGGCACGGACATGCACGATTATGGGGATGCAGGGCGAGAGGCTGCTGGCAAAGCGTGGCTTGCGGCCAGTGCATGGGCGTTGGACATGGCAGAGCCCGCATATGCACCAAACGCAATCGCAGAACGTGTGGCAAAAGCCGAGGCATTTGTTCACATACAGGACTTGCCTGAAACAGATCTTTTGCTGGCGGGCGATTACGCAGCCCATGAGGCAGGCTTTGCAGCTGCGCAGTCCGTCGCAGGCGGCAGTGCAGCGCTGTATCACATGGACAGTACACGACCGGACAGGCCCCGCGCGCGCGGTCTGACCGAAGAAATTGCGCGGGTTGTGCAGGCTCGTGCTGCGAATCCAGACTGGATCTCTGGGATGATGCGGCATGGATTTCGCGGGGCGGCCGAAATTGCAGCAACATTGGACCATATGGCTGCATTTGCGCAACTCGCAGCGGCGGTGCCCGCGCATCTGTTCGATCTGTATTTCGATGCAACCCTTGGACAGTCCAAGGTCGTTGAATTCTTGGCGCAAGAAAACCCGCAAGCCTTGGCCGCCATGCACGCGCAATTCACCGCGCTTGATGCCGCGGGGCTTTGGGCAAGCCGTCGCAATTCGATCCGTGCGACCTTGGCAGCGGCAGAATGACTGCGCGGCCGCAAATAAAGGGGTGGTGCCCGGGCGCGTTGCGCCCAATGGCGGCCGAAGACGGATTGGTCGTGCGGATCCGGCCTTGGGGATCCGAGATAAATTGTACGCAGGCGTTGGCTCTTGCGGATCTGGCCACACGTTTTGCCAATGGAACGCTGGAGCTCACGTCGCGTGCAAACGTACAATTGCGAGGGGTAGACCCGGGCCATCTTGCCGAATTACAGGCAGAATTGCAGGCGCAGGGATGGCTGGATGCCTCGCCCGAAGTCGAGACGCGCAGAAATGTCATCCTTTCACCACTCAGAAATGGCCAATTTGATGGGCCAAAGCTGGCGCGGGATCTGACACGGGCACTGGCCGCTGCGGATGCGCCGCGATTACCTGCAAAGTTCGGGTTTGTTCTGGATACCGGTTCGCAGAGGCTTTTTAGCGGTGTAAGCGGCGATATCCGGCTTGAACCAAGCGATTGTGGGATGATGCTGCGCGCGCAGGGTGTTCAAACGGGATGTTCGATACAGTCCGAGACAGAGGCTGTCGCGCGCATTCTGGACCTTGCGCATTGGTTTGTCCAAAGTGGTGGGATCGGGCCCGATGGGCGTGGACGAATGAAAGAATTTGTCAAATCCCATCTCCTGCCACAGGATCTGCAGGGCACTTTGATGCCATTGCAAAACCAGCCTGCTGTTGTTGGAGCTTTGGGTGACGGCCAGCTTGTCGGATTGCGATATGGTGTCATCACCTCGGACGCTCTGCGTCGGCTTGCCACCCAATTTGACTGGATCAGAATAACGCCATTCCGGGCCCTGTATCTACCGGCGGGTAACCTGCCCGATGAGGCCTCTTTTTTGACGGACCCCGCTGATCCTTTTTTGCGCGTGCGTGCGTGCACTGGTGCCCCGGGCTGTCCGCAAGCCCACGGGATCACTCGCGGGCTTGCGGATACTATTATCTCTGCGCTCCCCTCGCAGGGGCTTTTGCACATATCCGGCTGTACAAAGGGGTGCGCGCATCCTGCGCCGGCGGCATGGACCCTTGTGGCACGTGATGGCGCCTACGACCTTGTGACAGGGGGCAATCCGTGGGATGACCCCGTGGTACGTGGCGTCCCTGCCGCCGGCATCCCCAATCTTATGCGTGATCTCTGAATGCCCTACACATATGAAACCAATGGCGCAGCCATCTATAAACAGTCTTTCGCCACGATTCGGGCCGAGGCGGATCTGGATCGCTTTGACCATGACGAAGAGCAGGTCGCCGTTCGCATGATTCACGCAGCGGGTATGGTTGGGCTGGAACACGACATCCATTTCAGTTCTGGTATGGTGGCCGCCGCGCGGTCAGCCCTGCACTCGGGCGCGCCGATTCTTTGCGATGCTCATATGGTCAGCGAAGGGGTCACCAGACCGCGCCTGCCGGCGGATAATGCGGTTCTGTGCACGCTTCGGGACCCTGCGGTGCGTGATCTGGCGCAGGATATGGGCACAACGCGCTCTGCCGCAGCACTGGAACTGTGGCGTCCCCATCTTCATGGTGCTCTTGTCGCCATAGGGAATGCTCCCACCGCGCTCTTTCATCTGCTGAATATGCTTGAGGATCCGGAGTGCCCGAGGCCCGCGGCGATCATAGGCTGCCCTGTCGGATTTGTGGGTGCCGTTGAATCCAAAGACGCACTATGGTCTGCACAACCGGTGCCAAGTGTGATCGTCCGCGGACGACTGGGTGGCAGCGCCATTACGGTGGCGGCCATCAATGCCATCGCGAGCCGTGCCGAATGACGGGCGTCGTCTATGGTGTGGGGCTGGGCCCGGGAGATCCTGAGCTGATGACCCTAAAAGCCGACCGACTGATCCGCGAAGCAGGGGTTGTGGCCTATTTTCGCAAGAAAGGTCGTGCCGGACATGCCCGCACGATTGTTGAGGGTCGGTTGAGACCCACCGTGGTCGAAATTGCAATGGAATACCCGGTGACGACGGAAATTCCGCTGAACGATCCCCGATATAACGCGGTTTTGGCAGATTTCTATGACCGGTCGTGTGACACGCTGCGACACTTGACCGATGCCGGGCAGGATGTGGTGGTCTTGGCCGAAGGCGATCCCTTCTTTTACGGCTCTTTTATGCATATTCACAGCCGCATGCAGCACCACTGCCCGATCGAGGTTGTCCCGGCCGTAACAGGCATGTCCGCTGCATGGACGGCCACCGGCCACCCCATCACCTGGGGCGATGATATCATGACGATACTGGCGGGGACCCTGGCCGAAGACAAGCTTGCCCGTCATATGTCACAGGCCGATGCGCTGGTGATCATGAAAATTGGTCGTAACTTTTCCAAGGTGGTGCGGGCCTTGCAAGCCTCGGGACGGTTCAGCGCGGCGTGGCTGGTCGAATTTGCAAGCCAGGATGGCCAAAAAATCTGTCGTCTATCCGACTTTGACGGGAAAGTGACGCCGTATTTCTCGATTATTGTTGTGCATGGACAGGGTCGCCGACCCGAGACCAAAACGGAGCAGTCGCAATGACCGGCTGGCTGGCGATCGCAGGCTTGGGTCCGGGCAGTGAGGCACTCATTACCCCTGAAGTGTCGGCAGCGCTGGCCGAGGCGACAGATGTGGTGGGCTACATTCCCTACGTCGCAAGGGTGGCGCCACGAAGCGGGCTGACCCTGCATCCCAGTGACAATCGCGTCGAACTGGACCGGTCGCATCATGCGCTTGAGATGGCGTCCCAAGGCCGCCGTGTTGTTGTGGTCAGCTCAGGCGATCCGGGCGTGTTTGCCATGGCGGCAGCTGTATTCGAGGTAGTGGAAGCCAGCCCTGCCCCTTGGCGCGATCTCGATATCCGTGTTTTGCCGGGAATAACTGCAATGCTGGCAGCGGCTGCGCGGGCAGGAGCGCCACTGGGGCATGACTTTTGTACCATCAACTTAAGTGACAACCTGAAACCATGGTCTGTGATCGAAAAACGGTTACGCCTTGCGGTTGAGGCTGATTTTGCCATGGCATTTTACAATCCACGATCCAAGTCGCGACCAGAGGGGTTTGAACGGACACTCAAACTTTTGCAATCATGTTGCGAACCCGGACGGCTTATCCTGTTTGCACGTGCGGTCAGTACACCAGATGAGGCTTTGACAGTCGTGCCGCTGGCTCAAGCGACACCCGAAATGGCCGACATGCGCACGATGGTGATTGTGGGCTCGTCCCGGACCCGGATGATTGACCGCACTGGCCCACCAATCATCTACACGCCGCGGTCAGTTCCACAATGAGACAGCCAGTCCAGAACCTGCTGCGGGATGGTGGCCTGGTGTCTTTGTGGCAGGTTGGGACGGTCAATCATCAATACCGGCAGTCCCAAATCGCGCGCCGCATCAATCTTGGCGCGCGCGCCGTCCCCTCCAGCGTTTTTGGCGACCACAATCTCGATAGCATGCTTTTGCAACAAGGCGCGGTCCGCAGCACGGGCAAAGGGGCCACGCGCAATCACAGGTGTGGCGTTGGGCAATGGCAAGGGGGTGTGCGGTTCATCCACCAGCCGCAAAAGATACCTGTGCTGCGGCTGCGTGGCAAAGCAGTCAAGATGCATGCGACCAACAGCCAAAAAAACGTTTTGCGCGGGACCCTGCAAAGCCTTGGCTGCGGCCTCAAGATCGGGAACATGACGCCACCTGTCCGCCTCTGTCGCTTTCCATTGCGGTCGTGTCAGGGCGATCAGCGGCGTCTTGGTCTGGGCACAGGCCGAAACCGCATTGCGGCTCATTTGTGCGGCAAACGGATGCGTGGCATCAACCACATGCGTAATATCGTTGGTCTGGATGTAGGATGCCAGCCCCTGAACCCCACCAAAGCCACCAATGCGGCAGGGGATGGGTTGTCGGGCCGGGCGCGTCACACGTCCCGCATAGCTCAGAACAGCGCGCAGGTTTGCGTCGGCCACGACCTTGGCCATGGCCGAAGCCTCTTGGGTGCCGCCCAATATCAGCAGGTGGATCATGGCTGAGGCTCCTTGGTTGACGATCGTTGGTGTGGGTGAAGATGGCGCAGAGGGCCTACCACCTGCAAGTCTGATTGCAATCCAGCAGGCCAGTGTGATCCTCGGACCGCCCCGGCATCTGGATCTGGTGCAGGGTCTGGGTGCGGCGCGCCGGATGGAATGGCCAGTGCCGTTTGCGGATGGCCTGCCTATGTTGTTGCAGTTGCGTGGTCAGAATGTGGTGGTTGTGGCCTCTGGCGATCCGTTCTGGTTTGGTGCAGGCAGCGTCATCTCACGCCATCTGAACGACGGCGAATGGCAAGCTTTGCCCGGTCCGTCCTGTTTTGCACTGACCGCCGCGCACATGGGCTGGCCGCTGGAAAGGGTCGCCTGTCTGGGATTGCACGCCGCCCCCCTTGCCCGCATGCGCCCCCATCTGGCACCAGATGTCCGACTGATTGTAACATTGCGGGACGGCGCGGCGGTCGGCGCGCTGGCGGAGTATCTTGTCAAAGCAGGGTTTGGGGCCAGCCAGCTGTGCGTTCTGGAGCATCTAGGAGGGCCACACCAGCGGATCATAAACTGTCAGGCGCAGGCCCTGCCCGCAGAGACATTTGACCACCCCGTATGCGCAGCCATTCACGTGACAGGCGATGGTGCCGCGATGCCCTGTGTGTCGGGCAGACCGGATGTATGGTTCGACAGTGATGGCCAGATGACCAAACGTCCGGTGCGTGCCTTGGCGCTGTCTGCTCTGGCCCCTTTACCGGGGCAACTGCTGTGGGACATTGGTGGTGGCTCGGGATCAATTGCCATCGAATGGTTGCTGAGCCATCCCTCAACCGAAGCAATCAGCATCGAGACCCGGGCGGACCGCGCGGGACGAATTGATCAGAATGCAAAGCGCTTGGGCGTGGATCGTTTGCAAGTGGTAACAGGTGCCGCCCCAGCTGCACTGGACGGCTTGCCCGATCCCCATGCAGTTTTCATCGGCGGTGGTCTTAGTTCGGTTTTGCTTGATGTTCTTATAACCCGTCTGCCCGCAGGAACGCGGTTGGTGGCGCATGCTGTGACATTGGAATCCGAGGCATGTCTGACTGCTGCGCGGCTTGCGCATGGTGGGGATCTGCTTCGGATCGAACTGGCTAAAGCCGGCGCTTTGGGGCCCCGGCTCGGTTGGTCGGCCAGTTACCCTGTTGTACAATGGACCCTGACATTATGATTGTTGCAGGTTTTGGATTTCGCGCTGAAGCGACTGTCGAGAGTTTGCATGACGCCTTTGATCTGGCAGCAACCATCCAACCGGATGCATTGGCAACGCTAGCGGACAAGGTGCATAAGCTGTCTGGTCTGGCACAGACTCTGGGTCTGCCGGTGGTGGCAGTGTCTGCTGAGAATGCGGCGGCACAAAATACCCTGACCCACTCTCAAGCATCCTACAACGTGCGGAATACGGGCAGCGTGGCAGAAGCCTGCGCTTTGGCCGCCGCGGGGCCCGGTGCCAAACTGCTCGCAAGCCGTATTGTTTCAGGTGACAGGCTGGCGACCTGTGCTCTTGCTGTCAGGGATGATCAAGAATGACTGTTCACTTTATCGGGGCGGGGCCGGGTGCACCGGATTTGTTGACCCTTCGCGGACGCGATCTGATTGCGGCCTGTCGTGTGTGTCTATATGCCGGATCGCTCGTTCCCGAGGCCGTTCTGGATCATTGCCCGCCAGAGGCCCGCAAGATAAATACCGCGCCCATGGATCTGGATGCGATCATAAATGAGATCCAGCATGCCCATGCCCAGGGGCATGACATTGCGCGCCTTCACTCAGGGGATTTGTCAATCTGGTCGGCGCTTGGTGAACAGATCCGGCGATTAGAGGCTTTGGGCATTCCGTATACCGTAACCCCCGGTGTACCTGCGTTTTCGGCAAGCGCTGCGGCGCTTGGGGTGGAACTGACGCTGCCCGGTCTGGCTCAATCAGTTGTGTTAACGCGCACGCCGGGCCGTGCGACATCAATGCCACAAGGCGAAACGCTTGCCGCCTTTGCTGCAACCAAAGCAACACTGGCCATTCACCTTTCGATTTCCAATCTTGATCAGGTGATTGCCGATCTGGTACCCGCCTACGGGATGGATTGTCCTGCTGCGGTGGTGTTTCGTGCCAGTTGGCCGGATGAACGGGTGATACGCACCACGCTTGGGTCTTTGAAAACAGCCGTGCCATCAGACATCACACGCACCGCGCTTATTCTGGTGGGGCCAACATTGGCGAATGCGGGCTTTGGCGAAAGCCGGCTTTACGCGGCCGATTACGACCGGCGCTACCGCCCACAGACAGCCGAAAGCCCCTGGGCTGACTGGCAACATGGAGACGACTGATATGGCTGGTATTTTGATATCTGCGCCGGCATCGGGCACAGGTAAGACCACAGTGATGTTGGGGCTGTTGCGGGCGTTGGCCGAGGATGGACTGATCGTGCAGCCGTTTAAGAGTGGCCCTGATTATATCGATCCTGCGTTTCACAAGGCTGCATGTGGGCGCGCATCATACAATATGGACACATGGGCGATGGGCCCGCAACTGCTGGGGGCCATCGCGAGCCAAGCCCAAGGTGCGGATATCTGCGTGGCAGAGGGCTCTATGGGGCTTTATGACGGTGTGGCCACAGCAGGCCAATCCGGGCATGGCACCAGTGCAGAAACCGCGCGCCGCATGGGTTGGCCGGTTGTTTTGGTGGTTGATGTGGGCGGGCAGGCACAATCGGCAGCGGCAACAGCGCTGGGGTTTCAGGCCTATATGCCTGACTTGCCTTTTGCAGGCGTGATCCTGAACCGTGTGGCCAGCCCGCGCCATGAAAGGCTGACGAGACTGGGCATGGAACAGGCCGGGCTGACGGTTTTGGGTAGTTTGCCACGACGGGGGGATCTTGCACTGCCGGAACGGCATCTGGGTTTAGTGCAAGCCACCGAACATCCGGATCTGGATGCAGCCATCGCCGGTTACGCTGAGTTTTTGCGCGCGCATGTGGATTTAGACGCAATAAAAGCGGCTGCAGCCGGTCTACCCACGCCGCAAAAATCACCCTTACCTCATCCACCAGCACAGTGCATCGCGCTCGCTCAGGATGCAGCATTCAGCTTTGCCTATCCCCATCTTGTCCAAGGCTGGCGCAATGCTGGAGCCGAGATCAAACCGTTTTCACCGCTTGCAGACGAGCCCCCGGCTAAGGATGCTGATCTGGTATGGTTGCCGGGTGGGTATCCTGAATTACACGGCGGAACACTGGCGAATGCCAGCCGGTTCCAAAGCGGCCTGAGAGCACATGCCCAGACAAAGCCCATCCATGGAGAATGCGGTGGCTACATGGCGCTTGGTCAGGGAATTGTGGACAAACGCGGGACGCGTCACCAGATGGTGGGGCTCTTGGGGCTTGAGACCTCTTTCGAGAAACGCAAATTTCATCTTGGTTACAGACGCGTAATCCTCGAACAATCCATACCGGGCTTTGATGCAGGCTCGGTTCTGCGGGGGCATGAGTTTCATTACACCACGATTCTGGCGGAACCTGATGCACCACTTGCAAAAGTGATGGATGCAGACGGTAATCCCGTTGCGGAAACCGGATCTGTCAGGGGTCATGTCACGGGAACATTTTTCCACTTGATAACGGGCGAAGAATCCAAATGACCGGTTATGTAAGCTTTGTGAGTTCTGGACCGGGGGATCCGGAGCTTTTGACACTAAAAGCTGTGGACAGGCTACAGCGCGCGGATGCTGTATTGTTTGACGATCTGTCATCTGGCCCGATTTTGGCACATGCGCGCACGGGAGCAGATCTTGTAGGGGTGGGAAAACGTGCAGGACGTCCATCACCCAAGCAAAACCATGTCAGCAAGCTGTTGGTAGACTATGCCTCAAGTGGCCAACGGGTTGTGCGATTGAAATCCGGTGACGCAGGGTTGTTTGGGCGTCTGGAAGAAGAGTTGGTAGCCGTACGTGCCGCAGGTATCCCATACGATATTGTCCCCGGAGTTCCATCCGCAATGGCCGCCGCTGCTGCGGCTGGTATACCATTGACCCGACGGTTCACGGCGCGACGTGTGCAGTTCGTCACTGGACATGATGCAAATGGACGGCTGCCTGATGATTTGGATTTGGCAGCCTTGGCAGATCCCTTGGCCACGACCGTGATATTTATGGGAAAGCGTACTTTTCCGGCCTTGGCGACACATTTAATGGCCCGTGGTTTGCCCGCGGATCATCCCGCCATTTTGGCCGAAGCGGTCAGCACACCAGATCAGCGCGTGGTTCGGAGCACCATCCGTGATCTTGCAGACCGTTTGTCGCTGGATGTGGGATCAGCCGCGGCGTTGATTTTATATGGTCCGCTGGCCGATCTGGATTAAAGGAGCGGTCATGCAGGAATTATGGCTTGTCGGGATCGGCACAGGAAATCCCGCGCATGTAACATTGGAAGGGCAACAGGCTCTTCGGAATGCTGATGTGGTGCTCATCCCGCGCAAGGGTCCGGGCAAAGATGATCTGGCCCTAATGCGTCATTCTATTGTGAACTCTTGCGGAGCGACGGCGCAGGTTGTCGAATTTGACATGCCCGTGCGGGACGAGACATTGCCATATCAGGATCGGGTGGCTGATTGGCATGACAGGATTGCACAGTGCTGGCAATTGGCCTTGCCAAAAGATGGGATCAAAGTGGCACTTTTGGTGTGGGGGGATCCCGGGCTCTATGACAGCACCTTGCGCATTGCGGCCCGCCTGCATCCGGCACCTTCTGTACGCGTGGTGCCCGGGATAACAGCCTTGCAAGCGTTGACCGCAGCACATGCAATCCCGTTCAACACCATAGATGGCGCGGTGACGGTTACAACGGGGCGACGATTGCGCGACCTTGGCTGGCCTGAAGGCAGTTCAACAGTGGTAGTTATGCTGGATGGAGCCTGTAGTTTTCAAAATCTCGACAGCTACGGTGTGTATATCTGGTGGGGGGCCTATCTGGGTATGCCCGAACAAATTCTTGTAGAGGGTCCGTTAGCAGAGGTCGCACCGCGCATAATCGCGCGCCGCGCATCAGCGCGCGCAGATCACGGGTGGATCATGGACACATATCTGATGCGTCACCGGTTGGACTGATCAGATTGCGAAATTGTTTTCTGGTTTGGTCAGACGTAGGTTTTTTTGCAAAAACAAGACAGTACTTTCCCTTTCGTGGATGTCAGCCGTTTTCTATTTCTCTTATCTGATTGACGCCTTGGGTTAGGGCTATAGTGTGCACGGCAGGGTTGCGGAGGCTGGCAAAATGGCAGAAACGAAACATGCTCAGGCGGTCTTTTTGGAAGGCAGCCTGATGCGTCACGTGACGACTATGTCGTTGACAGCCTCGGTCGGACTGATGGCAATCTTTGCTGTGGATCTCATCGATATGATTTTCATCTCGATGTTGGGCCATGAATCTCTTGCTGCTGCTGCGGGTTACGCTTCTACGCTTTTGTTTTTTACCAATTCCATCAATATCGGTCTTTCAATTGCAGCTGGTGCGCTGGTCGCCCGCGCGATCGGAGCAGGCGACGAAGAAGACGCTCGCGAATATGCTACATCGGTTGCGGTTTTCGCAGCATTGACTGGTATTATCATGCCAATCATTCTGCTTCCCAATTTGAATCTGGTGCTCGGATGGCTGGGCGCAAGCGGCGAAGTGGCAGATCTTGCGGTGGGCTATCTGCGGATCATTCTGCCGTCGATGGCCTTTGTCGGGATTGCAATGGCAGCCATGGCTGTACTGCGTGCCTATGGAGACGCACGCCGATCAATGTACGCGACCTTGTTTGGAGGGCTGGCCAACGCAATTTTTGATCCCATCTTTATTTTTGTCTTGTCGCTTGGATTAGAGGGAGCCGCCATCGCAAGCGTGATCGCGCGGGTGACTATGCTGGCATTTGCCGTGTATCCCGCCATCGTTAAGCATAATGGATTTGCAGTGCCGTCGGTTGGTTTGATGGTACGAGATTTCTCGGCAGTGGTTAAATTGGCTGGACCTGCAGTTCTGACCAATGTTGCCACACCTGTTGGATCCGCAATTGTTACCCGCGAGATGTCAAAATACGGATCCGAAGCGGTGGCGGGAATGGCAGTCATTGGTCGCCTGATTCCTGTAGCTTTCGGCGTCGTATTGGCCTTGTCCGGTGCCTTGGGACCGATCATCGGACAAAACTTTGGGGCCAAAAAAATGGACCGGGTGCGCGGGGCCTTGATTGCAGGATTGCAGTTTATTGCCGTGTATGTGCTGCTGGCCTCTGGAATACTGTATCTTCTTCGGGCGCCGATCGCGGGGCTGTTTGATGCGACAGGCGATACGCTGACACTGATTTATTTGTTTTGCGGTCCGCTGGCTTTGTTCAATCTGTTTAATGGTGCACTTTTTGCCTCTAATGCCGGCTTTAACAACCTCGGGCGGCCAACCTATTCCACATGGATCAATTGGGGCAAGAATACCATCGGGACCTGGCCATTCGTCATTCTTGGCTCGCTTCTGGCCGGTGCACCGGGAATTTTGATAGGGCAAGCGCTTGGCGGAGTTCTATTTGCGGTCCTGTCGGTGTGGCTGGCATTCCGCGTTATTGCAGCAAATGATCATGGGGACGAAAAACATCCATTCCAAGGACATCGTCGTTGGCACATCTTGATGCATAGCGGGCGTTGGTAGCTGGATCTAAGGCTGTCTTTCCTACAAGTGACGTCTTTTTGACCGTGGGGCGCTGACGCGAATGGCTTTTATGTGCCACAACCTGCTGCGCGCGCGGTGCGAATATTACCGCGCTAAGCAGAGACGATCGCCTTGAACCAAGGATCCCCAAATCCTGAATGTTGGGTTTACGTGACTGGCCATCAATTCTTTTGGCCCATGCTCAATCAGCTTTCAGCCCTTAGGTTGAGAATGGTCAGACAGAGGTCTGACCGTTTGATTTCATCCACCATCTGGCAGCGCATGTAATTTTTAATACACGCGCTCGGATTTTCGGGTCCAAAGTCTGTTCAGGAGTTTAATCCGAGGCACAGTCCCAGTTTCAAAACGGGACCGGCTGCGCAGAACCGGCGTGGTGCGCGAGGCGGTGCCACCGCTTTCGCGTGCGACAATATACACTCCACTGCAAATAATCACTGCTGCACCGATCCCAGTCCACAGATCAGGGACTTCATCAAATAAAATGGCTCCAAACAGTGTTGCCCATAGGATTTGCGAATATTGCATCGGGGCGACAATTGCGGCCTCTGCGGTTTTGTAGGCACGGATGATCAGCGCAGAGGCCGCAAAGGCCATCACCGACATGAGTGCCAAACCACCCAAATGTGGCAAAGGCATCGGCTGATAGACGAAGGGCAGGACCGCCCCCATACCAACAAAATTTGCAAGCATGGGGTATAACAGCAACACCACATCGCGTTCATCGCGACCGATCTTACGCACGATGATAGAGGCCAAGGCAGAACCTGTTGCACCCACAAGGGCCGCGACATGACCCAAAGTCAGATCAGTCGTCCCCGGACGCAGCACAACAAGAACACCACAAAGGCCAAAGATGACGGCCAGCCATCTGCGCAGCCGCACCGTTTCACCCAGAATTGGGATCGCCAGTACAGTGATCAACAGCGGAGCTGTGAAAAGAATCGCATAAACCTGGGTCAGCGGCAGGACCGAAAAAGCATAAAAAACCGATGACGCCGTGCTCAAAACAGCCAGCGTCCGAAGCGCGGTCCACCACGGATGCACAGGCCGCAAATGCCCGGCGGTTTTATCGCGGATGAGCATAAGGCTGACCAAAGGAAAGCTGAACAAAACGCTGAAAAATACGATCTGGAACGCACTGTAATTTGCGCCAAGGCTTTTCACGATGACATCGTGAGTCGAGAAAATACCAAAGGCGAGCAGAGCGGTCAGTGCTCCGGTTGCATTGCTGGACATATTGGAACCCGGTTGATTGGCGGGCACAAAAAATATGCCGACGCTTTTGTGGTCGCCAGCATCGCTATCACAAACGGGGATTCGGTCAACACGGCTTAGAGGTTGCGACCATCATAGCCGTTATGCACCTTGGTGGTGGCTGTGTGGGGCACGCACGACGCCCACCCCACGCATCTGATTATAGACTGGCGTCTAAAGCCGCGACAATGGCATCGCCCATTTGCGATGTGGATACCGGGTTCACCCCGTCTTCGCCCAGCAAATCTGCTGTACGCAGTCCATCAGCCAGTACCTTTTCAATGGCGTCCTCAAGGCGGCTCGCCTCTTTACCTTGGTCGAAACTATACCGAAGAGCCATGGCAAAACTCAGCACACAGGCAATTGGGTTTGCTTTGCCGGTACCGGCGATGTCCGGTGCAGAGCCGTGGACGGGTTCATAAAGCGCCTTTGGCCGGCCATTCGCCATGGGCGCGCCCAAACTGGCCGAGGGCAACATGCCAAGCGATCCTGTCAACATCGCTGCTGCATCTGACAACAGATCGCCAAACAGATTGTCCGTCACGATGACATCGAACTGTTTAGGCCAACGACACAACTGCATTGCGCCTGCGTCTGCGTACATATGGCTAAGCTCAACATCAGGGTAGTCTTCATCATGCACCTTCTGCACGACTTCGCGCCAAAGAATACCGGATTCCATAACGTTTGCCTTTTCCATCGAGCAAACCTTGTTCCCCCGACGGCGTGCCAATTCAAAGGCTGATCGCGCAACCCGGTCTATTTCGCTTTCGGTATAGCGCTGCGTGTTAATCCCCACGCGCTCGTTGCCTTCCTCGAAAATGCCGCGCGGCTCTCCGAAATAAATGCCAGAGGTCAATTCCCGGACAATCATAATGTCCAGCCCCGCCACGACATCACGCTTCAACGACGAAAAATCAGCGAGTGCATCGAAACATTGCGCCGGACGCAGATTGGAAAACAGGTCCATTTCCTTTCGCAAACGCAGCAGGCCGCGCTCGGGTTTTACGCTGAAATCCAGATCGTCATATTTCGGGCCTCCGACAGCACCAAGCAGCACCGCATCAACCTGCTGCGCCTTTTCCATGGTGTCATCATGTAACGGTGTCCCGTGCGCGTCATAAGCCGCGCCACCCACAAGGTCCTCGGAGACATCAAACACCATGTCGCGCTTGGCTCCATACCAATCGATCACCTTGCGAACCTCGGCCATAACTTCGGGCCCTATGCCATCACCTGGCAGAATAAGAATGGAGGGGTTGGTCATGGAATCTGTCCTTTGCACTCTGTCGCGAATGGGCGTAGCGATGTGGGGGCTGGGCGTCAAGAAACTGCGCGCTTTCGCAACCATTTTCGATGCCAGTTTTGTCTCCGGATTCTGAGCTTGTCACCGCGCATGCGGGTTGTTTGCACCGTGTCGCAAGCCGTTATTTTGGAGGCCAGACCAGATCGACCCAAACAAGCTTGTGCGTGCCGCCAATATCTGACCAATGCACGGCGCTGTCATGCAGGTCGAGGTTTTCTGATGGCAGGACATAGCTGACCCTCAAACGACCGGGGGTTGGTTCCTCCCAGTCGACGGTTGCGGTGCCAAAGGGTCCCTTGGGCAAAGGATCTTGCAGGCGCGGATCATTCAACACGCTGCGGATGCTTTCTGTCAGCCCCTCGCCGCGATCAGGATCCAGATTGGCAAGTCCTGCAAGGACAAAGGGCGGCCCGGGAACCGGCCCGTGTTTACCGTCAAATACCTGTTGCCAAAATGCGATTTCATCCGCGTTGCGGCGGCCATTACGGTCCTCGGGGCCATCAAAAACAGGGGGGGTTGCCGCGAACCCGAGTATCCAAAGCGGTGGAACGGTCGCGAGAGGAACAGCCAAATGGGCACTGGAAGAGAGACGCTGGACCGCGCGGCCCGGATCGGTCGGCAGCATTCTACTGTTTGGTATATCTGCCCACAAAAGATGTGACCAGTCACGGGCCAAGTTGGTCGCTATAGGAACTTTGGACAGCACCAACACCCCACGCTGTCCATTAAACGTGCCATAGCCTTGTGCATCCCTTGCCTCATATGAAAGGCCATTGTTGTCCAGATCCACGCCCGAGGGTCGTCCGCCGTTCGGGCGCGGGGCAAAAACATAAGTTGCGGCAAGCGGCCAAATCGCATCGGATAAGGCACGAGCCGCCACCCCGTCGAGGTCGTAGTCAAACTTGGTCAATAAAATTACGTCCGGATTTACGGACCGCAAAACCTGAATTACCTCTGAAATTTCGTCCGTTCCTCTCAGGATATCACGCAGCAGCAAGCCCGGCCCCTTTCGGGACAGCGGTGCATGCCATGTGGCGATGCGTAAAGTCTCGGCCACACTTACCACAGGTAAGACTGCCACCCACAAAAACGCTAAGAGGCAGAGACCTGCTCTTCCCGCTCCGTTTGATCGGAAATGACTTGTGCGATGCGTCGAAACGCCAGCGCACGAAGAATGAGGAAAGTTGGTATCATGGACCATGCGGTTACGATCCAAATTGTGAGCATTGGATGTGCTGGACCCAAAGAGGTCACCAGGGGCGGCGACAGCCAGATCAGCATTGCGCCAATCATTGGCGCTGAAAGTCCTAATAAAAAGTAAACGATTGCATAAGTTTGAAATTGCACGGGCGGCACGGGTGATCCATCAGCCGTGCGCGGGAAATTAGTAAATTGTTGAAAGGATGCATTCTGGTAAGGCCAATTCATATTTTTTATGACCAGATACAACATGGCACATGTGAAGACTGCGACGAGAAAGCCCCAAGTTGAGAGCAAAGCGACATTGGCTTTGTCTTCTGCGTTGTCCACAACCCAAATCAGAAGATGTGCCGGAGACCCGTTCATCACCGCCACATTTTCAAGAGTTTGCATGAATTCCGCCATATGTGGCTTTGCCAACATAAGGTGTAGCAGGCTTCCGCCCAATAACATCATGCTGAGCGCCAAGAACCGAAGCCTATTGTAGGGCGGCGCTGCACAAAACGATACGATGCTGGGCACTGGGGTCGCATATTCGACAAATGTCAAAAGGGCTCCACCTGCAGCAAAAAACGCGACAAGCGGGCCAAAAGACCAATCTGGTGCCACAAGTATCATCGGCGCTACGACCACAAGTACGACAAGCAGAGCACGCAATAGCGCTTCGGTCGCGCGTATGGACATAGTGCAAGCCCTGCTGTCAGACCCAGGGACGGTTTTGTGCGCTTTGCGCCTCGTAGGCATCGATCGAGGCTACTTTTTCCATGCTCAAACCGATGTCATCCAAACCTTCAATGAGACAATGCTTTTTGAACGAGTCGATTTCAAACGAGAAAACTTCTCCGTCGGATGAGGTGACGGTCTGCGCCTCAAGATCCACGGTCATGCGGGCATTTGCCCCTTTTTCCGCGTCTTTCATCAAAACGGCCACAGCCTCTTCCGGAAGAACAATCGGCAAAAGCCCGTTTTTGAAACAGTTATTATAAAAAATATCAGCGAAAGAGGTCGAAATGATCGCTGTAATCCCAAAATCTTTCAGGGCCCAAGGTGCATGTTCGCGAGAACTGCCACATCCAAAATTATCCCCGGCGACAAGAATTTGTGCACTGCGATATTGTGTTTGGTTCAGGACAAAATCCTCAATTTCACTACCGTCCGGATTGAAACGCATCTCGTCGAAAAGATTCACGCCCAAGCCCGACCGTTTGATTGTTTTCAAAAACTGTTTGGGAATGATCATATCGGTGTCGATATTCACCAGCGGCATGGGTGCTGCAACACCTGTGAGGGTTTCAAATTTGTCCATGGGGACCTCCTAAGACGACACAATGACTACTAGCGGGTGATGTGCGTCGGGGCAAGATGTGGAGACAAGATGTCGGGGTGGGATCATAACAGGGACTTGCCAGTACTGTATACAACAGCGTAGGGCGGGCCCTATGTTGCGATTTTTTGCAGAAAATGCCCGATGGTTGGCGGCTGGGTTTGTGTTGGCCTTTGGGTCGAGCTTTGGCCAAACGTGGTTCATTTCGCTATTTGCTGGCGAAATCCGCGCGGCCCATGGACTAAGCGATGGTGATTGGGGCTGGATTTATATGATCGCCACACTCAGTTCTGCCGGACTGCTTTTGATGCGAGGAGGCCTTGCTGACACGGTTCCCTTGCGGCGATTGGTTGTGGGGATTACCGCGCTTTTTGCATCAGCCTGTCTGATCATGGCGGCTGCGCAGACAGTCTGGTTTTTAGGGTTTGCCGTTTTCCTTCTGCGGTTTTGCGGACAGGGGATGTTTACGCATATGTCCGTGACCGCGATGGGACGTTGGTTTGTCAAAACACGGGGACGCGCCGTGGCGCTTGCATCCTTAGGTTATCAGGTGGGCGAGGCGTTTTTACCCTTGCCAGTGATTGCTCTGGTTACATGGTTTGGCTGGCGGTGGGGATTTGCGGGTGTGGGGGGGCTTCTGGCACTCGGATTTCTGCCACTTTTGTTTTGGCTGCTGTCGAAAGAGCGTGACCCAATTGGAGATTCGGCTGACGTTTCTGCCTTATCGGGGTTGGCTGGGCGCCACTGGACCCGAGGAGACGTTTTACGCCACTGGTTGTTTTGGGCCTTGCTGCCGCTTGCGCTGACGCCGGGATGGATTGGGACAGTCGTATTTTTTCATCAGGTTCACGTGGCAGAGGTCAAGGGATGGAGCCTTGTCGCCCTTGCGGCTGCCTATCCGCTTTACGCATTGGTTGCCGTAACCAGTTCACTTTTGTCCGGTGTTGTTTGTGACCGGTTTGGCCCGCAACGACTTTTGCCATATTTATTGCTGCCTATGGGTGTTTCGATGCTTTTGATCGGTCCATCTGGCAGTCCGATCATGTGGGGTCTGGTTCTAAGCGTCATGGGGATCAGCCAAGGGTTGATCAATACTTTTTGGGGTGCCTTTTTACCGGTTGTCTATGGCACACGCCACCTTGGATCCGTACGCGCATTGATGACGGCTTTGATGGTGATCAGTTCGGCCGTGGGGCCGTGGGTGACAGGCGACCTGATAGACCGAGGGTTTGATTTTCCGGCACAAGGTGTCGGACACGGGGTTTGGTGTATTTTGCTGTCGGTCAGTTTGGTCCTTGTTGCACGCCGTCTGCGGCGCACAATCTAGACCGGACAGGTTTTGCGCCGCAGACGGCGCAATCTTTATTTAAATACCGGACGACGCCCTTGCATCTGGGCTATCACGGTTTCCATCTGGTTGGGCGATCCCATGAGGTTTGCCTGCAATTCCGCCTCCAGTGCCAACAAAGACCGGTCAGTCGCCCAAGCCGCATCAACCAATCGCTTTGAACTTTGGACGGCTTCGGGCGAACGCCCTGCCAGATCCTGGGCCATGGCAAGGGCCGCGGCATGGGAGTCCTCGGCCTGTTCGGTGATAAGCCCAAGATTCTGAGCCTGCGCGGGGTCAAGAACACGGCCCGTCATGAAAAGCGCTTTTGCCTGATCGGCCCGCATCAGACCGGGAAGCATACTGGTAATACCCATGTCAGGAATAAGGCCCCATTTTGCCTCCATGATTGACAAGCGGGCGTCATGTCCGGCGATACGAAAATCGGCAGCCAATGCCAATTGCATCCCTGCGCCATAACACACACCCTCGATCGCCGCGATAACCGGTACATTTAAGGCACGCCATGCCAAGAATGGGCGCTGGAACAGATTTCCCAGACCGTCTTGGACTTCGACGCGCATCTGTCGTTTGGTGTCGTCCATCCGGCTGGCCACGTTTTGCAATAGCTCCAAATCAATGCCCGCACAAAAACAATCCCCTGCGCCGGACATGACCACCGCCCGCACCGATGGTTCGTCGGCTATCTGCTGCGCACCAGCGGTCAGAGCATCCATCATATCAAAATTGATGGCATTCTTTTTCTCAGGGCGTGCAAGAGTAACCTGCGCCACGTGATCGGTGATCTTGATATCCAGCATTGAATGGTCTTTCGTGTTGTTTGCGTGAAGTGAATCACATCTTGGAGGAAAATGCCTGCTCAACGTTGCGTCAGACATCCATGCATTGACCGGCACGCTCCGCGCGTTTTGCGCGTTTTAACAAGGATTGGGTCAAGACACGCGATGTCATCTGATATGACGTGTCAAAATTCATACTGCCGGGATGTGGTGACAAAGGGAGACTAAGGATGACATGGCGCATTGCCTTTGCGGGGGCGCAGCACGAGACAAATACCTTTGCGCCCAACCTTGCGGGCGTTCAGGAATTTCTCATGGCGGACAGCTGGCCGCGTCTTTTGCAGGGCCAAGAAGTGGCCCGCGAGACACATGGTATGAACCTACCGATTGCCGGGGCCTTGGCCGAAGCGCAGGTGCGCGGTGACATTCTTTGTCATCCCCTGCTGTGGTGCGCAGCCGAGCCCAGCGGACCGGTGACAGATGATGCCTTTGATATGATCGGTGACATCATCCTGGCAGAACTGGAGGCTGCAGGCCCTGTGGATGCGCTCTATCTTGATCTGCATGGTGCGATGGTCACGCAGTCCTTTCCTGACGGAGAAGGCGCGCTGCTGGAGCGACTGAGAGCCGAACTGGGACCGGATCTGCCGATAGGCATTAGTTTGGATCTGCATGCAAACCTAAGCGCCCGGTTGATAGAGCTTGCCGATTGTATCACAATCTACAGGACATACCCGCATCTGGACATGGCAGCGACAGGTGCGCGCTGCCTGCGCCGCTTGGTGCAGGTTTTAGAGGGTGAGGTGTTTCATCCCGCCTTTCGGCAGGCTCCATTTCTTGTGCCTCTGCACGCGCAGGCGACTGGAATGGCCCCGTGCGATGCGCTGTATCGCGCTTTGGAAGACTCTGATTCTGTTGGGTCTTATGTGGACATGGCGCTTGGGTTTACGGCTGCCGATATTGCAGATTGCGGCCCCGCAGTCCTGGCCTATGCTAACACACCCGAGCAGGCATCCTCTTTGGCCGAGTCCGCGCTGGCGCGGCTTTGTCAGGCCGAGCCTCTGTTTCAGACACAGCTGGTGGATGCGAGGTCGGCGGTCGCAAAGGCACAAACCATGTCCGGTCAGGGTCCGGTCATTTTGGCCGATGTTCAAGACAATCCCGGTGCTGGCGGGGCCTCTGACACAACTGGTTTGCTGCATGCGTTTATAGAGGCAAACGCAGAAGCAATCTTGGGTGTCTTATGTGACCCGGAGGCTGCGAAACAAGCGCATAAAGCAGGTCTTGGACAAGATCTATATCTGTCGCTCGGGGCCGGATCAGGTACCTGTGACGATCCGCCTTTGCATGCAGATTTCAAGGTGCTGCAGCTTAGTGATGGGCAGGTTCCCTATATCGGTGAAATGTATGGTGGAGGCATTGCCAGTTTGGGACCAAGCGCGCTTTTACAAGTCGTAGGAACGCAGGTGCGCGTGGTTGTCAGTTCGGTCCGGGTTCAGGGGTTGGACAGGGCGTTGTTTACCCATTTCGGCGCAGAGCCGCTGGACGTCCCTTTGGTGGGCGTGAAAAGCACTGCCCATTTCCGGGCTGATTTTGAACCCGGAGCACGTGGTGTGATCTGTGTCGAAGCCTCGGGTGTGTTCCCCTGTCGGCTGGACGCGTCACACTACCGATGTTTACGACCTGGCATGCGCATGGGGCCATTGGGGCCAATTTTTGGGCAAAACGTCTAAGGCCGACACCCAAGCGTCGCTGTGATGCTTGTCTCGCGCAGGCGGGTGCCTCATCTTTCCTATGTCAAACAGATCCCCAGGACGGACCGTCCCATCCCAGGAGCATTGATTATGGCGAAAGATAGCGTCGATCCGGTTGAAGCATTGCGGCAGAATTCGGCCCTGCCGTTTGAGCATGCACGTGCCATGCCGGCAGAGGTCTACACAACACAAGCCTTCGTAGACGAAGA